>NZ_BSNG01000004.1 GCF_030159855.1 Devosia yakushimensis | reverse complement strand
GGGCTTCTGCCGCGGGGGCAGCGGGCGGCGTCGTGGGGGCGGCGGGGGCTACCGGGGCGGGGGCGGCGGCTGCGCCCTGATTGGCATAGATGGAGACGACCGCATCGACGCTCTGCCGGTCGGGGCTGGCTTCGGCGCAATCGGGCGTGGTGCGCTCGACATCGGCCTTGATCCCCTCATAGGCCTTGTCGCCGCCGGCCGCATCGATGCCCATGCCGGTCTCGAAGCGCCGCTGATCGGCGGTCATGCGTTCCAAAACGGCGGGATCGACGGTGACGCTGCACAATTCGATCACGGCCTTGGTGGCATAGAGCCCGGTCAGCAGATTGGCATTTTTCGGCGTGTTATCGATCGGCGCCAGCGGGTCGACGACGATATTGGCCGGCGCGGCCGGGGCCGCCGGAGCGGCTGGAGTAGCTTCTTGGGCGGCAAGCGATGCGGTGCCCAGGGCGAGCAGGGTCAGCGCGGCAAAGGTGCGGATCATAAACGATCTCCTTGAAGGCGGGGGCCCGTGCGGGCGTTCTCCCTCCCCTTCAAGCGCCCGATTATGGCCTCAGCACGGCGCGCGGTCGACTGCGGGATGATAAGGGGGCAGATCGGCCCAATCATGCAGGCTCATGCTATCGGGATGGGCGCTGGCGCCCGCCCGCGGCGTAAGCCCGGAAACGATGAAAGAAACGAGGCGACGGAGCGATTGCGACAGGTTTGACATTTTGTGACCTCCTTTCGGGTCGGTATCTATTTGATACCTCTTCAATGCGCCTTCTGCCGGGGCCCGGCAATGGACAAGAGCTGGGCGGAGGTATAGAAAATCTATATGAGTTCGCTGTTTTCCATTCCTCTCAATGCCTTGCGGGCCATCGAGATCGTGGCACGGCGGGGCTCGCTCGCACCCGCCGCCGAGGAACTGGGCGTGACCATGGGCGCGGTCAGCCAGCATTTGCGGCGGGCCGAAGAGCGGCTGGGCATGGAATTGTTCGAGCGCACGCCAATGGGCCTCGTGCCGCTGCCGGCGCTGAAACAGGCGCTGCCGCAACTGACGGCGGGGTTTGCCGCGCTACAGGATGGGCTGACGACGCTCAAGGGGAGCGACGAAGGCGTCTTGAACCTGACGGTGGGCAGCGTCTTTGCCAGCCGCTGGCTGATCTGGCGGATCAATAAATTCACACTGCTGCATCCCGATATCGAGGTGCGGCTGACGGTGACGGCGCAGATGATCGATCTCAGCCGTCCCGACATGGATTGCGGCATCCGCTTCGGGCTGGGCAAGTGGCCGGGGGTGACCACGACGCTGATCGGCGGGCAGGCCTTTCAGCCGGTCTGCGCGCCCAATGTGGCGCGGCAGCTGCGGACGCCGGACGATCTGGTGCATGTGCCAATGATCGTCGACCAGACCACCATGCTGAGCTGGGACCTGTGGCTGGACGCGGCGGGGCTGGAGCGCGATGCCCTTCTGGTAGGGCCGACCTATTCCGATCCGTCGCTGGCGTTCGATGCGGCGATTTCCGAACAGGGTGTCTTGATGGCGGTGGATATGATGAGCGCCGATGCGGTGAGCGACGGGAGGCTGGTGCGGCCATTCGAGCTGCCGGTCAGCGGAGCGCATGGCTATTGGCTGGCCATTGCCAAGGGGCGGCGGGAACCGCGCAAGACACGGCTGTTCCGGGAATGGCTGGAGATGGAAGTGCCGGCTTCGGCGCGGGGCTATGTGTATCAGTCGCGGGGGTAGGCTTTGCTCTCCTCCTCCTTGAGCGGAGAGGGTGGGTGTCCACTTGGGACTAGCATCCACCCAATTTCGCATCATTTCCAAACACCACAATCGCCTTCCTCGGGCTTGACCCGAGGACCACTCGCCGCTCGCGCCGCGTTGAGAGCGGCCCTCGGGTCAAGCCCGAGGGAAGCGGCGGTGGGTGGGGGAGCACAATACCTCATCAATCACGGTGTCATTCCGGCGCAGGCCGGAATCCATGTCCGTGGTTCACCACGCACATCCAGCTCCGGGATGGCCTTCAGCATGGATCCCGGCCTGCGCCGGGATGACACCGTGGTTGGGGTTAAGCCCTATTCGTCATATCCCTGCGTTTCGACCGGGGTGATCGGGCTGGGTACATGCCCGGGCGAGGGTGCGGCGCCCAGGCTTGAGAGCTGCGCCTGGAGGGCGCGCATGATGGCGAGCTTTTCCGCGTCGCTGCCGGTTTGCAAAGTCTGGCTGAGGCGGATGGTGAAGTCGGAAAAGGCATTGTGCCAGTCCGATGGCAATTGCGCGGGATCGATGCGGGGCGTTGCCGGACGGGCCTTGGCCGCAATACCAGCGGCGGTCAGTTCGAAATAATCGTCGAGCTGGGGCAGGATGATCTGGTCGCCGGAGAGGCCCGTGGCCATGAGCGCGGCACGCAGGGCGGTGCGCTCCTCATCCTCGCCATGGGTCAGAAAGATGGCGCCATGGGCGGGCAGGCGTTCCTTGATCCAGGCCATCAGCTCGGAATGATCGGCATGGGCCGAGTAATTGCCCATGGAGCGGATGGTGGCGCGCACCGGAACCAGCGTGCCGTGAATGCGCACTTCCTTGGCGCCGGAGAGGATGATCTGGCCCAGCGTGCCGGGGGCCTGATAGCCCACGAAGAGCACGGTGGCATTGGCGCGGATCAGATTGTTGCGCAGGTGATGCTTGATGCGGCCGGCATCGGCCATGCCGGAGGCCGACATGATGATGGCGCCGCCGCGAATGGTGTTGATGGCTTTACTATCCTCCACCGCCTCGATGATGCGGAAGCGGGGATCGTTGAACAGCTCGTCGGCGCCCAGTTCGACATCGTCGAACATTTTCGCATATTTACGATAGACGCCGGTGACCTTGCTGGCGAGCGGGGAATCGAGAAACACCAGGCGCGGATCGATCTCGCCGGTCTTGATGAGATAGCCGATATCGTGCAGCAGCTCCTGGCTGCGCTCGACGGCAAAGGCGGGGATGACGAGATTGCCGCCCCGCGCCATGGCGGTGTTGATCTCTTCCTTGAGCGCGGCGCGGCGCTGGGCGAGGGTGTAATCCACCCGTTCGCGGCCGCCATAGGTGGATTCACATAGAATGTAATCGAAGCCGGCGGGGCCTTCGGGCTCGTTGTAGAAGACCTTTTCGTCCGGGCCGATATCGCCGGAGAACATGAGGCGCACCGGCTTGCCATCGCCATTGGCCACTTCCACTTCGATGGAGGCCGAGCCGATGATATGGCCGGCATTCCAATAGCGGGCGCGCACGCCGGGGCCGGGTGTGATCCATTCGCCATAAGTGCAGGTCTGGCGGTGGCGCAGGGCCTCCTCGGCATCTTCCATGGTGTAGAGCGGGGCGGCAGGTTCGTCGCCGCGGCGGCCGCGCTTCTTGGTTTCGCGCTCGGCTTCGCTTTCCTGGATGCCGGCGCTGTCGGGCAGGAGATATTCGAGCAGGCCCGCGGTGGGCTCGGTCATCCACATGGGGCCGCGCCAGCCTTCGCGATAGAGTTTTGGCAAGAGGCCGGCGTGATCGATATGGGCGTGGGTCAGGAGCAGGAAATCGATCGCGCGGGGATCGAAGGGGGTGGGCTTGAGATTGAGGTCGCGCACCGATTTATTGCCCTGAAACAGGCCGCAATCGACCAGGAACTGGCCGCCCGGATGCACCACCCGGTAGCAGGAGCCGGTCACCGTGCCGGAGGCACCGTGGAAATGCAGGGTTACGGTCATCGGGAACTCCTCGCCTTCATGGCTATTTGGAGCACAGAGTAACGCGATTTGATGACGGCGGAAGTTTGTTTGTGTTTGAAGGGGATACCCCCTCCTAGCCTCCCCCTGACAGGGGGAGGGACCGTCCGGTGATTGGGACTCGGTCTAGGTCAAAGAGTGGAGAGATTCCTCCCCCTGTCAGGGGGAGGTTAGGAGGGGGTATCCCTATTTCGGCGCGCGCTTGGCCAGGATGCGCTGCAGGGTGCGGCGGTGCATGTTGAGGCGGCGGGCGGTTTCCGAGACATTGCGGTCGCAGAGCTCATAGACGCGCTGGATATGTTCCCAACGGACGCGGTCGGCCGACATGGGATTTTCCGGCGGCTCGGGCTTGTCTTCGCCGGTGGCGAGCAGGGCATTGATGACGTCGTCGGCGTCGGCAGGCTTGCTCAGATAATCGATGGCGCCCAGTTTGACCGCGGTGACGGCGGTGGCGATATTGCCATAGCCGGTCAGCACCACGGCGCGCGCTTCGGGGCGGGCCTGATGGAGCGCGGAGACCACTTCGAGGCCATTGCCGTCTTCCAGCCGCAGATCGACAACGGCATAGGCGGGGGGCTTGGCTGCGACGGCCGAAAGGCCATCGGCGACGGTGGATGCGCTGCGCACATCAAAGCCCCGGCGCGCCATGGCGCGTTCGAGGCGCTGCAGGAAAGCCACATCGTCATCGACGAGCAGCAGGCTGGGGTCGGTGGCCAGAAGGTCTTCGATCGTGCTCATGGCAATGACATAGGCGTTCCGTGGGAAAAGGTCAAAATATGGCAGGGGGGTGCGGCGATTTGGGGCGGGGATGGCCGCTGGATGGTACCGCCCCCTCCTCCCACCGGCGCCTTCCTCGGCTTGACCCGAGGACCATTCGCCGCTTGTGCCGCGCTGGGAGTGGCCCTCGGGTCAAGCCCGAGGGAAGCGCGGTGGTTTGGGTTATGTCGTGCCAGCTAAGCCCTATTCCACCGCGCCCCGCGGCCAGACGATGCGGACCTGGGCATGCCCATTGGGGGCGATGTTCTGAAACGCCAGCCGGGCGCCGCTGCGTTCGAGCAGGGTCTTGGCGATGAAGATGCCGAGGCCCAGGCCCCCGGGCTTGTGGGCGTCGGCGCCCTGAGCGTCGCGGGGGCGGCTGGTGAGATAGGGTTCGCCCAGCCGGGCGATCAGCTCGGGGGCAAAGCCGGGGCCGTCATCGGTGATGGCGACCGAAACGGCGGTGCTGTCCCATGCCGCCTCGATGCGCACGGTGCTACGGGCGAAATCGGAGGCGTTTTCGATCAGGTTCCCCAGGCCATAGAGCAGGCCCACGCTGCGGGTGAAGACCGGGGCGGGGCCGGACGTGTCGGCAGCGTCGAACAGGATGGCTTTGCCGCGGGTTTCATGCGGACGGGCGACTTCGGCCAGGAGATCAGTAAGGGGCACGGCGGCGAAGGGGTCGCCGGCCTCATTGCCCAGATTGCGCAGCTTGGCGAGGATGGCGCGGCAGCGGGCGGCCTGTTCGATGATCAGCTCGACATCGCCGGCCAGGTCGCTGCCGGGAATGGCATCGGCCCGCATTTCCTTGGCAGCCAGGGCAATGGTGGAAAGGGGCGTGCCCAATTCGTGGGCGGCGGCGGCGGCCAGGCCATCAAGCGCGGAGAGCTGCTCCTTGTGCGACAGGGCCAGCTCGGTTGCCGCCAGGGCATCGGCGATCTGGCGGGCGTCGTGGGCGACGCGGCTGGTATAGGCGGAGATGAAGACCACGCCGCAGACGATCGAGACCCAGATGCCGATGACATAGATGCGGTTGAACACCAGCTCCTCGCCCGGCGTCCAGGGCAGAGGCAGGTGCCAGACGGCCAGGATCGAGGCGATCAGCGCGGCCAGCACGGCAATGAGCGTGCTGGCGCGCTGGGGAAGCGAGGTGGCCGAAACCGAGACGGGCGCCAGCAGCAGCAGCGAAAAGGGATTGTGCAATCCCCCGGTCAGTGCCAGCAGGCCCCCCAATTGGCAGAGATCGAAAGCGATCTGGCCAGAGGCAAAGAGCGAGGAGGGCCGGTGGGCGGCCCCGAAGCGAACGACCAGCCAGATATTGAGCGCCACCGAGGCGCCGATCAGCAGCAGGCAGGCCAGCAGCGGCAGGGGAAAGCCCAGGCCGAAATCGACAAAGAGCACGCCAATGGTCTGCCCGATGACGGCCAGCCAGCGCACCAGCACCAGGCTCTGCTGGCGCAAGGGGCGCCAGCTGGAGGGCAAAGGCAGGCCATCGGCCTGGGTCAAACTCATTTTTTTGCCCTTTCGGACAGGAAAAACCGGGGCGGCATGGTGATCACAATTTGCATTTCAAGGCCAAAAATCTGCGGGCACATGCTTGATCCTACCCCAGTTGGGGCCACGTAAAGCACATCGTGACTGGGAGAATGCAACCGAAATGAACACAGCAATCATCAAACCTCAACTATCCCCGCTGACCATCGCCTTGATGGTCTTGGGGTTCGTCTTTTTCTGGCCGGTAGGCCTGGCCATGCTCGCCTATATCATCTGGGGCGAAAAGTTCGGCGGCTCGCCGGAAAAGGCGCAGGCCTATTGGAACAAGGGGCGCAGCTGGTGCTCGTCCAACAAGAGCCAGTTCCGCGGCCACCGCTATGCCTCGACCTCGAGCGGCAATGCGGCGTTCGACGACTACCGCGCCGAGCAGCTCCGCCGTCTTGAAGAAGAGCGCGCCCGGCTCGACGCCGAGATCGAAGCCTTCCACGAATATATGGCCAACCTCAACAAGGCCAAGGACCGCGAAGAATTCGACCGTTTCATGAATGAGCGTCGCGGTTCCCGCCAGGGTTACGGCGACAAGAATGACGAGAATAACGGCTGGGGCAATAACAACAACGGCTGATCCCCAGCCCAGAGCTCCCTCCTGAGGCCAGTCGTTCCCAACGATGGCTACTGGCGCCCCGCAAGGGGCGCTTTTTTGTTGCTCTCCTCCTCGCGATGTCATCCCGGCGGAGAGGCCGGGATCCATGCTGAAGGCTATCAACATCACCCAGTGTGGGGAGAGAGCACAGCATGGATTCCGGCCTGCGCCGGAATGACCCGGTGGGTAAGGCAATTTCACGCTAATATGGGAAAGCTGATTCCCCGGATGTCCATGAACCTCTTTTTCAAGGCAAAGCCGAAAATTCCGGCCTCGACGCTGATCGGGATCGACGGGCGGGATGTGACCGTCACCGTGCGCGTGCATGCGCGGGCGCGCAGCTATCGGCTGTCCATTCCCCATAGCGGGGGGCCGGTGCTGACCCTGCCGCCGCATGGCAAATGGGCCGAGGCCGAGGCCTTTTTGCACCGGCAGCACAATTGGCTGGCGGCGCGGCTGAAACGCGCGCCCGAGGCGGCGCCCTTTGCCGATGGCGGAATGGTGACGTTGCGTGGGGTGGAACACCGGATCATTGCCACCGGCAAGTTGCGCGGGCGGGTGGAGCTGGCGGAGGTGGATGGCGCGCCGGCACTGCTGGTGCCGGGGGAAGCGGCCCATCAGGCGCGGCGGCTGACCGATTGGCTCAAAAGCGAGGCCGAGGCCGATCTGATCCGGCAAAGCGCGGTGCATGCCGGGCGGCTGGGCGTGGTGGTCAAGGCGGTCAAGCTGCGCGAGCAGAAGAGCCGCTGGGGCTCGTGCTCATCATCAGGCAATATCAATTACAATTGGCGGCTGATCCTGGCGCCGCCCTTCGTGCTCGATTACGTGGCGGCCCATGAAGTGGCCCATCTGGTGGAGATGAACCATTCGGCGGCCTTCTGGGCCACGGTCAAGCGCACCCTGCCGGACATGGAGCGGGGCCGGGCCTGGCTCAAGGCGCATGGGCGGCAGTTGATGGCTTATGGGGGTAGGCACGGCTCACCATGAGGTCTACTGGTTGGCTGGCTGCAAAAGACATCGGTTCCTGCGCCTCCCTCCCCCTTGAGGGGAGGCATTGAGGGTGGGGGTCAGGCGGCTCTTGCGCAGGAGCCACAACGCCCCCCTCCCCGACCCTCCCCTCAAGGGGGAGGGAGGCCAAGAGCACGATGTTTCCTGGCCCACTCCGCGCCAAAAAGGTCACACCTGCGTGACCTTCGGCGTGGCGGGGTGGATCACCCGCACCGCTCCCCCTATAGAAATCCCATGCAGCGCCTGATGCCGCTCATTGCCGCGCTTTTTGTGCTCGCCTCGGTCTGGGGCGGGGCGAATAGCTATGCCATGGCCTATTCCAGCACTGTGCCGGCCACGATCACTGCCGATGGCGGCGAGGATTTCTGCCTTGCCCCCAGCACTGACAGCGATCCGGTGGTTTCCTTCAAGGCCTGCGGCAAGAAGAAAACCGGCATTGTCCTGCCCTGCAACGGGCATCCGGGCATTGTTGCCGAGCCCTGCGATATCCGGTTCGATGCGGTGAAGGAAGACCACACCGCCATGACCGGTCGGTTCGGCGTCTCCCGGCTGATCCTGGAACGGTTCAAGCCGCCCATAGCGGGCTAGGGACTAGTCCCACGGCTGGCGCCCGGCGCGCCCTTCACCCCCGCTTTTCGCTCGCGAAAAGCTGACCCTTCTCCCAGCGGCCAGCATGCTGACCGCGCGAAAGATATTTTCCCATGACTGATCTTGTTCTCACCCCGTCGCTGACGCGGCGGAGCCTGCTGGCGGGTGGCGCGAGCCTTGCCGCGCTGGCCCTGGCGGGCTGCACCACGACGACACCGACGCCCCGCCCAACCGTTCCGGCCGGCCCGCCGGTCTATGAGGTCACCCCCGAAGTGCTGGCCATGTATGGCCCCCTGCCCGACGAAGAATTCCCCATTCCGGCGGCGCGGATCGAGCTGCTCAATCCCATCTACCGGCGGCAGGAAGTGGCCAATGAAACCGGCGAAGCGCCGGGCACGATCATCGTCGATACGGCCAATCGCTTCCTCTATTGGACGATGAAGGATGGCCGCGCCATGCGCTATGGCGTGGGCATTGGCCGGGCCGGCTTTGCCTGGGAGGGCCGTGCCCACATGGCCTATAAGCGCAAATGGCCGGTCTGGACCCCGCCTGCCGAAATGATCGTGCGCCAGCCGGAACTGGAAATCTACCGCCACGGCCAGCCGCCCGGGCTGGAGAATGCGCTGGGCCCACGCGCGCTCTATATCCACCAGGGCAACAAGGACACGCTCTATCGCATCCATGGCAATATGGATGTGCTGTCCATCGGCCAGGCGGTATCGAGCGGCTGCGTGCGGCTATTGTTCCAGGATATTGTGGATCTCTATGAGCGGGTGCCGTCGGGCTCGCCGATCGTGGTGCTGCAATAGGACAAACGGGATCGCATAAGGCGGTCCCGTTTTTTGTTGAGCCGCGAGCCGGGCGGGTTCAGCATGGCCCGGCGACCGAATTAGCATGGTGCCTTCATGACCAATACCGTCCTCGCCGATATCTACCGGGGCTATATTGCCTGTCTCAACAGTCAGGATTGGCCGCGACTGGGGCAGTTCGTTGCCGAGGACGTTCACTACAATGGCGAGCGGATCGGGCTATCGGGATATCGCAGCATGCTGGAGGAGGATTTTCGGGCGATTCCCGATCTTCATTTCCATATCGAGCTGCTGGTGTCCGAGCCGCCGCGGATCGCGAGCCGGCTGCAATTCAACTGCACGCCCAAGGGCATGCTTTTCGATCTTGCGGTCAATGGCAGGCGCGTCTCGTTCAGCGAGAATGTCTTTTACCAGTTTACCGGCGAGCGGATCGCAGCCGTGTGGTCGGTGATCGACAAGGCCGCCATTGCGGCCCAGCTCACCTAGACGCACCCTGAATGTAATGCCACGTGTTCTAACAACCACGGTGTCATTTCCGCGAAAGCGGGAACCTCTGTTTTGGATGCAGAAAAAGCAAACGGAGGTTCCCGCTTTCGCGGGAATGACCCGGTGGGTGATGTGTCCCAAGGGATCGCAGTTCTCCCCACCCCACAATCGCTTCCCTCGGGCTCGACCCGAGGGCCGCTCTCAACGCGGCACAAGCGGCGAATGGTCCTCGGGTCGAGCCCGAGGAAGGCGGTTGTGGATGGGATAGGATGACGTTTCCCCTCAACCACGACATCATTCTTCTCGCGCCTCAGGAGCAGCAAGAATGGATTCCCGCTTTCGCGGGAATGACCCGGTGGTGGAGGGCGCGCAAGGTTAGTCGCGGGCTCGGCGCAGCACCCTAGTTGCCGAAGATCAGGTCCATCAGCGTGCGTTGCTGCGGCTGTTCGGGCTCCTGGTAGATCACCTGATCGCCGACCGGCTGGGGCGGGGCGAACTGGCCCTGCGGCTGTTGCTGGCTGGCGGGTGCCGAGGGCACCCAGACCTGCTGGCCGGTAGAGGGATCGACAATCAGAACCATGGGCAGGCCCGTATCGGGATCGATGGGCGCGGTGCTGCCGACATCGGCCGCAGGACCTTGCTGGAAACCCCCGCCCTGCTGGATGGGCATGCCGGTGGCCGGATCGATGGCCTGGCCATTGGCGTCATAGGTGACCTGCTGGCCCACGGGCAGGCCGGTCATGGGGTCGACCATCTGGCCGGTCTGGATCGGCTGGTTGGAGGGCGCGGCGACCGGCTGGCCGGTCTGGGCATCGACATGCTGGACCATGGGCTGGCCCGTCGCCGGGTCGATGACCTGCTGGCCGGTGGCCGGATCGATAACCGGCTGGGCCACGCTCTGGCCTTCGTAAGAGCCGTGCGGAATCTGGGCGATCTGCTTGCCGGCATGGGCCTTGGTCATGAATTCGGACCAGATGACCGCCGGCACATTGCCGCCCGAAAGCGTGGTGCGGGTGTCATTGTCATTACCCAGCCAGACGCCGGTCACCATGGCGGCGGTATAGCCGACAAAGAGCGCGTCGCGGGCATTCTGGGAGGTGCCGGTCTTGCCGCCGAACTGCCAGCCATTGAGATTGGCGCCCTTGCCGGTGCCCACCTCGACGGCGGTTTCCAGCATGTCGTTCATCTCGTCGAGCACATTGGGGGCGATGACGCGGCCGGGGCCGGCATCGGACGCCTCGTAAAGCGGCTTGCCGTCCTTCGTCTCGATCTTGGTGATGACATTGGGGATGACACCCATGCCGCCATTGGCGAAGGGGGCGTAGGCGCCGGTCAGTTCGAGCAGGTTCACTTCCTGGGTGCCCAGCGCAATGGAGGGCACCGGCGTCAACTGGCTGGAAATGCCCATGCGGGTGGCCACATCGACCACGGCCTGGGGCGTGACGTCGATGGCCAGCCGCGCGGCAATGGTATTGAGCGAATAGGCCAGGCCCTGGCGCAGGGTCACCGTGCCGGCATATTTGCCCGAGGCATTGCGCGGACTCCAGCCCTGATATTCGAACTGGGCGTCTTCGGCCAGGGTCTCGGGCGTATAGCCCTTTTCCATGGCGGCCAGATAAACGAAGGGCTTGAAGGTCGAGCCCGGCTGACGCTTGGCCGTGACCGCGCGGTTATATTGGCTGGCCTGGTAATCGACGCCGCCCACCATGGCGCGCACCGTGCCATCGACATCCATGGCGACGAGGGCGCCCTGGTTGAAGCCGCGCTTGGGACCTTCGGAGGCCACCAATTCCTTGACGATGAACTCGGCGTCCTTCTGCATTTTCCAGTCGATGGTGGTCTGCACCACGACGTCGCTGTCGATCTCGCCGATATAGGCGGTCATCAGGCTTTCGACCCAGTCGGCGACATAGGATTCGGAACCCGCGACACGGGTGCGCACGGATTGATTGGGGTCGATCTGGGCGGCGGAGGCTTCCTCGCGGGTGATATAGCCTTCCTCAGCCATGGAATTGAGCGTCAGGCGCTGGCGTTCCTTGGCACGTTCCGGATTGGATTTCGGATTATAGGCCGAGGGCGCGGGCAGAATGCCGGCCAGCATGGCGGCCTGGCCGAGCGAGAGATTGCGCGCGGAAACGCCGAAATAGGTCTGCGCGGCCGCCTCGATGCCGGTGGCGCCGGCGCCGAAATAGACGCGGTTCATATAGAGTTCGAGGATTTCTTCCTTGGTGTAGTTCTGTTCGAGCCACACCGCCAGAATGGCTTCCTGCACCTTGCGGCCCAGGGTCTGGTCGGGGGTGAGGAAGAGGTTTTTCGCCACCTGCTGGGTGATGGTGGAGGCGCCACGGGTGACCCCGCGCGCCCGCACGCTTTCGGCCGCCACGGCGAGCAGGCCAATAGGGTCGACGCCGAAATGGCTCATGAAACGGCGGTCTTCGCTGGCGATGATCGCCGCGGGCACATAATAGGGCAATTCGCGATAGGTGATCGCTTCGCCCCCGGTCTGGCCGCGATTGGAAATCAGGCTCCCGTCAGCGGCGAGAATGCGGATATTGGGCGGGCGATCGGGAATGGCCCAGGTATTGGACGAGGGCAATTGGGCCCCGTAATAGACCACGACGCCGATAACGGCGATGCCGGCCCAGAGGGCAAAGACAAAGCCCCAGTAGAAAATGCCCATGAGAAAGCCGCCGGTACGCGAGCGGCGTTTTTTTGGCTTCTTTTCGCGGGCGGTCGTGGCCTTGCCGCGGCGCGGCGGCTTAGGGGGCTTGCCCTTGGGATTGGGGGACGCGCCGCCGGAGCGTTCGTCATCGACAAAGACGCCGACCGCCTTGCCCATGGAGGGTTCGACGCGGGAGCCGCCCTTGGCACGGCTGGCCGCGGCCGGCCGGCCCTTGGGCTGGGCGCCAACGCGATCATCGGCGGAAATGCGAAAATCCATCAATCGAACCCGAAATAGAAAGTGCCTGGGCCTTGCCTTCTACTCTCATCTGCCATCATGGCAAACAAAGAGGTTAGCAAAGCGTAAAGGCCGACCAAGCCGTCCACCGGTGCGTCATCCCCGGCCGATGGCCCGAGGGCGCGTCCTGGCGCGGCCACAGCTTGCGGTTCTCAGGGGAAATTGTGGCCGGTTTATGTGGGGTTTTGCGGGATGTGGCGCGCTGTTGCGGACGCGCCACAAGGGGGGCGATCACGTTGTGGTGGGCACGTTGCCCGTCACCCCAGCGCAACAAGCATTCTGTCGGTGAATTCCGCCAATGCGACATTGTCCGCCGCATCGACCAAGGGCAGGCCGAGCCTGGTGGCGGTCTCACGGAAATCGGCGTTCTGCCGCAGGGAGCGGGTGATGAATTTGTCGATCAATTGCCTTTGGACGGCATCGCGCCCGGCATAGCCGCTTTGCTGCAAGATCCGGTCGCGGAGAAATCCATCCTCGGCGTAAAGGCCGATGGGGTGGGTATTAGGGCTTTCCAGTGTCACGAGGAATTCGGGACGAAGGGCCGATCCCTCAAAGACGCTGCCGACGTCCTGGGCGCCGGCCTCGGCAATCTGCCGGCTGATATGGGGCCAGATGTTTTCCTGATGGGTCAGGAGGAACCAATAGATGGTCTCGTCGGACAGGCGCCGGTAATGCTCGGCGACCGGCTCGCGCACCTCCGGCCAGGGGCGGCCGGGATGGCGCCCCATCTTGTCGGTTGAATAGACCGGCCAGGCAAGCTGTTCGCCCAGGCGGGCGGCCAGGGTGGACTTACCCACATGCGAGGTTCCGAAGATCAGAACGAGTGGAGCCATTGCGCCTAGACGTCCAGATTGCTGACGCTCAGGGCATTGTCCTGGATGAAATCGCGACGGGGTTCGACCAGGTCCCCCATCAGCGCGGTGAAGATCGCGTCGGCTTCGGTGGTTTCGTCGATCTCGACCTTGAGCAGGGTGCGGGCATTGGGGTCGAGCGTGGTTTCCCAGAGCTGGGAAGCGTTCATTTCGCCCAGGCCCTTGTAGCGCTGCAGCGAGACGCCCTTGCGGCCGGCATCGGTGACGGCCTTGAACAGGCTCGCCGGACCATAGATGGGAATGGTCTCGCCCTTGCGGACCAGGGTCGGCACGCCGCCATAGATTTCGTCGAGACGATCGGCGAGCTGACGGAGCTTGCGCGCATCGGCGCTGATCAGCAGGGCCTTGTCGAGCAGGTGACGTTCGGCCACGCCGCGCACGGTGCGCGAGAAGGCGAGTTCATCGGCATCGGTGACTTCGCCGGTCCAGCCCTGTTCCCATTCGTCGGAAATGCGGTCGAGACGATTGCCCACGCGCTTGAGCACCTCGGCCATCTTTTCGGCATTGGCCAGGCCGTCGGGATCAAGCCCCCCAACAATGGCGGCCTGTTCAACCAGGTTCCGGTTGTAGCGCGTATTGAGATTGTCGATTGCCCCGACAATGCCGCGCGCCTGCTGCAGAATCGCCCGCAAATCGGGGCCGCCATGCTGGTGGCCGTCGCGCGTGGTGAAGACCGCTTCTTCAAGACCCGCATCGATCAGGTAATCGGTCAGCGCGTCCTCATCCTTGAGATATTGCTCGGAACGGCCACGGGTGGCTTTGTAGAGCGGGGGCTGGGCGATGTAGATATGGCCACGCTCCAGCAGTTCGGGCGTCTGCCGGTAGAAGAAGGTCAGGAGCAGGGTGCGGATATGGGCGCCGTCCACGTCGGCGTCGGTCATGATGATGATCTTGTGGTAGCGCAGCTTGTCGGCATTGAACTCTTCGCGGCCAATGCCGGTGCCGAGCGCGGTGATCAGCGTGCCGACCTGGTCGGAGGAGATCATGCGGTCGAAACGGGCGCGTTCCACATTGAGGATTTTGCCGCGCAGCGGCAGCACGGCCTGATTGGAGCGGTCGCGGCCCTGCTTGGCCGAGCCACCGGCCGAGTCGCCCTCGACGATGAAGATTTCGGACTTGGCGGGATCGCGCTCCTGGCAATCGGCAAGCTTGCCGGGCAGCGAGGAGATTTCCAGCGCGCCCTTGCGGCGAGTAAGTTCGCGCGCCTTGCGGGCCGCTTCGCGGGCAGCGGCGGCTTCGGCCACCTTGCCGACAATGATCTTGGCCTCGTTGGGATGTTCCTCGAACCACTGGCCCAGCTTTTCGTTGACGATGTTTTCGACGACGGGGCGCACTTCGGAGGAGACCAGCTTGTCCTTGGTCTGCGAGGAGAACTTTGGATCGGGCACTTTGACCGAAAGCACGCAGGTCAGCCCCTCGCGCGTGTCGTCGCCGGTGACCGAGACCTTCTCACGCTTGGAAATGCCCGAGCTTTCGGCATAGCCGACCACCTGGCGCGTCAGCGCGCCGCGCAGGCCGGCAAGGTGGGTGCCGCCATCGCGCTGGGGGATGTTATTGGTGAAGCAGAGCACGTTTTCGTGGTAGCTGTCGTTCCATTGCAGCGCCACTTCGACGGTGATGCCGTCCTTTTCGCTGATCATGGTGATCGGACGATCGATGACCGCGGCCTTGGACTTGTCGAGGTAATTGACGAAGGCTTCCAGCCCCCCCTCATAGAACAGGTCGATATCGACCGGCTCGGGGTGGCGGCGATCGGCGAGCAGGATATGCACGCCCGAATTGAGGAAGGCCAGCTCGCGCAACCGGTGTTCGAGCGTCTTGAAATCGAACTCGATCATGGTGAAGGTGTCGGACGAGGGCATGAAGCTGACCTCGGTGCCGGTGCGGCCTTCATAGGTGCCGGTAACCTTGAGCGGGGCATCGGCATCGCCATGGGTGAAGCTCATCTCATGGATCTGGCCGCCTGAGCGGATCTTGAGCCGGAGCCAGACCGAGAGGGCGTTGACCACCGAAACGCCCACGCCATGCAGGCCCCCGGAGACCTTATAGGAGTTCTGGTCGAACTTACCGCCGGCATGGAGCTGGGTCATGATGACCTCGGCAGCCGAGACGCCCTCTTCCTTGTGGATGCCGGTGGGAATGCCGCGGCCATTATCGGTGACGGTGACCGAGCCATCGGCATTAAGGGTCACGGTGACGAGATCGGCATGGCCAGCCAGGGCCTCGTCGATGGCATTGTCGACCACCTCATAGACCATGTGGTGCAGACCCGATCCGTCGTCGGTATCGCCGATATACATGCCGGGGCGCTTGCGCACCGCGTCGAGCCCCTTGAGGACTTTGATGCTGTCGGCGCCGTACTCGGCTGGGATGGGGTTTTCGCTATCGGTCATGGGGTCCGAATCAGGCAGGTTTCAGAGTGAATTTGTTCTATCGGAACGGGGGTCTATCCCCAAGCAAAATGGCCTTTTTAGGGGCTTTTGCCGGGGGACATCGCACCGATGGGGGTGCCCCATCCCAGGGTCATTCCCGCGAAAGCGGGAACCTCTGTTTTCTGTACCTGGATTGGGTAACGGAGGTTCCCGCTTTCGCGGGAATGACACCGTGTTGGTGTGAGCATCGGTGGTGCCGTTCAATCCTTATACAACCGCCCGTCCCGCACCGTAATCGTCTGGGCCCTCTCGCCCAGGGCCTCGAAGAGCAGCTTGTCGGTGCCGGTGAGGAAGCATTGCGTTCCCAGCCCATCGAGGGCCGAAAACAGGGCCCGGCGGCGGTCGGGATCGAGATGGGCGGCGATTTCGTCGAGCAGCAGGAAGGGCGTGATCGCGGTGCGCAATTTGACCAATCTGGCATGGGCCAGGATCAGCCCGATCAGCAATGCCTTTTGCTCGCCGGTCGAGCCCAAGGCGGCCGGCATGCCTTTTTGGGCATAGGTCACTTCGAGATCGACACGGTGTGGTCCAGATATGGTGCGTCCGGCGGCGCGATCAAGGGCGCGCGAGGCCTGCCAGGTCTCGATCAAGGCAGTTTCGAGCGCGGCCGAGGAAGTGGGCTCGCTCTGGTTGTCAAAGAGCGGGGTCAGCGCCAGATGGGCAGAAGGAAAGCTTTCGTCATCAAGGCTTTGCTCGATCAGCGCTTGCAGGTGGGTGAGGCTGTCGGTGCGGGCCAGGTGGATGGAGGCACCGAGTTCCGCCAGCTGGATTTCGACGGCCGAGAGCCATCGGATATCGCCGCCCTCTTCGAGCAGGCGATTGCGCTGGCGCATGGCCTTGTCATAGTCGGAAACGGACGAGGAATGGCTGGGGATGAGGGTGGTCACCAGCCGATCCAAAAACCGGCGCCGGTCGCTGGCGGGGCCGGAAAACAGGCCATCCATGGCCGGGGTGAGCCAGAGCACGCGCAGGTAATCGCTCATCGCTTCGATGGAGCGGGCATTGGCGCCATTGATGCGCACGCGGCGGCCGCCATCGGGGCCGGCGCCGGTGCCGATATCGGCGGGGCCGTCATCGGTCTCGACGGTGGCCGCGACCGCCCAGCCGATATCACTGCCCTGGGCCTGGACCGTATCGAAACTGGCGCGGCGCAGGCCACGGCCGGGCGAGAGCAGGCTCACCGCTTCGAGCAGATTGGTCTTGCCGGCGCCATTGGGGCCGGTGAGGACGAGATGGCGATCATCAAGGTCAAGCGCCGCCGCGGTGTAATTGCGGAAGGCGGTGAGGCGGAGGCGGGAGAGGTGGCGGGTCATGGATGGTCCCGCAAGCTGGATGCGGCCCTCCTCCCCCTTGAGGGGAGGAGATGGAGGTGGGGGTGCTGCGCCATCCGCAACATCGATGAGAGTGATAGCGCAGCACCCCCACCCTTAATCCCTCCCCTCAAGGGGGAGGGAGACGATGGAGCCGCCTGGTCCTTGGACAGGGGCCTAAACCCGCATCGGCATCAGGACGTAGAGCGCCTTGGTCTCGCCTTCGTCCTTGACCAGCGTGGGGGAGCCGGCGTCGTTGAACATGAAGATGGCGCTTTCGCTGCGGATCTGCCCGATTATGTCGAGCAGATAGCGCGCGTTGAAACCGATTTCGAAGCCGTCGGTGTCGAATTCGACGGCGAGTTCTTCGCTGGCGGTGCCGTGGTCGGGATTGGTGACCGAGAGTTCGAGCAGGCCATCCTTGGCCTGGAGCTTGACGGCCTTGCCGCCGCGATCGGAGGCAATGGTCGAGACGCGGTCGACGGCCGTAGCGAAGCTGGCCCGATCGACATTCATCTGCTTGTCGTTGTTCTTGGGCGTCACCCGATCGTAATCGGGGAAGGTGCCTTCGATGAGCTTGGATAGCAGCACGACGGGACCGACGGTGAAGCGGATCTTGGTGTCGGAGACTTCGACCTTGACCTCGCCCTCGGCGCCATCGAGCAGTTTTTGCACTTCGCCGACGGTCTTTTTCGGCACGATAATGCCGGGCATGCCCTTGGCGCCGGTGGGCGCTTCGATTTCAGCGCGGGCCATGCGGTGACCGTCGGTGGCGACGGCGCGCAGCAGGGTGCCGGAGGCGGAGTTTTCGACGGCGTGGAAATAGATGCCGTTCAGATAATAGCGCGTCTCCTCATTGGAGATGGCGAATTGCGTGCGCTCGATCAATTCGCGCAGCGCGGAGGCGGCGATGGAAAATTCATGGCCGAAGCTGCCGGACTTGAGATCGGGGAAGCTATCGGGGCTGAGGCAGGCCAGGTTAAAGCGCGAGCGGCCCGAGGTGAGAACCATGTTCTCGCCGCCATCGGTTTCGAGGCGCACTTCGGCGCCGTCGGATAGCTTGCGGACGATTTCATACAGCGTATGGGCGGGAACCGTGGTGGTGCCCGGAGTGGAGACCATGGCCGGGACAGCCTCGGTCACCTCGATATCGAGGTCGGTAGCGCGCAGCTCCACCCGGTCCTCGGCGGCCTTGAACAGCACATTGGCGAGGATGGGATAGGTGTTGCGCCGCTCGACCACGCGATGCACATGGCTCAGCGACTTGAGCAGATGATTGCGTTCGAGCGTGACTTTCATTGACGATCAATCCTTGGCACTACGCGGGCCGCCCTTGGGAGCGACCGAAAACCCCGGCAAGCCGGGGTTGGACATTTACAAGTTGCGCGCGGTTTAGCAAGGGCAGCGGGGCCGCAAGGCGCAGGGATTCCACAAAGAGGGTGGGCGATGGTTTGGATCAGCCCTGAAACGTCGCGTCGATGGCAAAGCGCTCGGTTGGCTTGGCGCCCAGGCCGGTAAGGCCCTCGAATGGCGCACAGCGCCGGATGGACGCCACCGCGCTCTCGACCAGGGGCTGGAGCTTGGCGGAGGATTTGCCGCCATCGACCCTGACCTCGGGCTCGCCATAGATGCGGCCATCGCCGAAGAAAACCAGCGATACGGTGACGCGGAACCCGTCAAAGCCGGGCGGCAGGAGCCAGCACTCGGTCAATTGGCGCTGCACGCTGGCCCCGATGGCTATTCTATCGGCCGCAGATGCCGGCAGCGGCGCGGGGGCCGGCGCCTGGGCATAGACGGGCGCGGTAGATAGCAGGATCAGGGCAAGGGGGATGGCGTGGCGCATAGGTCCAAGGCTAGTTGGCGTGCCCGACATGATTGTGACAGGGCGCCCTATTCTTCCAGCATGCGCTTGAGGAGCTCGATCTCCTGGCAGAGCTCGATATCGTCCTTCATCATGGATTCCACCTTGCGGACCGAATGAAGGACCGTGGTGTGATCGCGCCCGCCAAAGCGGCGGCCGATTTCGGGCAGGGAGCGGGAGGTCAGCGCCTTGGCCAGGAACATGGCGATCTGGCGCGGGCGGACCACGTCGCGGCTGCGGCGGGCAGAGAGCAATTCGTTGCGCGGCACTTTATAATGGCGGCTGACGATCTTGAGAATGTCCTCGATGCGGACGCGCTTGGCGTCGCGAGCGCGGATCAGGTCGGCCAGGGTCTTTTCGGCCAGGGGCACGGTGATCAATTCGCCGGTCAGCTGGTTGGCGGCGACGAGGCGATTGACGGCGCCGTCGAGATCGCGGCCATGGCTGACCACGGCACGCGAGACATAATCGATGACCGGAACGGGGAAATGCATGCCGTAGCGGGCGGTGGCCTGGTCGGCGCGGCGCTGGACGATGGCGCGGCGCAATTCGATGTCAAAGCCGGTAATCGGCACGACAAGGCCGCCCGAGAGGCGCGAGCGGATGCGCTCGTCGATCATTTCGAGATCGCGCGGGGGGGCGTCGCCGGCCACCACGACCTGCTTGGCGCCAGTCAGGAGCGTGCCCAGGGTATGGCCGAATTCGGTGGCCGATTTGCCCTGCAGGAATTGCATGTCATCGATCAGCAGCAGATCGACCCGGCGCAGCCATTCCTTGAAGCCGAGCGCGGACTGGCGCTGCACGGCGGTAATGAAATGGTACATGAAATGGTCGGCGGTGAGATAGACGATGTTCTTGCTCGCATCGGCCGATTGCACCGCATGGGCAATGGCGTTGAGCAGGTGGGATTTGCCCAGGCCGACCGTGGAATGAATATAGACCGGGTTGAAGGTCACGCTGTTATTGGCCGCGGCATGGGCGATCTGCTTGGCGACGCCAAAGGCCATTTCATTGGCCGCGCCGGGCACGAAGGTCTCGAACGTCATGCGCTGGTCGATGGCGCTGCCGGCCAGGGCATCGCCCTTGGACGCGCTATTGTCGCGCACCAGGCGCGGCGTGGCGGGCGCCTGGGGGGCAGCAGCGGCGGCGGGAGCGGCCGTATCGGAGCTGGGAGCGGCTTCAACGACGGGGGCGGCCAGTTTCTTGGTGGCCTGGCCATTGACGCGCAGGGTGACCTGGAGACGGCTCACCTCTTCCATATCCTGGCGGAAGGCTTCCACGATCCGGTCGGAATAATTGGACTGCACCCAGGAGCAGAGGAAGCGCGTGGGCGCGGACAGATGCACCAGATCGTCGACGATTTCCTCGAGCTCGAGCCGGGCGAACCAGGAAGTGAAGACATCTTCGCCAACGGCAGCCTTGAGGCGAGCGCGCACCCGATTGAAGAGGTCGCGCTGCGCTTCGGAGCCAGAGGTGGTCATGAGGGACATTTCGCCTTTGAGTGTCGAGGAGGTGGAGGGCAGGCCGGGATTTCCCCAATCATCCCGTCCGGCGGTCTGTCGCATCATTATCCTTGCCCCATTCGCTGTTCGACCGGCCGGTCCGCAAAGTCCGGCCGCTATTACAAATCCAGGCGGGGCACCGACGGCGCCAACCGCAATTTCTCTTGTTCCCGCCGGCCATCCGATTGGCCATAGCTTCGCCGGGGCGCCCGATAACCAGGACGCAAAACCCTGCCCGGTGGGAACGCCACCGTTGCCTATCTACTCTTTAACGTGAAGCCGGACCGAAACGACCGGCGCTCTACTGAACCCAATTTGCCCGGATTGGACGGGCTGCGCACTTTGCCAACACATCATTACCGGAAAAAACCGCCCCGGCATCCTGCCGAAACGAGCCCAAAACAAACGCCCCGAATAAGACCCCATCCGCTCGCCGCGAAGGTCCTTGATGGCCCCCGTTTTCGAGCTGACCAGGCCATAGTAGTGGGTCGATTTTGGGGGGGCAATGCCCCTTTTCCGAAAATGGGGGCTTGACTCCTACCATTGTCTTTTCCGCCTGCCGCCCCCCGGAAAACCAGCCCCGGCAAGGCTCTGTGACTCAATGCAGATTCTCGTCACAAAGCGGCGGTCCCCGCCAAAATTATATTTCCCTAAACCACAGTCTGGAGCTGTTCCAAGCCCTTCGTGACAATTTCAAAAACCCGCCCGATCCTCACAAATCCTTGATGGCGCTGAGTTTTTCAGCAGGATTGGTGAAAACACCGGGATGTCGCAATTGCGTCATCGGGATGACACGAAATCGTCAAGACGGAAAATCCTTGCCTCGATTCCGAAAGCGGGGAGGGCAAAGAAAATGGGCCCCCGAGGGAGCCCATTGGCATCCTGCAGCAGCCATGCTGCGCAGGGGTAACCGGTCAGGCGAGAGCCTTGACGCGGTTATTGAGGCGGGAGACCTTGCGGGCCGCCAGATTGGCATGAACAATGCCCTTGGTGGCTGCGCGGTTGATCTCGGGCTCGGCAGCCTTGAGGGCCGCGAAGGCCACGGCATGATCGCCGGCCACGATGGCTTCTTCAACCTTGCGGATGAAGGTGCGGACGCGCGAACGGCGCGACTTGTTGACCGCGGTGCGGGCTTCGATCTTGCGGGTAGCCTTTTTGGCTGACGGCGTATTGGCCATAACGGTCCTCTTGGCGTCCAACCGGCCGAAAGCGCCTCAGCAGCGCACCGTCCGGGATGAAATGAAAGCGGCGGCCTTACGTCGAGCCGCCAAGTGGGGCGGTCTATAGGGGAAAGGGGCGGGAGCGTCAACTGGATTCAGGGGGCAGCGGGGGATGCATGCTTGCCATGCCGACCCCGTATGGCGCCGCACCCGCGAGTCCCGCACCTCCCCCTTGATGGGGGAGGCTGGGAGGGGGTGATGAGAGCCACGATCATCGCGTATGCGGAAGCATACCCCCACCCTACTCGATCACGGATTTAGCTGAAGCTAAATCCTATCTCGCTTCCCTCCCCACAAGGGGAGGGAGGACGACTGAGAGATCGAAGCCAGCTCACACCTTCTTCTGGCACACCGGACAGAAAAACGTCGACCGGCCCGATTGCACGATGCGCTGTACCGTGCCGGTACACATTGGCGTGGGACAAGGCTCGCCTTCCCGGTCGTAGACGGCAAAGCGGTGCTGGAAATAGCCCGAGCCGCCTTCGGCATTGCGGAAGTCGCGCAGGGTGGAGCCGCCCACTTCGATGGCTTCGACCAGCACCTGCCGCACGGCATGGGCGAGGTCTTCGAGCACCGGCTTGGGCTTGCCCTTGACGGTGACCAGAGAGCCGGCCAGGACGGTGGGCAGGATATGGGCGCGGTGCAGGGCTTCGGCGACATAGATATTGCCCAGGCCCGCCACCACGCGCTGATCGAGCAAAGCCGCCTTGATCGGGGTCTTCTTGCCCTTGAATTTTGCCGCCATCTCGTCGGCATTGAAATCATTGCCCAGCGGCTCGGGGCCCAGGCCCTTGAGATAGGGGCTGTCCTCGACATGGTCGAAGAGATCGACAAAGCCGAAGCGGCGCGGATCGGCATAGATGAGATGGCTCTTGCCATGCTTGGGGTGGGAAATGTCCCAGACCATGTGGTCGTGCTTGGGGGTGGGCTCGACCTCATAATAGCGCGGCGGCTTGTCGATGCCGTGTTCGGCAAAGCGATAGCTGCCGGTCATGCCCAGATGGCTGAGCACTGTCTTGCCATTGGAAAGGCCGATCAGCAGATATTTGGCGCGCCGACCGACCGAGGTGATTTTTTGCCCCTCAAGCGCCGGCTTCAGATCCTTGGGAAAGGGAAAGCGCAAGTCGGGGCGGTTGAGGGTGACGCGGTCGATGGTGGCCCCATCGATCCAGGGTTCAAGTCCACGCCGGACGGTTTCGACCTCGGGCAGTTCGGGCATCTCAACCTCGTGTCCACTGCGCCGTGGCGCATTTGACTATGTGCCGCTTTGCGCAATTGGCAAAGCGCGGAGTGCTTCTATATGGTGCGCGCGAAACGCAAAAGAGAAGCGAGCAATGCCATGAATAAGGCACGCGAGACCACCCATTTCGGCGAGCAGACCGTGGCGCTCGAGGACAAGCAGGGCCTGGTCAACAAGGTGTTTCACGATGTGGCCGACCGCTATGACCTGATGAACGACCTGATGAGCGGGGGCATTCACCGCATCTGGAAGGATGCCATGGTGGCCGATCTCGCCCCGCCCAAGACCGGCTCGCGGCCCTATAAGGTGCTCGACATGGCGGGCGGCACCGGGGACGTGGCCGAGCGCATCATCAATGCCTCGGTGGGCTATGCCGAGGTCGTGGTCTCCGACATCAATGCCGATATGCTGCGCGTGGGCGCCGAGCGGGCCAAGGGCTGGCGCTTTCCGGCGCAGGCCAGTTTCGTTGAGGCCAATGCCGAGGAGCTGCCTTTTCCCGACAATAGTTTTGACGCCTATACGATCGCCTTTGGCATCCGCAATGTGCCGCGCATCCAACAGGCGCTGGGCGAGGCGCATCGCGTGCTCAAGCGCGGCGGGCGCATTCTGGTGCTGGAATTTTCCCAGGTCGACGTGCCGGGCTTTGACGCGGTCTACAAGGCGTTTTCCGACCGGGTGATCCCGCCCATGGGCAGGATGGTAACCGGGGACGGGCAGCCCTATCAGTACCTCGTGGAATCGATCCGCAAATTCCCCAGCCCGCCGATGTTTTCGGGAATGCTGGCAGAGGCCGGGTTCAAGCGGGTCAAGCACACCCCCTATACCGGCAATGTGGCGGCGCTGTTTTCGGGATGGAAGATTTAGGTGGGTCTGCCGTTGATGAGTTTTTTCGCCCGCCCTCATGCCATTAAGCCCCACAATGTGATTGTGCTGGCCCTCTCCCCCAAAGGGAGAGGTGAAGCATGCTGATCTCCGCCTATTTCCGGCTGATCCGGGCCGGCTATGTGCTGGCGCGCGAGGGAGCGCTGTCGATTGTTTCGGCCAAGGACCTGCCGGGTCCGCTCAAGCTCGGCATCTGGCTGGGGCGGTTGATCGAGCGGCCCAGCGTGCGCAAGACGGGGCATGTGGAACGTCTCAACAAGGCGCTCAACCGGCTGGGGCCGACCTATGTCAAATTCGGCCAGACCCTGGCCACCCGCCCCGATGTGGTGGGCCCCGAGATCGCCAATGACCTGGCGGGCCTGCAGGACAAGATGGACCCGTTCGATCCGGCGCTGGTGCCCGG
Source organism: Devosia yakushimensis (assembly GCF_030159855.1). NCBI lineage: Bacteria > Pseudomonadati > Pseudomonadota > Alphaproteobacteria > Hyphomicrobiales > Devosiaceae > Devosia > Devosia yakushimensis. Next base: position 293,744 of record NZ_BSNG01000004.1, on the reverse strand, counting down.
TATTCTGAGCGCGGCGCTGGATGGTAAGGCGGCCGAGCTGACCGAATTGAGCCCGCCCATTGCGGCGGCTTCCATCGCCCAGGTGCATCGCGCCCGCCTCAAGCCGGCCAATGGCCTGCCGCGCACCGTCGCGGTCAAGATCTTGCGGCCGGGCGTGAGCCAGCGCTTCATGGCCGATATCGAGAGTTATTATGCCGGTGCGGCTTTGGCCGAGCGTTTCGTGCGCTCGACCAAAAGGCTCAAACCGACCCAGGTGGTGGAAACGCTGGACCGGTCGGCCCGGCTCGAACTCGACCTGCGGCTCGAAGCGGCGGCCATTTCCGAGATGGCCGAGAATATCAAGGACGATAGCGGCTTCGTCATCCCAAGTGTCTCCTGGGATCATGTGGCGCAGAATGTGCTGACCACCAGCTGGGTGGAAGGCATTCCGATCCGCGATCACGAAGCGCTCGACGCAGCCGGGGTGGATCGGAAGGCGCTGGCGGCAAAAGTGCTGCAGAGCTTTCTGCGCCATGCCATTCGCGACGGCTTTTTCCATGCCGACATGCATCCGGGGAACCTTTTTGCCGATCCGCGTACGGGCGACGTGATCGCGGTGGATTTCGGCATTATGGGGCGCATCAACCGGCGGGAGCGCCGGTTCCTCGCCGATATCCTTTATGGCTTCATCACCCGCAATTATCGCCTCGTGGCCGAGCGCCATTTCGATATCGGCTATGTGCCCAAGGACCAGTCGGTCGACGACTTCGCCCTGGCCATCCGCTCCATCGGCGAACCGCTGCATGGCCGCACGGCGCAGGATATTTCCATGGCCCGGGTGCTGGGCCAGCTCTTTGTCATCACCGACCTCTTCAACATGCAGACACGGCCCGAACTGGTGCTGCTGCAGAAATCCATGGTGCTGGTGGAGGGTGTGGCGCGGGCGCTCGATCCGGCACTCGATATCTGGACCGTGGCCGAGCCCGTGGTGGGCGATTGGCTGCGCAAGGAAGAGGGTCCGCTGGGCCGGGTGCAGGATATCAAGGACCAGATTTCGATCTTTGCCGAGGCGGCGCAGCGGGTGCCTGTCATTCTGGGCCAGGCCGAGCTGGCGCTCGCCGACTACCACGCCAATAAGCGCCCGCCCGACCGGCTGATGCGCTGGGCACTGGTGCTGGCGGCGGCGGCGGGCACGATCTTTTTCGCGGTGGCGACGGTGCGCGTGCTGCTTCTCGGCTCCTGACTTGCCTGCCCCAGGCGATTTGCATGAGGACGACCATGGCCCTGAACATGCTTTGCAAGCTCGCTGCCCTCACGGGGTTGGCCCTGATGCTGACCGGCTGCGTCGATATCGAGCTCGATGTCGCCCTCACCAGCCCGGAAACCGCGCGGGCGAGCCTGACCCAGACCATGAGCGGCGATTTCTACGCCATGCTCAAGATGAATGCGCCGCCGAAGGATAACCAATTCTGCTCCAAGGGCGAATTTACCGAAACGGACGATGGCGGCGCCATCTGCACGATCACCCAGGAAGGACGCTTTGCCGGGCTCGACCTGGGCGAATATGAGACGCCGGTGCATTTCCGCAGCGCGGGCCCCGGCCTCGTGCGCATTTCGGTGCCGACCGCGCCGATCCGGGCGGAACTGGATATGGGCGAGGACGTGGACGAGGAGACCCGCCAGATGCTGGACAGCATTCTCGCCAAACGCGCCATCACCCTGCGCTTTTCGGGGCTGGCCATTGCCGAGACCAATATGGAATTGACCCCCGACGGCGCGGCGGAGATCGTCATTCCCTTTTCCGACCTGCTCGACAGCAAGCGGCAATTTCCGGTGGAATATTACGCCGTGGTGCGGGCGCCTTAGGGGCTGGTTCTCGCCAAACGCCCGCAACGCTTTCCCCAACCACGACGTCATTCCCGCGCAGGCGGGAATCCATTCTGTCTTTGCCAAGGGGGCAGCGGGAAGAGTGGATTCCCGCCTGCGCGGGAATGACGCGGTGGGTGGGGCGGAAAACGCGATTGCGGGGAAACTGAATGAGGGAGCCTCCCTCGCCGCCGGGAAGCTCCCTCACCCTCCCCCATTTCGGGGAACCGAGCCTGTCAGACGGGCGGGGATAGCGGGTTGAGGTCGGCCCGATAGGCAAACAATTGCTCCTGGGCTTTTTGCCCCAGCGGCACGAAAAGCGGCAGCAGCAGGTCGCGCAGGCGCAGGGCGAGCCAGCCCTGGGCCTTTTTGGGCGCGCCGCCCTGCCGGCCCAAGCGCACCGCCGCCTCGACCCGCGCGCGGCGCAGCGATTCAAAGCGGGCGAAGGCATTGGCGGGCCTTGCCTCGGCCTCGATGGCGGCGGCCAGCACCAGCGCATCTTCCAGCGCCATGGAGGCGCCCTGGCCGGAATGGGGCGTGACGGCATGGGCGGCGTCCCCGATCAGCACGACCCTGTCGGTCGACCAGCGGGGGAGGCTGGGGATATCGTAATCGGGATAGATGCGGATGGTGGCGGGGTCGGTGGCCGCGATGATGCGCCGATTGACCTCGGGATCGGTCCGGTGCAGATCGGCCAGCAGGCGCAGGACATCCTCGCCATTGGCGGTCTCGACCCGGCTTTCATCGGCGGAAGGGAAGGTATCGAACCAATAGACCGGCCCGCCCGCCTCCTTGATATAGCCGAAAAACGCCTTCTCTCCGAAGGTCATGCGCATGCGCCCATCCGTCGGGGGCAACTCGGGCACATCGACAATGCCACCGCTGCCCTGCAGGCCATTATAGATGGGCGCGGGCAGGCCGGGCATGACCAGCCGGCGCACGGCGGAGCGCAGCCCATCGGCGGCGATGAGCATGTCAAAGCTGTCCTTCGTGCCATTGGCCGTGGTCACGATGACCTCGGAGCCGGTCTCCTCGACGGCCTCGACGGCGGCGCCAAAGCGAATGGCCACGGCTTCGGCCCGCGCCGCCTCGAGCAGGACGGTGCCCAGCGCGCCACGGCGGATGGTCACCGAGGGAGCGGCGAAACGTTTGGCATGCCTGTTATAATCGAGCGCACCCAGGGCGCGGCCATGTTCGTTGTAAAAGGCGATGCCGCGGGTTTCGACACCGGCCGCTCGGGCCTTGTCGGCGAGGCCCAGCCCGCGCAGGGCATTCATGCCGTTGGGCGCCAGGGTCACGAAAATCCCCTCATCGGCAAGCTGCTGTTCGCTCCGCTTCTCGATGACGAGCGGGGAATAGCCCTTGCGGGCGAGCGCGATGGCCAGCGCCAATCCGGCAAAACCTGCGCCGACAATGGCAATCGGTGTTTTCATGCTTGTCTCTTGCGTCCCTGCCGCCACATAATGCGACAATCGAATTATTAGATGATATGATAATTAGATGATCGAACTAAATAAGTCAAGTCCGGACAAGGCCGAGCTGATCGGCAAGCTTGGCGTGCTGATCGTGCGCTGGCAGGAGGCGACGCAGCGCTATGACGAGACGGTGGGCGAGATTTTCCAGCTCGGTCCCGCCGAAAGGCTATGCCTGAGCTTTCTCACCAGCGGGCCGCAAACGGCCAGCGCCATTGCCCGGGCCACCCGGCTCACCCCCGCGGCGGTGACGGCTCTGGTCGATCGGCTGGAAGCGCGGAATTTTGTCCGCCGCCGCCCCGATCCGCTCGACCGGCGCAAAGTGCTGGTGGAAGCGGCTGATGCCACCGAAGCGCTCATCGCCCAGGTCTATCAGCCGCTGGCCCAGGCCGGCGCGCAGATCTACGAAAAGCGCGGCATCGCAGAATTGCTGCTGGTTGCCGAAGTGCTGGAGGAAACCATCGCTTTGCAGGACGGCATGACCGAGAAATTGCTGGCGCGGCCCAAGGAGGGGTGAGGGCGACCGCCAAACATCTCCCACCCACCGCCGCTTCCCTCGGGCTTGACCCGAGGGCCACTTGTAATTCGGCACAAGCGGCGAGTGATCCTCGGGTCGAGCCCGAGGAAGGCGATCGTGGTTGGGAGGCATCCGTTGCCCATCCAACCCACAACGTCATTCCGGCGCAGGCCGGAATCCATTCTGCTTTCGAGGACCCTGCGGGAAGAGTGGATTCCCGTCTGCGCGGGAATGACGTGGTGGTTATGTGGGGGCCGGGACCACCAACCTCACTCGCCGAAATGGCCCCTTGCCCCTGCCTGCATATTGCGACAAGAGCTTAGGAACCCGAGAACAGGAACAGGCCATGGCGGAGCGCGGCAGCGTCGAAATCAAGATACTCGATCCCCGGCTGCAGCAATGGGGCCTGCCGCGCTACCAGACCGAAATGGCCGGCGCCGTCGACCTGCATGCCTGCCTCGACAGACCCATTCTGGTGGCCGCGCAGGAAGCGCCCGTGCTGGTGCCCTCGGGCTTTGCCATGCTGATGGGCGATCCGGGCATGGCCGCCATGATCATTCCCCGTTCGGGCGCGGGCCATAGACGCGGATTGGTGCTGGGCAATAGCGTGGGTCTGATCGATGCCGATTACACGGCCGAGATCATGATCAGCGTCTGGAACCGCAATCCGCCGGGGCACGACCCCATCGAAATCGTGCCGGGCGAGCGAATCGCCCAGATGATCTTCGTGCCGGTGCTGCGCCCAAGCTTCGCCCTGGTCGAGCAATTCAGCCGCAGCACCGAGCGCGGTGGCGGCGGGTTCGGCTCGACGGGTACGGGTCTCTAGCGGTCCAGACAAGGGAGGCCGGAGGAGCATGGGAATGATGGCAAAAGCGTTCATGGCCCGATTGGCCGCCGGTCTTATTGTCCTCATGGCCCTGATGCCGGCGGCCCAGGCCGGGGACCGGGCAGGGATCGACTTCGTCGGCTTTTCCGAAGATGGCGCCTATTTCGCCTTCGCTGAGTTCGGCATCCAGGAGGGCTCGGGCTTTGCCTATGCCAATCTGCATGTGATCGAGCTGGCGAGCGGGACGGAAGCCGAGGGCATGCCGGTCGAAATCCGCGTCGAGGACGAGCGCGTGACGATTGCTGCCGTCCGGGCCGCAGCGCTGGAACAGGCCCGGCCGCTGCTGGACCGGCTGGAGATCGGCCACCCCGCCGATATCCTGGCGCTCAAGGGCGATGGCGCCTTGGACACTGACGACCAAACCCTGCGCTTTGGCCGACCCGGCTATGGCATGAGCGCGCCTGACCAGGTCTACAAATTATCGCTGTCCGATGTCAGCCAGGGCATCGAGCCGCCCGAATGCGCCGCCTGGGGCGAGCGTCATGTCTGGGGCTTTGCCCTCAACCTCAGCGTGGATGGCAAAGCGCGCGAGGTCTATCGCGACAGTGCCATTGCCGAAAGCCGGGGCTGCCCGCAGGCCTATAGGCTCTATGCCGTGGTGACCCCGTTCGATGATCTGGCGGCCTTTGCACCGGAGCTGACCGAGGTCATGATCGCCATTGTCTCGGTCTATTCCATGGGCTTTGAAGGACCGGACCGGCGCTTTGTCGTGGTGCCCCTGGGCCAGTAGGATCGTCTTGCCGCCCCGATTGGAGCAATTGCATGCTGTCGAAAACCGTCAAAATCGCCATTGGCCTGCTGGCCCTCATGGTCCTGGCCCAACCCGCCTGGGCCGGGGACCGGGCCGGCGTCAATTTCATCGGCTTTTCCGGGAACGGCGCCTATTTCGCCTTCGAGGAATTCGGCATTCAGGATGGGTCGGGCTTTGCCTATGCCGATCTCTATGTGATCGACATGGCGGCCGATAAATGGGTCCGGGGCACGCCGGTCCGCATCCGGGTGGACAATGAAAATATCGGCCTCAATGAGGTCAGGGCGCGGGCGCGCAAACAGGCCCAGCCCGTGCTCGACCGGCTTGAGATCGAGATGCCGGTGGAGGTGCTGGCGCTCAATGGCGATGGCGCGCTGGGCACCAATCCGGGCCAGTTCCGGTTCGGCCTGCCCGGCTTCGGGCGCGACGAGCCGCGGGGCGATCATATGTTGACCCTGGCCAGCCACGTCGCCACCTCGCCCCTGCCCTGCGCCGACTGGTTCGGCATGCCGCCCCTGGGTTTCATGCTGTCACTGGACGAGCGCGTGCTCCATGACGAGACCGCCATTCCCGAATCGCGCGGCTGCGCCCAGGAATACCGGCTCTATGGCGTGGTGCAGCCCCTCTGGGCGCAGGCGATCGAGGAGGCCGTCGCCATTATCGCGGTCTATCCGGGGGGTTTTGAGGGACCCGACCGGCGCTTCATCGCCGTGCCGCTGGGCGAAAAATGAGTTTCTCGCTCGAAGAAAGCCGCCGCTATGCCCGGCACCTGGTGCTCAAGGGCATGGGCGGCGCCGGCCAGCAGGCCTTGCAACGCGCCCGCGTGCTGGTGGTGGGCGCGGGGGGCCTGGGCAGCCCCGTCATCGCCTATCTCGCGGGCGCGGGTGTCGGCGCGCTGGGCATTGTCGATCACGATACGGTTTCGCTGTCCAACCTGCAGCGGCAGGTGATCCACACCACAGCCGGGATCGGCGTGGGCAAGGTCGCCAGCGCTGCCGGATTTGCCGGGGCGCTCAACCCGCATGTGGGCGTGGTGCCCCATGCCGAGCGGCTCGACGCGAGCAATGTGGAGCGCCTGGTGGGCGCCTATGATCTGGTGCTGGACGGCACGGACAATCTTGCCACCCGCCGCATCGTGGCCGGCGCCGCAGAGCGGCTGGGCAAGCCCTTGGTCTCAGGCGCGGTCTCGATGTTTGACGGCCAGGTCACGGTATTCGCGCCGGGCGGCCCGGGCTTTGCCGCGCTTTACCCCGAAGACGCCGACGACGCCGACCTGCCAAGCTGCGAGGCCACCGGCATATTGGGCCCACTCACCGGGGTAATCGGCACGCTGATGGCCATGGAAGCCATCAAGCTCATCACCGGCATCGGCACCCCCCTGGTCGGCCGGGTGCTGACCTATGACGGCAAGGATGCGCGGTTTGCCGAGTTTTCGTATTGAGGGGGCCACAAGGTCCCCTCCTCACCGCCGCCTCCCGCGGACTTGATCCGCGGGTCTCTATCGGGCGCCGCTTAACCGGCAGCTATTCCCCAATAGAGATCATCCCATTCGGGATTGGCCTCTTCGATCAGGGCCACCTTCCACTCCGCCTTCCAATGCTTCATGGTGCGTTCGCGCTGCATGGCGCGATAAATGGTCTGGTGCTCCTCAAAATAAACCAGCCGATGCAGGTGGTACCGCTTGGTAAAGCTCGGAACGACCTCGTTTCTGTGCTGCCAGATGCGCTGCACAAGATTTGTCGTGGCGCCAATATAGAGCGTCCCGAATTTCCTGTTCGTGAGAATATAGACCCAAGCCATACATCAGCATGGGCGAAGAAAGACCCGCGGATCAAGTCCGCGGGAGGCGATTGTGGGGAGGAGAGTTAGGGACGAAATCCCTCACGCATCAATATGCTTGAACACCAGAGCAGCATTGGTGCCGCCGAAGCCGAAGGAATTGGAGAGGACCACGCCCAGGTCCACATCGTCCCGGCGCTGGCGCAGGATGGGCATGTCTTCGAAGGCCGGATCGAGCGTTTCGATATTGGCGCTGGCGGCGATGAAGCGGTGCTTCATCATCAGGATCGAATAGATCGATTCATGGACACCCGTGGCGCCCTGGCTGTGGCCGGTCAGCGACTTGGTGGCCGAGATGGGCGGGCATTTGCCGGCATCGCCGAAGACGGCGCGGATGGCCTCGATTTCCTTGACGTCGCCCACCGGGGTCGAGGTGGCGTGGGGATTGATATAGTCGACTTTGGGGCCGACATTTTTCAATGCCATCTGCATGCAGCGCACCGCGCCTTCCCCGGATGGGGCCACCATGTCGAGGCCGTCGGAGGTGGCGCCATAGCCCACCAGTTCGGCCCAGATCTTGGCGCCGCGCGCCTTGGCATGCTCATATTCCTCGAGCACCAGCACGCCCGCGCCGCCCGAGATGACAAAGCCATCGCGCGCCGCGTCGTAGCAGCGCGAGGCCCGCTCGGGGGTGGCGTTGAAATCCGAGCTCAGCGCGCCCATGGCGTCGAACAGGTCGGTCAGCGTCCAGTCGAGATCTTCGTGGCCGCCGGCAAAGACGATGTCCTGCTTGCCCAGCATGATCTGCTCCATGCCATTGCCGATGCAATGCTTGGAGGTGGCGCAGGCGGCGGTGATGGAATAGTTGACGCCCTTGATGCCGAAGGCAGTGGCGAGCGTCGCCGAGGCGGTCGAGCCCATGGCCTTGGGCACGGCCAGCGGCCCGATGCGCTTGGGGCTGGTATTCTTGCGGGTGATATCGGCCGCTTCGACAATGGTGCGGGTGGAGGAGCCGCCCGAGCCCATGACAATGCCGGTCATGGGGTTGGAAATATCGCTTTGCTCGAGCCCCGCATCGGCAATGGCCTGCTGCATGGCCAGGTAGTTCCAGGCCGCGCCCTGGCCCATGAAGCGGGTGACGCGGCGATCGAGCAGCTCGAAGGGGTCGAGGCGCGGATCGCCCTTGACGTGGCTGCGGAAACCCAGCTCGGCCTGATCCTGGGCAAAGACAATGCCGGGCCTGGCCGCCTTGAGGCTGGCGGTAACCTCGTCCAGGCTATTGCCGATCGAGGAAATGATACCCATGCCGGTGACGACAACTCGTCTCATTGCAACCTCGCTCCGTCGAAATTCAGGGCGCGCCCTTGGCGCGGGCGTCTCTTATTGTCTTGTACGACCATTAACTTCGTACAATTTCGTGTCATTGCACCCCTGTCAGGCGCTTTTTCCGCCCTCTGCGATAGGAATGAGGCCCACCCTGAGGTTCTCGGCGATATAAATGACTTCGCCATCGGCCTTTACGGTGCCTGTAGCGATGCCGAAGGGCAAGGGCGAACGCATCTGGCGCTTGATGTCGATGCGATATTCCAGCAGCTTCTTGTCCACCGTCGCCTGGCCGGTGAACTTGATTTCCCCGCCCAGTGCGCGGCCGCGGCCGGGCGAGCCGGACCAGCCCAGAAAGAAACCGGTCATCTGCCAAAGTGCGTCCAGCCCCAGGCATCCGGGCATCACGGGGTCGCCGATGAAATGGCAATTGAAAAACCAGAGGTCCGGCTTGAGGTCGAGTTCGGCAACGACAAAGCCCTTGCCATAGGCGCCGCCTTCGGCCTCGATCTGGGTGATGCGGTCGAACATCAGCATGGGTGGGGCCGGCAGACGGGCATCCATCTGGCCAGGCAGTTCGCCACGGCCATGGGCCAAAAGCTCTTCATACCCAAATGCGTTCTGCCGATCGGCCATTAAAAGTCCCCCGGTTAACCTTGAAGCTCGTCTCGTATAGGGGGCGGCTCAGAGGGTCAATAGTGCCACCGCACCGCTTGTGGCCGCAGCATGGGGCCTGCGGCACCTGTGACGCTTGTGTGAAAAACCCGCGATAGCTATAAGGAGCTTAGGTTTCCGGCCCTTTGATGAAGTAAAAGGACCCAATGTCAGATCGTACCCAGACCGCCCGGTCAGTTCCCTCGCGCAAACCGTGCCTCACCGCCGTGTTGCGCATGGCCGGTCTCCGTCCGACCCGGCAGCGCGTGGCGCTGGCCGAATTGCTGTTCGGCGGCCCCCATCGCCATGTCAGCGCCGAGCAATTGCATGACGAGGCGAGCCAGTCGCGCGTCAATGTTTCGCTGGCCACCATCTACAATACGCTGCACCAGTTCCATGAAGCCGGGCTCCTGCGTGAAGTGGCGGTGGATGCCTCGCGCTCCTATTTCGATACCGACACGTCCGACCACCATCACTTCTACGTGGAAGACGAGCAGCGCATGATCGACATTCCGGCCAGCTCGGTCGAATTCGCCGCCCTGCCCGATGCCCCCAAGGGCATGAAGGTGAGCCATGTCGACGTGGTGATCCGGGTCCGCAAGGCGCAGTAGGATTTTCGGCTGCCTTGTTTCCAGCGGCGTTGTAAGTTATATTGTGGTATAACTTACGAGGTTGTGATGACTGCTGCAAAGCTGCGCAAGGTCGGCGGCTCGGCCATGCTGGCCATTCCGCCCGAATTGCTCGAGACCATGAGCGTCAAGATCGGCGCGGTCTTCGACATTTCAGTTGAGGACGGTGCTCTGGTGGCCAAGCCCTCCAGGCCCAAATATTCCCTGCAGCAATTGCTGGCCGAGGAAAAGGCCGCCGGTATCGACGCCTTGGCGGAGGCCGACAGGGACTGGCTGGATGCTCCGCCCGTGGGGCGCGAGACTTGGTAAGAAAGCAGATTGCCGAGCGTGGGGAGATTTATCATCTCGATCTGCGCCCTTCGGCTGGCCGCGAGCAGACCGGCAAACACTATGTCTTGATCCTCACCACGCGTGATTATAACGCGACCCACCTGCCTTATGTCGCTCCGATTACCACCGTGGGCAATGCATCGCGGGCCGGTGGCACCTATGTCAGCCTTTCAGGAGCGGGAACCTCGGTTACGGGGATCATTCAACTCGATCAGGTCAAAGCGGTCGATCTGGTCGCGCGAAATGCCAGCAAGACCGGTGAAGCGGTGCCGGCAGACATTATCGAGGATGTCCTGGCCCGGCTGGCAGCGATTTTCGAATAGGCAGCGCCGGAAGGCGGCCGGCTTGACGCCCGAACCATTCATGTAACATTGTAAGTTACATTTAATCTGGAATGGATCGAGCCCATGAAACCGAACCCCTTCGATGGGCATGCCAGCAGCAGCTATGCCAAGGGCCCGCCGCGGCAGGTGCCGGGCTATGGGAGCCTGCATCGCATGATCTCGCTGCTGCTGGCCGAGACAGTGCCGGCCGATGGCCGTGTGCTGGTGCTGGGGGCCGGGGGCGGGCTGGAGCTTCAGGCGCTGGCCGAGGCGCATCCAGGATGGTCGTTCGACGGGGTGGACCCATCGGCCGATATGCTGGACCTGGCGCGGGAAACCAGCGCCGCCCATGGCGCGCGCATCAGGCTGCATCACGGCTATGCCGGGGATGCGCCGGAATGCCCGTTCGACGCGGCGACGAGCCTTTTGACCTTTCATTTCATCGCCCGCGACCAGCGCCTTGCAACGCTGAGCGAACTGCGCCGGCGCCTCAAGCCGGGCGCGCCGCTGGTGCTGGCCCATATCAGCTTTCCCCAGACCGAACCCGAACGCTCGCACTGGATCGCCCGCCATGTCGCCTTCTCGGCCGCCGATGGCGCCGATCCCGCCCAATTGGCCAGCGCCCGCCAAGCCATCGGCACGCGGCTATCGATCCTCTCGCCGGAGGAGGAGGAAGCCATGTTGCAGGAAGCAGGCTTTACCCATGTCAGCCTCTTTTACGCCGGCTTGAGCTTCAAGGGCTGGATCGCCTACGCCGATTGAGCCGCACGGTCGACGTTCAGTAAGCCGGATGCTCCACCGAGCCGCAAAATCCTCGCACACCACCGCCGCCTCCCTCGGGCTTGATCCGAGGGTCGTTCGCCGCGTGTGCCGGACTGGGAAAGGCCCTCGGGTCAAGCCCGAGGGAAGCGATCGTGGGTGGGTGGCGCTAGGGGCTCGGCCGGCCTACTTCCTCAGCGTCTTGGCATAGGATTCCAGCACGGCATTCATGCGGGTCTGGTAGCCCTTGCCGGTAGCCTTATAGGCCTCAAGGACCGATTTCTTGACGCGGAGCGTGATCTGTTGCGTGCCGTCCGGCTCGACCAGACGGGCATTGGCCCAAAACGCATCGTCCAGTTCGGGGATATCGCTATAGTCGATCTGCTCGTCCTTGCGGTTGGCCAGCTCGGCAAGGCGTTTATCGGAGATGGTCGTCATAGATTGCCCTTTCACGCTGATTGGCAAGCCGCGCAGAAATGATGCGGGTCGTGCCATTGCGGTCGGTATGCACCACGGTCACCGCCACAACTTCACGGATCAAGCCGATGCTCACCGTCCTCACCTCGCCATAGTCGAAACGCATATCGACCCAGGAAAAGACCGGTCCGGTAAAAATCAGCTGTGCTTCTTCAAAGCTGATCCCATGTTTGAGCCGGTTGGCGCGGTTCTTGGCGCTATCCCATTCATATGGCATACAATGTATCTACTCTTGTAGTTACAATCAAGGCCGGGCACTCTTGTCGTGATGGCCTGCTGGCACTATCCACGTCACCGCCACATCGGGAAAGCCTTTAGGGGGACGGTGACAAAGCGGTGGTGGATCGCCCATATTGCGCTTGCGACGGAAACAGCCTCAAGGGTGGCCGATGAGCCAAAAGGTCAATCTAAACGCCTATTTCGAGCGAATCGGATTTGCCGGATCGATCGCCCCGAGTCTGGCCACACTCGAATTGCTGCATGAATTGCACCCCGCGGCGATCCCGTTTGAAAATCTCAGCCCCCTGCTCGGCCTGCCCGTGGCGCTGGACCAGCAGAGTCTTGAAAAAAAGCTGCTCGGGGAAAAGCGGGGCGGCTATTGCTTCGAGCATAATATGCTGCTCAAGCGCATGCTGGCCGAGCTCGACTATTCCGTCCGCGGGCTGGCCGCCACCGTGCTGTGGAGCGATCCCGAGGCCGTCAAGGAGCGGCCCGACCATATGCTGGTGGCGGTCGATATCAGCGGGGCCACCTATATTGCCGATGTTGGCTTTGGCGGGTTGACGCTGACCGCGCCGCTGCGACTGCGTGCCGATGTGGAGCAGCAGACCCCGCACGAGACCTATCGCTTCACCGGAGGCGACCCCGAATGGCGGCTTGAGGTCAAGCTGGGGGACGACTGGCGGGTGCTCTATAGCTTTACCACCGAGGAATGGGGCGACGCCGCTTACGAGCCGATCAATGCGGTGATTTCGGGCGATCCGGCCTCTCCTTTCACCAAGCAATTGCGTGTGGCGCTTTCGCCCAAGGGGCAGCGCATCAAGCTGCTTAACAATCGCCTCACCATCGAACCGCTGGAAGGCGAGCCCGAGCAAAGGCTGCTGACCAGCGTCGCCGAATTGCGCGAGGTGCTGAGCGGCACATTCGGCATCGGGCTGCCGGCGGCCGAATTGCTGGACCCCAAGCTCGAAGTCATCCTGGCCGATGCCGGCGTGGCCGAGGTCTAGATGCCCCCGGTCATCGTCGACCCGGAACGGGTCCGGGAATTTGCCGATTTCGACGCCTTTTACGACTGGCTTGGGGCCAACCATGCCAGCGCCGAGGAAGTGTGGATCCGCATTTTCAAGAAGGCCAGCGGAAGGCCCACCATCAGCTCGGTCGAGGCGATCGAGGTGGTATTGTGCTGGGGCTGGATCGACGGCATCCGCAAGAGCTGGGACGATATTTCCTTCGTGCAGCGCTATTGCCCGCGCCGGGGCCGCAGCACCTGGAGCCAGATCAATCGCGACAATGTCGCCCGGATGATCGAGGCCGGGAAAATGACCGCGCATGGGCTGGCCCAGGTCGACAAGGCCAAGGCCGATGGGCGGTGGGATGCGGCCTATGCGATGAACATGGAGCCGCCTGCCGAGCTTTTGGCCGCCATCGAGGCCAGCCCCCTTGCCCATGAGGTCTACCAAACGCTGACCGCGCAGAACCGGTTCGCGCTGATCTTTCGCACCCACAATATGAAGACCCCGGCCGGGCGCGCCAAAAGAATCGCCGATTTCGTCGCCATGCTGGAGCGGGGCGAGACCATCTATCCGCAAAAGGGCAAGCGGTGAGCCGCCATGTGGCGCTGCTGCGCGGCGTCAATCTGGGCAAAAGGCAGGTCAAATCGGCCGAACTGGTCGCAGCCTTCCAAGCCATGGGCTTTGCCAATGTCAAAACCCTTTTGGCCAGCGGCAATGTGCTGTTCGACGGGGCGCCGGAACGCGGTGGAATCGAGGCCGCGCTGGAGCAGCATTTCGGCTTTGCGATCGGCACCGTGCTGCGCACGCAGGAGGAGATGCGGGCGCTGGTGGCGCGCGATCCGTTCAAGGGGCGGAGCGAGGATGCCGATACCAAGCTCTATGTCACTTTCCTTGCCGAGCCCGATGCCCGTACCCTGCCCATGCCCTGCGCTATTGCGGGGGATTTCGAGGTGGTGGAAATAACCGAGCGGGAAGTGTTCATGCTGGCCCATCGCCTGCCCAATGGCCGGTTCGGGCTGGGCATGGATAGGATCGGCAAACATTTCGGCACGAAGCGCCTCTGGACCTCGCGCAATTTCAATACCGTGCTAAAAGCCGCCGCATGACGCGTCAGGGAGGCCCCACATGATCACCGTTTTCGGCTCGACCAATCTCGATCAGGTCGGCACTGTCAGCCGCTTGCCCAAGCCGGGCGAGACCGTGGCGGGCGGCACCTTTTCGATGGCGGCGGGCGGCAAGGGCGCCAATCAGGCCCTGGCGGCGCGGCGGGCCGGGGCCGAGGTCCGGCACTTTTCGGCGGTGGGCGCCGATGCCTTTGCCGATCTGGCGCTCGAACTGCTCAAGGCCGATGGCGTCGATCTCACTAGTCTCAAGATTTCCAGCGGCCCCACCGGCATTGCCATGATCTTCGTCGATGGCCATGGCGAAAATGTCATTGCCGTGCTGCCCGGAGCCAATGGCACGCTGACGCCGGACGATGCCGACAAGGCCCTGGCCGGGCTGGGTGAGGGCGCGGTGCTCATGCTGCAGCAGGAAATCCCGCAAGCCGCGACCGAGCGCGCGCTGGACCTGGCGCGGGCGCAGGGGGTCATTTCCATTCTCAATACCGCGCCCTTTCTCGAGGATACCAAATCCATCGCGCCCAAGGCAGCGATCCTGGTCGCCAACGAGACCGAATTCGGCCTGCTCAGCGGCACCGGCATCGAAGAGCTCGATGCGGCCATGCTGGAATGGTCGACCGCCCATGACCAGACGGTGATCGTGACTTTGGGTCCCGATGGCGCCAAGGCGGCGACGCGGACGGGGGTGATCTCGGTGCCCGCCATGAAGGTCAAGCCGGTCGATACGGTGGGGGCCGGCGACACGTTCTGCGGCTATCTCGCCGCAGGGCTCGATAGCGGGCTCGACCTTGAGGCCGCCATGCGCCGCGCCGCGGTGGCGGCTAGCCTGGCCTGCCTCAATCCCGGCGCGCAGCCGGCCATTCCCTATGCCAGGGATGTCGCGGCGGCGCTGGATTAGGCTTTCCCCTCAGCTATCCTTCAGCCCCTCGGCCACGGCCTCGATAAGAGCCGTGACCCGGCGCGGTACCAGGCGCCGGCTGGGGTGGATGGTATAGATGGGCCTTGTCGGCAGGGCCCAGTCGGCCAAAACCTGCACCAGCGCGCCACTGGCGAGATCGTCGGCCACCAGATCGAGCGGCGAGCAGATAATGCCGGCCCCGGCCAGGGCGGCGGCACGCTGGGCCTCGCCATTGTCGATCTCGATATTGCCCTGCACCGCCACCGTGAAGGGGGTGCCGTCGGGTTTGAGGAAGGGCCAGCGGTTGCGCGGGATGAGGTTGAGATTGAGTACGCAATTGCGGCGCGCCAGCTCGTCAGGATGGTTGGGTGCGCCGAAGCGCGCGAGATGTTCGGGCGCGGCGCAGCAGACGAAGCGATAGGTGCCGACGCGCCGGGCAATCATGGTGGATGGCTGCAGCTCGCCGATGCGCACGGCCAGGTCATAGCCCTCCTCGACCAGATCGACGCGGCGATCGGTGAGGCTCATTTCCACCACCACCTCGGGATGGACAGCGGTGAAGCGCGCCATGATGGCGGGCAGGCGCTTGATGCCGATTGTCGTCGGCCCGCTGAGCCGGATGCGGCCGGAGAGGCGCGCGCTTTCGGGCTGGGCCAGTTCGTCCAGCTCCTCGGAAGCGGCGATCACCGCCTCGGCCCGCGCCAGGAACTGGCTGCCCAGCTCGGTCAGGCGCTGGCTGCGCGTGGTGCGCTCGATCAGCCGGCTGGCATAGCGTTCCTCCAGCGCCTGGATGCGGCGCCCGACCATGGCGGGGGAAATGCCGAGCTGGCGGGCCGCCGCGGCAAAGCTGCCGGTGCGGGCGGCCGCGATGAAGGTTTGCAGGGCGACGAAATCGGCCATTCGATAGTATTATGCAATTAAGTTCTCCCATTCCAGCCAATTCTCGAAGCAATGGCGCTGCCCTATTTGTCTGGCATCGCAATGACCTCTACGGGAGATATCGACATGACCATCGCAATCATCGGGCTGGGCAATATGGGCAAGGGCCTGGCCACCCGCCTGGCCGGCAAGACCCAATTGGTGCTGGGCGCACGCGACCAGGGCAAGGCCTCGGCCTTCGCCGCCACGCTGGGCGGAGAGGCCCTGGTCGCCAGCCCCGAAGAGGCCGCGGCCCGGGCCGATATCGTGGTGCTGGCCCTGCCCTTTGCGGCGGCGCTCGACTTCGCCAAATCCCCGGCCTTGGCCGGCAAGACCCTTGTCGATATCAGCAACCCGATCAAACCGGATTTTTCGGGCCTGGCCTTCGGCTTTGACACATCGGCCGCCGAGCAATTGCAGGCGGCGGCGCCCCAGGCCTATGTGGTCAAGGCCTATAACACGATCTTTTCGGCCCTGTTCGCCCTGCCCGCCGCCCAGACTGCCGATGTGCCGGTGTTTCTCGCCGGCAATGACGAGGCGGCGATCGGCAAGGTCGAAGAGTTGGTCAAGCTGTCGGGCTTTGCCGTCGAAAAATCCGGCACACTCGACGCCGCCCGGCTGATCGAACCAGTCGGCATGCTCAATATAAGGCTGGGTTTCGCCCAGGGCCTGGGCACGGGGATCGCGCCGAGTTGGGTACGGGTGGGCTGAGGGCAGCTCAGCCTTTCGCGCCACGCATCTTCCCAACTGCTTCCACACCCACCGCGCCTCCCTCGGGCTCGACCCGAGGGCCATTCTCCACATGGCACAAGCGGCAAGTGGTCCTCGGGTCAAGCCCGAGGAAGGCGATTGTGGGAGTGAGCGTGATGACCACGCCCCACCCACCGGGTCATTCCGGCGCAGGCCGGAATCCATGCTGTGCCCGCTCCGCATATCCGATGCCTGGATAGCCTTCAGTATGGATCCCGGTCGGAGCCTGTCCTCGGGCGCGAAGCGTCCCGGGGGCCGGGATGACATCGTGGCTAGTTGATGCATGGCGGAATAAACAAAAAAGGCAGGCCCCGTGGGACCTGCCTTTTTGCATTTTCTTGGGGTGGCGCTTACTTGGGCGCCAGCACCATGACCATCTGGCGGCCTTCCGAGCGTGGCTGGCTCTCGACCTTGGCCACGGCATCCATCTGCTCCTTGACCTTGACGAGCAGCTGCATGCCCAGTTCCTGGTGCGCCATTTCGCGGCCACGGAACCGCATGGTCACCTTGACCCGGTCGCCGTCGTCGAGAAAGCGTTGCACGGCCTTCATCTTGGTCTCGTAGTCATGCGTGTCGATATTGGGACGCAGCTGGACTTCCTTGACCTCGATCACCTTCTGCTTCTTGCGGGCCTCGGCAGCTTTCTTCTGCGCGGCATATTTGAAGCGCCCGAGGTCGAGCATCTTGGCGACCGGCGGATTGGCGTTGGGAGAGATCAGAACGAGATCGAGGCCCTGCTCCTGGGCTTCGGCAAGCGCTTCACGGGTCTTGACGATCCCGCGGTTCTCGCCTTCGGCATCGATAAGCTGGACGTCGGGGCTGGCAATATCCTCGTTGGAGAGCGGCCCATCTTTCTGGGGCGCGACGGGTCTCATGGGACGGCGAATGGCGGGGATCCTTGTGTTGTTAAGCCGTTTGGTGAAATCGGCCATAAAATCGTGTTAGCGGGGACATAAGTCAACTGGCAAACCGGGCTATATTGCGCCCGTTTGTCACCTTGAACCGCTCCAGTGACGTCAATTGCAGAGTGCCGGCCCCATGTCTACCATCAATGCCTTCTCCCTTCCCGTTGGTTCAGCCGCCCAGGGCCGCGATATCGCGGTCGAACAGCGCCCCGGCACGGCCCCGGGCCTGTTCTGGCTGGGCGGCTTCCGCTCTGACATGGCGGGGTCCAAGGCGATGGCGCTCGACAGCCTGGGCGCCGAAAACGGCTTTGCCGTGACGCGGTTCGACTATTCCGGCCATGGCCGCTCGGGCGGGGCGTTCGACGATGGCACGATCAGCCGCTGGCTCGAAGAGGCCGAGGCGGTCCTGGCCAGGACCCATGGGCCGCAGATCATTGTCGGCTCGTCCATGGGCGGGTGGCTCGCGCTGCTGCTGGTCAAGGCCCTGCGCCGGCGCGGCGACGCCCGCGCCCATGGCCTGGTGCTGATCGCTCCGGCGGTGGATATGACGCGCGAATTGATGCTGCCCGGCTTTACACCGGAGGAGCATGAGAGCCTGCAGAACAATGGCCATGTCGACCAGCCCAGCCAATATTCGGACACGCCCTATCGCATCACCCGCGCGCTGATCGAGGATGGCGAACGCCACCTGCTGTTTGGCAGCGTGATCGAAACCGGCTGCCCGGTGACGATCCTGCAGGGCGGACAGGACCCCGACGTGCCCCAGGCCCATGCCATAAGGCTCGTCACCCATATCCTGCACGATCCGGTGACGCTGACCCTCATCCCCGACGGCGACCACCGATTGAGCCGGGACGAGGATTTGCTGCGGCTCAAGGCGGCGGTGATGGCGCTGGTGGAGGCGGTTTAGGGTTTCGTTTTCCCCACATCCCTGCACGGCGCTCCATGCTTCCCACCCACCGGCGCCTCCCTCGGGCTTGACCCGAGGGCCATTTCCAACCCGGCACAAGCGGCGAGTGGCCCTCGGATCAAGTCCGAGGGAAGCGATGTGGATGGAAAAGCCGGAAGCACCCGGCCTCCCCTCACCCCCTCGGCCCGGCATTGCGCATGCGGATCATCGAGAACACCAGGCTCGATGCCGCCACCGCGTCATGCAATGCCCAGAGCGAGGGCAGCACGCGCAGGGTGGCGTCTTCCATGGCAATGGCGGTGGGCAGGTCGGGGATTTCTTCCATGCCGAGCGGGGTGACCGGGGCTTCGGCGACCCAATAGCCGGCGCTTTCATCCTGCAGGCGAAAGCTGGCTGGCGGCATGGCATAGTCGAACAGCGTCGTGGTCCGGATGCGCGCCCACCAGGCCGCCTCCACCGCGATCACGGCCCGGTCCGTGCCGAGAAACTGCGCCCGGTGGTCCGCCGAGCTGGTGGACCCGGCGCGGAAGCAGACACGGGGGCAATCGCGCGGCAGCAGATAATTGGGCCGCTTGGCCGCGTCGATGGCCCAGACCACCGGCTTGGCCGTATAGTCCGAGGGGCGCGGCGCGAAATGGGCAATAGCCGGATTTTCGCTCAGGTGAAACAGCTTCATCGTGTCTTGAGCTTGGTTTTCTGCTGGCCCTGGGCGTCGAAATTGTCCGGGCTCAGCCAGCGCTCATATTCGGCGCGCAGGGCCGGCCATTCGTCATCGACGATCGAATACCAGTCGGTATCGCGGCTCTGGCCCTTGAAGATGCGGTCCTTGCGGAACTGACCTTCATAGATGAAACCGAACCGCTCGGCGGCCGCCTTGGAGGGCAGGTTGAGCGTATTGCATTTCCATTCGAAGCGCCGATAGCCCAGATCGTCGAAGGCGTGCCGGGCAAAGAGAAACAGCGCTTCGGTCGCCAGCCGCGTGCGGGCCATTCTGGGCCCCCAATAGACCCCGCCGATTTCGATCGAGGCATGTTCGGGGAAAATGCGCATCCAGCCCTGCTGGCCCTCGACCCGGCCATTGGCCTTGTCGATCACCGCCACATAGCGGTCGGGACCGGCATTGGTCTCGGCGATCCGCTGTTCCAGTTCCGCCAGGGTCTGCGGCGGTTCGCTGAACAGCCAGCGATAGCGCTCGGCGCCGCCCGGCATGGTGGAAACGGCAAGGAGATCGGCGGCATGCTGGCGATCGAGCGGCTCGAGCCTGATATAATGGCCCTCCAGCACGATGCGCTGGGGCGCCGATTTGGCGGGTTGGGGTGCGCTCATGGTTCCTCGGCCTCCAGAATGGCCGCAAGGCCGGTGCGATAATTGGGATAGAGCAGCTCGATCCCCAAAGCCGTCTTGATGGCGGCGTTGGAGACGCGCTTGTTGTCGGCGTAAAAGCTCTTCTGCATCGGGGTGAGCTCGGCCGTCTCGAAATCCAGGGCCGGCGGCGGTTCCATGCCGAGGAGATCGGCGGCATGGGTCACCAGGTCCTGCGGCGGAGCCGGCTCGTCATCGGCGAGGTTAAAGGTGCCGGCAAGGCGTTGTTGCGCCGCCAGCGCCGTGATGCGGCCGATATCGGCGACATGGATGCGGTTGAAGACCTGCCCGGGCTTGACGATGCGATGGGCCGTGCCGTCGCGCAGCTTATCGAAGGCCGAACGGCCAGGGCCGTAAATGCCGGCCAGGCGCAGAATGACCAGCGGCACGCCGCGCTCCGCCGCATAATCGCGCCAGGCCTGTTCGGCCAACACGCGCCGGTCGCTGCGCTCATTGCGCGGCACCAGCGGGGCAGTTTCATCGATCCAGGCGCCGCCGAAATCCCCATAGACGCCGACCGTGGAATAATAGCAGAGCCATTGCAGCTCTTTTGCCGCATCGAGATCGGCACGGTGCTGCAACAGCGCCGGATCACCTGTCGGCCCGGGCGCGATGGAAAAGATGACATGGCTGGCCGCCCGCAGGTCGGGACCTAGGGTGGGCCCGGGCGCCGTGCCGTCGAAGTGGTGCATGTGGGTTGCCACTGCCGGACGCATATCGGCCTTTTCCCGCGACCGGAATGTGCCTGAAATGCTAACAGTCTGCTCACCTTTGGCCAGGAAACGCGCAGCCGATGTTGACGAAAAGCCAAGGCCGAAAAAGAAAGCCTGCATCAGATATCCCCGGTCCATTCCTCGCGCACGCTCTTGTCGCTTTCGGCGGGCAAATAGTCCAGCCGCAAGCGCTCGGCCCCGGCTGGGTCGAGACGTCGGAGCGCCCAGATGGCGGCGCCGCGCACCAGGGGATCGTCGGCATCGAGCCGGGCCCGGGCCAGCGGCAGGAGCGTGGGATCGCCCGAATTGCCGATAGCGATCAGCACATTGCGCAGGAACCGGCCATGGCCGATGCGCTTGACCGGCGAGCCGGCAAAAAACGCCCGGAAACCGGCATCGTCGAGCCGGGCGAGATCGGCCAAGGCCGGGCGTTCCAGGTCTTCCCGCGCCCGCAGCCGGGCCTCGCGGCTGACACTGGCAAATTTATTCCAGGGGCAGACGGCCAGGCAATCGTCGCACCCATAGATGCGGTTGCCCATGGGCACTCGGAACTCCACCGGAATGGGGCCTTTATGCTCGACGCTGAGATAGGCCAGGCACCGCCGCGAATCGAGCTGGAACGGGGCAGGAAAGGCCTTGGTGGGGCAGATATCGAGGCATCTGGTGCAGGAGCCGCAGCTTTCCGCATGCGGTTTATCCCCGGGCAGCTCGGCCGAGGTAAAAATAGCCCCCAGAAACAGCCAGGAGCCAAATTCGCGACTGACCAGAACCGTATGCTTGCCCTGCCAGCCCAGGCCCGCCGCCTCGGCCAGCGGCTTTTCCATGACTGGAGCGGTATCGACAAAGACCTTCACATCGGCCCCGGCGCGGCGGGCCAATAGCCCGGCCAGTTCCTTCAGCTTGCCCTTGATGATCTCGTGATAGTCGCGATTGCGGGCATAGACCGAGATGGAGCCGAGGGACTTTTCGTCCAGAATGGCGAGGGGATCGGTCTCGGGGCCATAATTGATGCCGAGCAGGATGATGGAGCGCACCTCAGGCCAGAGCTCGCTGGGGCTGGCGCGGCGCTCGGCCGTCTCCTCCATCCAGTCCATATCGCCATGCC
The DNA here is from genome assembly GCF_030159855.1 of Devosia yakushimensis. Lineage (NCBI taxonomy): Bacteria > Pseudomonadati > Pseudomonadota > Alphaproteobacteria > Hyphomicrobiales > Devosiaceae > Devosia > Devosia yakushimensis. The sequence continues at coordinate 272,085 of NZ_BSNG01000004.1, read as the reverse complement.
AGCCGGCATCCAGCGCCGCCCTGAGCTTTTGGGGCAGATCGGGCCGGGCACTGGCCGGGGCAATTCCAAAGCTGTCAAAGCCCAGCGCCTCGGCCCGGGCGCGCAGCTCGGCGATGAGTTTTTCGGTGCTCGCCAGTGTCGTTGCGTCGGCCATCATCATCCGGGTCATTCCCGCGAAAGCGGGAACCCCTGTTTAATGAGCTAGACCGGCGTCTGCAAACGAAGGTTCCCGCTTTGGCGGGAATGGCATGGCGGTTGGCCGTCTAGAAATCGAGATCGGCATAGCCCCGTTGCGGCGGCATGGCGACGACACGGTCGTTGAGCAGGGTGCGGAAGGCGGGGCGGGATTTGATGCGGGAATACCAGTCGCGGGTTTCCCCCGCCTTGCCCCAATCGATATCGCCCAGATAGTCGAGCGTCGACAGATGGGCGGCGAGGGCGAAATCGGCCAGGGTCATGGCGTCGCCGGCCAGCCAGGACCGGGTGGCGAAGAGCCAGTTGAAATAGAGCATATGCTCATTGAGATTGGCCTTGGCCACGCGCAGCACGGCCGGATCGGGCGTGGCGCCGCGCTGGTCGCGCTTGACGATCTTTTCCTCGAGCACATAGCGGGTCACTTCGTCATTGAGCTTGAAGATAACCCATTCAATGAGCCGCCACATTTCGGCGCGGGGGCCCGGATCGGCCGGGATCAGGCCGGCCACGACGGCGGGGGTATAGAGATCCTCGATGGTGTGGATATTGGCCAGGATGCCGATCACCGCAATGTCATCTTCGCCCATGAAGATGGGGAGCGTGGCGGCCGGATTGAGTTCGAGCAATTCGGGCGTGCGCAGCCATGGCTTGATCTCCTCCATATCGAGCGGCACCCCATATTCGGCGCACATCAGGCGGATGAGGCGGGAAGAGGGGTCCAGCGGATGGTGGAGCAATGTCGGCATGGGCAATTGCGCTCTTGTTGTTTTGGAGCCCACATCCCGCTGCGGCTTGGCGCATGGCGCGAACAGCGCTAGAGCTTGGCGAGGGAGAGGCCCATCGGAATGACTTAGGAGATCAAATGAACGTCGATCAAGGTCTTTTTGTGCCGCTGATCCTTGGAATCCTCGAAGGCCTTACCGAATTCCTGCCCGTCAGTTCCACCGGTCACCTGCTGTTGGCCGGTCATTTTTTCGGCCTGAGCCAGCCGGCGACCTTTATCGTGCTGATCCAGCTCGGGGCGATCCTGGCCGTGATCACGGTCTATTTCGCCAAGCTGGGCCTGTTGATCCGCGACGCGCTGACCGGCAAAGCCTATGCCTGGCGCTTCGCACTGGCGGTGATCCTGGCCTGTCTGCCCGCCATCGTCGCGGGTGTGCTGGCGCGCGACTATATCCAGCAGGTCATCTACGAATCCCCGCTCGTCATCTGCATCAGCCTGGTGATCGGGGGCATTATCCTGCTCATCGTCGATCGCATGCCCAAGCAGGAAAAATACGACGATATCTATGATTTTCCCTGGCACATGGCGCTGATCGTGGGGCTGTTCCAGATGCTCAGCCTCATTCCTGGCGTGTCACGCTCGGGCTCGACCGTGGTGGGTGCCATGCTGTTCGGCGCGACCAAGCGGAGCGCTGCCGAATTCACCTTCTTCATCGCCCTGCCCATCATGGTGGGCGCCTTCGGCTACGATCTCTACAAGAGCCGCGAGCTGATCGATATGAGCCTGGGCCTCAATATCGCCATCGGCTTTGCCGCCTCGTTCGTGGTGGGCGCGATCGTGGTCAAATACCTGCTGGGCTTTGTCACAAAGCACGGATTTGCCCCCTTCGCCTGGTGGCGCATCCTGGTCGGCGGCGCGGGCCTGGTGGCGATTTTGGCGTTTGGGCGATAGGGGCCTTCCGCGACGCCTCGCCAGCCACGATCTAATCCCCTCCCCTCAAGGGGGAGGGAGGCGCATCGGGTTCTACGAACCTTTGGTGCCTGATCTTACCGCGTCGAGGGATCGAGGCCCTTGTAGGTTGCCGGAATGGAGAAGAAGGCGCGGGGGATGTCGACGCCTTTTTCCACGTCATAGAGTGAAAAGGTCAGCTCGGCCCCGCTGGGCTCGACCAGGCTCCATTGCGCCAGATCGAGGGTCTGGGTGTCGAAAATCAGCGAGACCTGCACCGTGCCGGCCACGGTTTCATCGACCACGGTGATCGACATATAGCCGTCCGAATTGGTGATATTGACCACATTGGCATTGAGCAGGTTGATATTGTCGCCCAGGAACTGGCGCAGCGGAATGGTGTCCTGCGGATAGGCGTAATAGGTCTCGTCCTTGCGATTGAGGACGTAGAAGCCGCGGCCCACCGAGACGATTTCCTCGCGGCTGGGCGGATTGTAGCGGAAACGCACCTTGTCTGGGCGTTCGAGGAAGAAGGTCCCCTCGGTGCGCCCGCCATTGGTATCGATCTGCAGGAACCGGCCGGCCATGGTGCGGATCGCCGAATTGTGCTGGTTGATATTGGCAATCAGCTGCTGTTCCTCAGGCGTCAGCGCACGATCGAGCGCCAAAGCAGGCAGGCTCAGGGCAAAAACGGTGGAAAGACCGAGCAGCAGGGCATCGCGGCGAATCATGAAAAATCTCTGTTCCTGGCTGAAGTCGAAGAGAACCTAGCTAGAAAACAATTGCGGCAACAGGTGGAAGGTTGCATTCACAGCTGGTTCATCCGGCCGCGCCATGGTCATGCCGGAGATTGGGAGAGAGTGATGCATCGCTTGTTGTTTGCCATGGCCTTGGTCGCCATTACCACCCTGCCCGCCCTGGCGGCGCTGCCGCCGCAATATCAGCGGCAAAGGGAATTGCAGGCGATCCTCGCCGACAATGAGGTGGCCGATGCCTTTGGCGTCGAGGGGATCAGCGCCATTGAATATGTCGAACCCGATCTCTACCGCGTCACCGGGGGCGCCTGCACGCTCGAGGTCAAGATCGTCGATGTACCCAACACTCACGGCGAAGGTTGGGCCGGTCCGCGCGAATTCGCCCTCGCAGTGGGCGAGCCGGTTTGCCGCTAAGGGAGAACAGGCATGGTCCGCAAGTTCAATCCCGATGGCATGATGGTTTCGCCGGCCTATAGCCATGGCGTCGAGATCGCGACGCCCGCCCGCATGCTTTACATTTCGGGCCAGGTGGGTGCCCTGCCCGATGGCAGCATTGCCAAAGGCATTGAAGCGCAGGTGCAGGCTGTTATCGCCAATATCGACCGCGTACTGGCAGGCGCGGATATGACCCGCGCCGACGTGGTCAAATATACGATCTTTCTGGTCGCGGGCATTGACATCAATGCCTATCGGGCGGCGGCGGGGCCGCTGCTGCCGGTGCCGCCACCGGCCTCCAGCCTGGTTTTCGTCCAGGCGCTCGCCTCGCCCGATTTCCTGGTCGAAATCGAAGCGGTGGCAATGCGCCAAGCCTAGTCGCTGAAATCACCACGCGCCTTCTTGCCGCGGGCGATTTCGGTGGCGAGGGCGTCGAGCTTGTGCGGCCAGAAGACGCGGAAGCGCTCCAGCCAATCGTCGATATCGCGCAGGGGCGTGGCATCGAGCACATAGACGCGGCGCGTGCCTTCGGGGCGTACCCGGGCGAAGCCGGCATCGCGCAAGACCTTGAGATGCTGGCTGACACCGGCTTGCGAAATGCCGAATTCGGCTGAAATCACCGCCACCACGTCGCCCGAGCTGTGCTCGCGATCGGACAGCAGTTCCAGGATACGGCGGCGAACAGGGTCGCCCAGGACATCGAAGGCGTGCATCAGCTCTCCAGCGGCGGTTCGCCCGAATAGAAGCGCCGCGTGGCTTCGGCGGCCTTGAGCGCCTGTTCGCGGTCCTCGCCGGCGGCGATTTCAGCCTCGCCCCAGCCGGTGCTGGCCTGGCGCACCAGATCCAGGCCTTCGGGGGAGGTTTCCCAGCCATTGACGCCTTCGGCCCGGACATCCTCGGCGGGGCGCTTTAAATGCTCGGCAAGGCCCAGCAGGCCCAGTTCCCAGCCAACCCCGCCGGCTCCGGCGCCAAATTGGGTCCAGTGCGGGCTGAAATGGGCGATATGCTCAAGCACCAGCAGCGTACCGCCCTCGGCAGGGGCAATGCTGAAATTGACCCAGCTGGTATAGCCACCGAATTCCCAGGTCAGCTCCGCCCGTTTCTGCGGCTCGCACGATGTGATCGTCCCGCTGGCATTGCCTTCGATGGCATAGCGCCCACCCAGCTTCAGTTCGCCCGAGACGGGCGCGAACCAGCGGCTGATTCGCTCGGGGCGGGTAAGGGCATCCCACAGATCGGCCGGCGTGGTATCATAGAGCCGCGAGGCGACAATTACCTTGCCCGGCTGCCCGTCAATTTCCAGATCGCGCACTTCGCGCTTTATGGCGCCCAGATGCGCCGCAATATCGAAGGCCATGCGTCCACTCCTTATTTCAGTTTTCACTTATATAAGTTGAAACTGAAATAGAGTCGAGTCTGGTGGGGCACGCTGCCTGACGCGGCGGAAATTGCTCGCACACGCAGCGTCATTCCCGCCTGCGCGGGAATGACGTTGTGGCAATCGATGAGCCTAATACCCGTCGGCGTTGTTGCCCACCAGGATTTCGCGCTTGCCGGCATGGTTGGCCTGGCTGATGACGCCTTCGCGTTCCATGCGCTCGATCAGCGTCGCCGCCTTGTTGTAGCCGATGGCGAGACGGCGCTGGATATAGGAGGTGGAGGCCTTCTTGTCTGACAGCACGATATGGACGGCCTTGTCGTAAAGCTCGTCGCCCGAGCCGGCATAATCGTCGCCGCCGCCATCGCTGTCGCCACCGAATTCGCCGCCTTCCTCGTCATCCGCGGTGATGGAATCGAGATAGTCGGGCGTGCCCTGGCTCTTGAGATGGTTGACCACCGCTTCCACTTCACCATCGGAGACGAAGGGTCCGTGCAGGCGCTTGGTGCGGCCGCCCGAGGCCATATAGAGCATGTCGCCATTGCCCAGCAGCTGCTCGGCGCCCTGCTCGCCCAGGATGGTGCGGCTGTCGATCTTGGACGTGACCATGAACGAGATACGCGTGGGGAAGTTGGCCTTGATCGTGCCGGTAATGACGTCGACCGAGGGGCGCTGTGTGGCGGTAATGATATGGATGCCGGCGGCGCGGGCCATCTGGGCGAGGCGCTGGATGGCCCCTTCAATGTCCTTGCCGGCCACCATCATCAGGTCGGCCATTTCGTCGACGATAACGACGATATAGGGCAAGGGCTCGAGGTCGAATTCCTCGCTCTCGAAAATCGCCTCGCCGGTCTCGCGGTCAAAGCCGGTCTGCACCGTACGGGTAATGACCCTTCCCTCGGCCTTGGATTCGTTCACCCGCTGGTTGAAGCCGTCGATATTGCGGACGCCGATCTTGCTCATCTTGCGATAGCGATCTTCCATCTCGCGCACGGCCCATTTGAGCGCCACGACGGCCTTTTGCGGGTCGGTGACGACGGGGGTCAGCAGATGGGGGATGCCGTCATAGATGCTGAGTTCCAGCATCTTGGGATCGATCATGATCATGCGGCACTGCTCGGGCGTCATCTGGTAGAGCAGCGACAGAATAAAGGTATTGATACCCACGGACTTGCCCGAGCCGGTGGTGCCGGCGATGAGCAGGTGGGGCATGCGCGCCAGATCGGCGATGACCGGCTCGCCGCCAATGGTCTTGCCCAGGCAGATGGGCAGCTTGCCCTTCATCTTCTCGAAATCGGAGCTGGCCAGCATTTCGCGGAAATAGACGGTTTCGCGGTTCTGGTTGGGCAGTTCGATACCAATGGCATTGCGGCCCGGCACCACGGCGACGCGGGCTGATATGGCGGACATGGAGCGGGCGATATCGTCGGCCAGCGAGATGACGCGGCTCGATTTGATGCCCGGCGCGGGTTCGAGTTCGAACAGGGTCACGACGGGACCCGGGCGAACATTGATGATGTCACCCTTGACGCCGAAATCTTCCAGCACGCCTTCGAGCTGGCGGGCCATTTCCTCAAGCCGCTCGGGCGCGTGCTCGGGCGAAGGGCCCTTGTGGCGCGGCTCGGCGAGCAGGCTCAGCGGGGGCAGTTCGAACCCGCCGGGCTCGTCGAGGAAGGAGGTCTGGGCCTCGCGCGCCATGCGATTGCCCGGCACGGGACGCGGCGCGGGCGCGGTGACGCGCGGCTTGGTCGGATCGGCGGGATGGAAGCGCGAATCGCCCTGCTGACGGTGATTGATCACGGCCGGGGGCGGCGGCGCATCGGGCACGAAGGGCACCGAATCGTCATCAGCTTCGTCGGGATAATCGAGTTCGGTGTCGTCATAGCTGGGGCGGGCATTGATGCGGGGCGACACGTCGCCTGGCGCGGCAAAGCCGGGTTCGACCTGCGGCGCGCTGGGCGAATGAATGCGGCGCTGGGCCGGACCATCGATGGACGGCTCGTTGCGCGAGACGGTGGGCGCACGGCCATCCATGCTCGGCTCGACCTCGTCATCGCGCCAGGGGGCGGCATCGGCGGCCCGCTTTTCAGCGTGGCTGGCGCGGGCGCGGCGGAAGGCGGTGCGCAGCGAATAGCCCATATGGACCATGGCGCCGAGAGCAATATCGATGATCGGATTGGATTCGGGTTCCTCATCGGCTTCGGCCGGTGCGGCGCCCGGCTTGCGGCCGGCGGCGGCCTGGGCCTTGCCCGGCGCCGTCGAAACCGTGCTGCCCAGCCCCATGCCGATCCAGAACAGGGCCAAAGCAGGCGCGGCGATGATGATGGCAAAGAGCGCGGCGGTAACAGCCTGTGGCTGGGCGCCGGTGATCATGGCGGCCAGGGTGGTGAAACCGGTGCCGGCCAGGCCGCCCAGCCCGGTGGGCAGCGGCCAGGTTTCCGGCATGGCGACAAAGGCGAAGACGCCGGCACCCAGAATTGTTGCGCCCAGCCAGCCGATGAGGCGCAGGCCCATATTTGTCGGCACGCGGCGGCGGACCATGGCCCAGCCCCACAGCGCCGGCGGCACCATCAGCACCAGCGAAGCAAGCCCCAGGGTCTGGAACAGGATGTCGGCTATGGCTGAGCCGGGAAAGCCCAGCCAATTGGCCGGCGGCTTGCTGGTGGCATAGGAAAAACTCGGATCGTCCACCGACCAGGAGGCGAGCGCGGCGAGGCATATCGCCACCAGACCCAGCAGCACGAAGCCGATCAGCCGCATCGGGATGCGAATCGACAGAGCGGGCGGCGGCGCCGGCATGGCCTTGGCACCGCTACGGGTGCCGCGCTGCGGCAGGGACCGGATTTCATCGAGCACGGGAGCGGGATGGCTGGGCATGGGGCAAACTCAATACTGCCCGGAACTGACCGGGCCCAATTGCCGTCATGCTAGCGGGACCGGGTTAACCCAAGGCTAACCATGGGGCGGTGGTGCGGCATTTGCGCGTGTGCTGTTTTGCGCGGCGGATTTCCCACCCACCGATCTTCCTGCCTTCACCGGTTCTCCCCACCAGCTCTTCCCACCCACGGTTTTCCCTCGGGCTTGACCCGAGGGCCACTCTCAGCCCGGCACAAGTGGCGAGAGGCCCTCGGGTCAAGCCCGAGGGAGCATCGGTGAGGGGGATGGATCGGTGGTTCCAAGAGCCGGTGGATGGGATAGATCGGATCAGGATGGCCAAAAGCACGGTTCAAGAAAAGACCCGCCACAATCGGGCGGGTCAGGGTCGCGGCGCTCATGGGAGGAGAGGCCGGGAAATTGATCGGGGTGTGCAGCCCGTGCAGTTTGCGAGTGGGAAGCCTCTGTGGCGGGCCAAGAGGGACACGAGCCGCACGCCGCGATCAATTTTCTGGTCACTGAAGAGGCCCGGCGGCGGAGGGCGCCGCCGGGTAAGAGATTTACGAATTGTAGGCGCGTTCGCCGTGGCTCGAGAGATCCAGGCCATCGCTTTCGCTCGATTCGGAGACACGGGCGCCGCCGAAGACCGCCTTGACGATGAGCATGGCAACGAGAGCCACGACACCGGACCAGACGATGGCCACGGCCACAGCCAGGAACTGGGTGACGAGCTGGCCGCCCATATTGTAGCCCTCGGCGCCGAAGCCGCCCAGCGAGGGGGCCGCGACAATGGCCGTGCCGATGGCGCCGACAATGCCGCCCACGCCATGGATGCCGAAGACGTCCAGGCTGTCGTCATATTTGAGCATCGGCTTGAGGGTCACGACGGCCCACAGGCAGACAAAACCGGTGACGGCGCCCAGAACGATGGAGCCGAAGGTGCCGGCAAAGCCAGCGGCCGGGGTGATGGCCACAAGACCGGCAACGGCGCCCGAGACAAAGCCCAGGGCCGAAGCGTGGCCACGGGTGATCTTTTCGCCGACGGCCCAGGCAATGGCGGCCGCGGCAGGGGCCGTGATGGTGTTGAGGAAAGCCTGAGCGGCAAGGCCATTGGCACCCAGAGCCGAGCCGGCATTGAAGCCGAACCAGCCAACCCAGAGCAGGCAGGCGCCGATATAGGTGAAGACCAGGTTATGGGGCGCAATCGGCTCCTTGAGGTAACCCAGACGCGGCCCCAGCACGATGGCGGCAACGAGTGCGGCCACACCGGAATTGATGTGAACCACGGTGCCGCCGGCAAAGTCGAGCGCGCCCATGTTGAAGAACAGGCCCGCACCCGACCACACCATGTGGGCGATGGGCAGATAGGCGAAGGTGAACCAGATCGCCAGGAACCCCATCACGGCGCCGAACTTCATGCGCTCGGCAATGCCGCCGACCACCAGGGTCGCGGTGATGCAGGCGAAGGTGAGCTGGAACACCACGAAGATGATTTCAGGAATGGTGCCCGAAACCGAATCGGGGGTGACATTGGCGAGGAAGAAGTTGGAGAAATCGCCGATGAACGCGGAGAGCCCGCCTTCGGAAGGGCCGGAAAAGGCCAGCGAATAACCATAGGCCACCCAGAGCAGGGCGATCATGGAGAAGGCGCCGAAGACCTGGGTGACGACCGAGAGGATATTCTTGGCGCGCACCAGGCCGCCATAGAACAGGGCGACGCCCGGAATGGTCATCAGAATGACCAGGAGGGTGGAAACGATCATCCAGGCGGTATCGCCGGTGTCGATGGTGGCGACTTCAGCAGCCGCCTCGGCCGCCGGAGCGGCGGCATCCTGTGCAAATGCCGGCAGCGCCAGCAGCAGGGAGGCAAGTGCGGCGCTCCCCAGAACCTTTGACATCTTCATCTTGTTGTTCTCCCGATGACGCTTAGAGGGCAGCCGCGCCGGTCTCGCCGGTGCGGATACGGGTGACGGCGAGCAGATCGAGCACGAAGATCTTGCCGTCGCCGATCCGACCGGTCTGAGCGCTGTCGCGAATGGCGGTGCTCACGGCATCGGCAAGGGCGTCATCCACGGCGATTTCAACCTTGAGCTTGGGCAGGAAGTGCACGGCATATTCGGTGCCGCGATAGATTTCCGAATGCCCCTTCTGGCGGCCATAACCCTTCACCTCGGTCACGGTCATGCCGTGGACATCGAGCGAGTTGAGAGCCTGGCGAACCTCTTCGAGGCGTGACGGCTTGATAATTGCAATCACCAGTTTCATGTGAGCCCCTTTGCGACTTGGCGCTGGTCTGAATGGCAAACTAGACTCAAGCGCCGTGCCAAGTCGGTGCCAGGCTTAATTTATCAGCAAATACAATGCATTAGCAATTCATAAAGGATTCACGCTCGTCCGGGCGCGAAGAACTGCCTAAAAAATGGGCGAAAGTGGAGCGATTTGGGCAAAATTGCGGCACGGCATGCGGCGCCCGCGACGTTCGGCCTCTTGCACCGGGAGCGTGCAGGCGCTCAATAGGGGAAAGGAGAAATGGACATGGCCAATCCAGCAGAGACCCATGATGTGCTTGTTGTCGGCGGGGGGCCGGTGGGGCTGACGCTGGCTTTGGCCCTGGTGCAATCGGCGCGGGGCATTCGCGTCGGGCTGGTCGACCGGCGGCCATTATCGGTGCCGCGCGACAATCGCGCCTCGGCCATTGCGGCGGGGGTGCGGCGGGTTTTCGAGGCGCTGGGCGTCTGGCCGCAAATGGTGGCGGAAGCCCAGCCCATCACTGCCATGCGCATTACCGATTCGGGCCTGGGCGATCTGTCCCGGCCGCTGTTTCTAAGTTTTGAGGGCGATGTGGCCCCGGGCGAAGCCTTTGCCCATATGGTGCCCAATCGCGTCATGGGACAGGTGCTGCTCGATGCGGCCGGCCCGAAGATCGAGGTGATCGCGCCGGCCGAAATCACGGCATGGGACAGCAATGCCCACGCCGCCCGGCTTACGCTTGCCGATGGGCGGGTGCTGGCGGCGCCCCTGGTGGTGGCGGCCGATGGGGCGCAGTCGGCGCTGCGGCAGATGGCGGGGATCGGCGTCGTCGAACACGATTACCGGCAGATCGGATTGGTCACCACGATCGGCCATGAACTGGCCCATGAAGGCGTGGCCTACGAACATTTCCGCCCGGCGGGGCCTTTTGCCAGCCTCCCCCTGCCGGGCAATCGCTCCTCGCTGGTCTGGACGGAGGCAGCTGCCGACGCCCCCCGCTTCCTTGCCATGGACAAGGCGCAATTGGCGCTCGAGATCGAGGCGGTGATGGGGTCGAGCCTGGGCGCGGTGAGCGTCGAGGAAGATCTGGCGGGCTTTCCGCTGCGGATGCGGCTGGCCCGCGATTTCGTCGCCCCGCGCCTGGCGCTGGTGGGCGATGCCGCCCATGTGGTCCATCCCATTGCCGGCCAGGGGCTCAATCTGGGCCTCAAGGATGTGGCGGCTTTGGCCGAAGTGGTGATCGACACCATCCGGCTGGGGCTCGACCCCGGCGCCGATGACACGCTGGCGCGCTATCAAAGCTGGCGGCGGCTCGACACCTCGGCCATGGCCATGGTGACCGATGGCATGAACCGGCTGTTTTCCAACGATGCTGCCCCGGTGCGCGCCCTGCGCGATTTCGGACTGGGGCTGGTCGACCGCGCCGGCCCGCTCAAGGCAGCAATGATCCGTACGGCAGCGGGGGTATCGGGGAATGGGCCGAGGCTGCTGAGCGGGTTGCCGATTTAGGTTTTTTGCAACATTCGTCCCCACTTACCCTAACCACCCACATTGTGGAGGTGGCGAGCCTCGATGCGCCTCCCTCCCCCTTGAGGGGAGGGGACCGCATCGGGGCCCTCCAACCCATCAGGAAAGCTTGGCTCTACGAATGCCCCTGCGTCAGCGCCTTGATCTCTTCGGGATCGACGCCGCGCGCTTCGTCCAGGCTCAATAGCGGCACGCCCTTGGTGATGGGGAAGGCCAGGCGCGCGGCGACGGAAATCAGTTCGGTATGGTCGGCAGACAGGGTCAGCCGCGTCTTGGTCAGCGGGCAGACCAGCATTTCGAGCGAACGCACATCGATGATATGGCGGGGATCGACGGCCGAGGGCATCAGTTGAGCGGCGGGCGGTCGCTGCCGCCGCGGGCCATTTCATATTCGGTCATGGCGATCAGGGTTTCGGCGCGCTGTTCCAGCGTCTGGGCCTCGAGCAGCACCTGCTTTTCGGCGGCGCCATAGGGGGAGACCATGCAGCAGAAATTGACCAGATCGGCCGTGCCGGTGCGCTCGATCTCTTCGAAATTGAGGTCGATATTGGCAAATTCGGCATAGTCGCGCATCATCTTGATGAAGCGGTCGCGATCCACCGCATCCTCGCCGAAATCGCGGGTGAAATCGGTTGAAAAATCCTCGGCTGCGATCACCGCCTGCCGGTAGGGCGTCATCACCGTCAGCTCATGGGCGAGGCGGAAGCGGGTGACCCCTTCCAGGATAATGAAATAGCGCCCTTCCCCGCTTTCTTCGAAATGAGTAATGCGCCCCAGGCAGCCAATGGCCTGCAGCGGGCTGCGGCCCTTGGGGCTTTCTTCCGAAGTATCCTCGGGCTGGATCAGCCCGATCAGCCGGTCGCCGCGCAGTGCCGCATCGACCATTTCGATATAGCGCGGCTCAAAGATATTGAGCGGGCGATGCGAAAAGGGCAGCAGCAGCGCCCCGGTCAAGGGAAAGACCGGGACGGATTTGGGCAGCTCGGCGGGAGAGGTCGGGCGTTTGGGCATGAGGTCTCCGGCTCAGGAAAACAAAGCTGCCGACAGCAGCCGGCGACCCTTAAGCGTGGCCGGGTCCTTGGGGCCCCAGGCATCGAAGAATTCGAGCAGCTTCTTGCGCGCGCCATCCTCGTTCCAGGTGCGGTCGCGCTTGAAGATGGCGACCAGCGCCTCGGCCGCCTCGACGCGCCTGCCTTCGGCATTGAGCACGACGGCCAGATCGAACCGGGCCTGGTGATCGTCGGGATTGGCAGCGAGAGCGGCTTCCAGCGCCGAAGTTTCCGAGAGGTCCGCCGCCTCGCCCAAAAGGCGAATCGAATTGGCGAGCGCGGCATAGGCGTCGCCCTTGCGTTCTGCCTCGGGCACCATATCGAGGGTCGCCTGGGCCTGCTCGGTTTCGCCGGCGGCGAGATAAACCTTGGTGAGGCCGAGCAGCGCCTGGACCTGATCGGGCACATGCTGGAGCACCATGCCGAAAATCTGCGCGGCGCGGCCGAGATCGCCCGCGGTCAGGGCTTCCTCGGCGGCGGCAAGGGCCTCGGCGATCTGGGCTTCCATCGAGCCTTCGGCCGGTGCCGGTTCGGGGGCGGCGGCAATCACCTTATCGGCAAAGCGGCGCACTTCGCCCTCGGGCATGGCGCCCATGAAGCCATCGACCGGGCGACCACCGGAAAAGGCAAAGACCGCAGGAATCGACTGAATACCGAGCTGGCCGGCGATCTGGGGGTTTTCGTCGATATTGATCTTGATGAGCCGAATCTTGCCGGCCTTTTCATTGACCACTTTTTCCAGGGCCGGGGTGAGCTGGCGGCAGGGGCCGCACCAGGGCGCCCAGAAGTCGACGAGGACCGGGGTGTCGAGCGAAGCGTCGATCACATCGGCCTTGAAGGCCTGATCGGTCGAATCCTTGATCAGCGCGCCAGCAGGAGCGGCAGCGGGGGAAGTGGGCGTAGCAACGTTAAACGGAGTGGACATCGGCGTGACGGGGCCCTTGGCGTTTTGCGATCTTGGGGTCGGTTCGAGGCCCTTCTTGCGCCCGCAAACCATGGTGTGACAAGCCCTTCTATCCACAAGGCGACCGGAAGATGACGAAGCGGTCAAAATGTGGGTTGCAATCAGGCAGGTGATTGGGCATATAGGCGCGCATCGGGGCACTGCCAAGGCGGTGACGACGATATGGAGTGCGGGTGTAGCTCAGGGGTAGAGCATAACCTTGCCAAGGTTAGGGTCGTGGGTTCGAATCCCATCGCCCGCTCCAAATACCAAAGTCCGGCATGGCTTTGGTGACAAAGGGTCCTTCGGGGCCCTTTTTGTTTTTCTGGCATGACGAAATGGCTTGGTTGGTGTCCGCGGTTCCAACGGTCCGATAGCTTGTGCCGTCCACCGGGGCCGCTATGCCGCAAGCCTAGGCATGCTGGTGATCTGTGCACTGGCTATGATCGGCCAGGACCTCGATAACCCGGCAGTCGCAAATCCGACCCCGATTGCACTCATCGATCATCCTGGAGAGCTCGGCCCGCAGCGCCGTGAGGCTGGCGATGCGCCGATCGACTTCCTTCAGGTGATTGATCGCGATGCTGTCGACTTCGTGACAGGAGGATTGCGGGCTGGCCGACATGGTCAGCAATCCGCGGATGTCGTCGACCTCAAAACCGAGCTCGCGGGAGTGCCGGATGAAGGCCAGACGATCCGCCTCGGCCTTGCCATAGCGCCGCTGGTTACCCCCGGTGCGCGGCGGTGCCGGCAGCAATCCGATCTGCTCGTAGAACCGGATGGTGGGTATCTTGACGCCGGTACGCCGCGACAATTCGCCTATGCCGATATCCATGAAACACCTCTTGTAGCTCTAGTGACTTGAGGTTCTAGCATCCGACGCAGCCGATCGAAAAGGACTCGCCATGGCCGTCGCAAGCAACAAACTGTCATTCCGCATCGGGGGCATGGATTGTGATGGGTGCGTCACCAAAATCGAGAACGCGGTCAACACCCTGCCGGGCGTGAAGTTCGTCGGCGTGTCCCTCGGCAATGGCCTGATGACGGTGATGCCAGGCGAAGGCTTCGACAACGATGCCCTGAAAGCCGCAGTTCTCGGCAAAGGCTACACGATTGAGCCGCTGACCGCCGACGGCACCGAACCTGCCCAGACCGCTGACGAGGCCGCAACGGACGTGACTACGCTTGTGCCGGCGACGGCAGCCCCTGCCCAGGGCCCTGGCGCCAAATACCGGATCGGTGGGATGGATTGCGCCGCCTGCGTGACCAAGATCGAAAATGCGGTGAGCCGCCTGCCCGGTGTTGGCGCGGTAAACGTGTCTCTGGCCAATGGCACAATGACCTTGGTGCCGGAAGGTGACATCGCGCCGGGAGCGGTCGAGAAGCAGGTTCGCACGCTCGGCTATCAGATCGCGCCTTATGATGCCACGCCGCCGGAAACGGGTAGTGACAATGCGAGCCATGGCGACCTCATCGAGGGTGCGTGGTACCAGACGCCCAAGGCAAGATTGACCATTGTCTGCGCCGTCGCGCTTGGTCTTGCCTATGGCCTGGGCCAGGCGCTGCCGGACATGGGCTACTGGTTCTTTCTCGCCGCCATGCTTATTGGCCTCGTGCCGATTGCACGTCGTGCCTTCGCCGCGGCCGTCACCGGCACTCCATTCTCGATCGAGACCCTGATGAGCGTCGCCGCGGTCGGCGCGATCTTCATCGGCGCTGCCGAAGAAGCTGCCGTTGTGGTGGTGCTGTTCCTGGTCGGCGAGCTGCTCGAAGGCGTTGCGACGGCGCGGGCACGGGCCAGCATACGCGACCTGGCCGACCTGGTGCCCAAAAAGGGCCTGGTCGAAGAAAACGGCGCCACACGCGAAGTGCCTGCCGGGCAACTGAAGGTCGGCTCCATTATCCTGGTTCGTCCGGGCGATCGCATTGCGGCGGACGGGATCATCATCGACGGCTCGTCAGCGATCAACGAGGCGCCGGTAACCGGTGAAAGCGTCCCCAAGACCAAGTCCGTTGGCGATGATGTATTCGCGGGCACCATCAACAGTGACGCTGTGCTCCGGGTGAAAGTCAGCGCAGCAGCGGCCGACAATACCATCGCCCGGGTGATCAAGCTGGTCGAGGAGGCGCAGGAGAGCAAGGCGCCCACGCAGCGCTTCATCGACAGGTTCTCGACCTATTATACGCCGCTCGTCCTGGTCATCGGCGCCCTTGCCGCCATCGTGCCGCCGCTGCTGTTCGGCCAGTCCTGGAGCGAATGGATCTATAAGGGCCTCGCCATTCTGCTGATTGGCTGCCCGTGCGCCCTCGTCATCTCCACGCCTGCCGCCATTGCGGCTGGTCTGTCCGCCGGCGCCCGACGCGGCCTCCTGCTCAAAGGCGGCGCCGTTCTCGAAAGCCTGCGCAAGATCGATATGGTCGCGCTCGACAAGACCGGCACCCTGACCGAAGGCCGCCCGCAGGTGACCGATGTCGTCGGCCTCGCGCGGCCGGAAGGCAAGGTCCTATCGCTGGCGGCCGCGCTCGAGACCGGATCGAGCCATCCGCTGGCCGTTGCCATCATGGCGAAAGCCAGGGAAGCCAAGGCCCCGGTTCCCCCTGCCGGAGCGTCAAAGGCGGTTCCCGGCAAAGGTGTCGCGGGCAAGGTGGGTGGCGAGGAGGTGTATCTGGCTTCGCCCAGGGCCGCCGAGGAAAAAGCGCCATTTGACGATGCCCTGCGCCAGCGCATCGCCGCCTTCAACGACGAGGGCAAGACCGTCTCGGTCTTGCTGGTCGGCAAGGAAATAGCAGGTCTGCTGGCAATCCGGGATGAACCACGCGACGATGCCATTGCCGGGCTGCAAATGCTCCGCGAGAGCGGGATCGGTACGGTCATGCTGACCGGCGACAACGAGCGCACCGCCAGGGCTATCGGCGCCAAGCTGGGCGTGGACGACATCCGGGCCGGACTTTTGCCCGAGGACAAGCAGCGCATCGTGCGCGAATTGCAGGGGCAGGGCAGAGCCGTGGCCAAAGTCGGCGACGGTATTAACGACGCTCCGGCCCTTGCAGCGGCGGATATCGGCATAGCCATGGGCGGGGGGACGGACGTGGCTCTCGAAACAGCGGATGCCGCTGTGCTGCACGGCCGCGTCACCGACATCGCCAACATGATCGCCCTGTCGAAGGCGACCATGGGCAATATCTTCCAGAACATCGCTTTGGCCCTCGGGCTCAAGGGGGTGTTCCTGGTCACAACCTTGATCGGAGTGACCGGACTGTGGCCGGCCATTCTGGCCGATACCGGCGCCACCGTGCTGGTGACGCTCAATGCCATGCGGCTGCTCGCCTGGCGCGGTCGCCTGCTGGGTGACGCATGAGGCAAATGTCGTGGATAATGGTGATGGGGGCCTGGTGGGTCGCCCTGCTGGCAACCCTGGGGGCGCTCTTTGTGGGCGAGGTCATGGGCCAGGCGCCTTGCGAACTCTGCTGGTATCAACGCATCGCCATGTTTCCGTTGGCCTGGATACTGGGCGTCGCCGCATTCCGCGGCACCGGAGGCTACAACTGGTACGCCTTGCCCCTGGCCGCGGCAGGTGCAGGCATAGCCGCATTCCATAGCCTGATCTATTTCGAGATCCTGCCCGAAACGATCCATCGATGCGGCGCCGGTCCATCCTGCACCGACGATGCCATGGTTCTCTTCGGGGTGGCCCCCCTGCCGCTGCTGTCGCTGGCGGCATTCGTCATCATCATCGCCCTGTTGGCTCTGTCGTCGAGGAAAACGCCATGAACCGTCGAATCCTGGTCCTGGCGACCGTTGCCGTGGCCATTGCGGCGTTTGCGATTGGCGGCCTCGCCTATACGCGCATGACCCCGCCAGCGGAACCCGTCGCGGCGGCGGTTTCCGAGGCGAGCGGGCTGGAGCGCTGGCACTCGCCGGTCATCGGTCCCATGAATGCGCCGGTGACCATTGTCGAATTTTTCGATCCTTCCTGCGAGGCCTGCCGCGCCTTCTACCCGATCGTGAAGCAGATCATGGACCGGCATCCGGGCCAGGTGCGGCTGGTGATGCGCTATGCACCGATCCACCAGGGCTCAGATGAGGCCGTGCGCATCATCGAAGCGGCGCGAAAGCAGGGCCTTTTCCTGCCGGTGCTTGAGGCGCTTCTCGCCGGCCAGCCCGCCTGGGCCGTTCACGGAGCGCCAAACCTGCAGCAGGCCTGGATGATCGCTGCGACAGCGGGACTGGACGTCGGCAAGGCGCAAGCCGATGCCAAGGGCGAGGATATTGCCGCCCTGCTGGCGCAGGACATCGCCGACATGGCGACCTTTGCCGTCAATCAAACCCCGACATTCTTCGTCAACGGCCAGGAACTGGTGGAGTTCGGCCCGCAACAGCTGGCCGATGCGGTGGCGGCCGCACTCCCCTCCGCCGACTAGCGTCGGTCCAGCCACGATCCTGGCGTCGTCGCTGCCCGCGATGATCAGGCCCGAATTCCGGAGCGCATGTGCGACTCTACCTCGTCTGGGGGACCTTCGCCCTGCCACACGCGTCGCGACTGCCGACGCAACTTGAACGAGTGAAAAGAGGGCGCAAGGTCGACAAGCGGCAAGCTATGGCTCGGGCTCGACGATTGTCTGCAGTGTGTCGGCGTCGCGGCGCGGCGGAGCGCCGAATAATCTTTTATATTCGCGCGAGAACTGGGAAGCACTCTCGTAGCCGACCCGATAGCCGACGGTTGCCGCCTCGGCATGTTCCGTGACGAGACGCCGGCGAGCCTCGTGCAGGCGGATATGCTTTTGATATTGCAGCGGGCTTACGCTGGTCACCGCCTTGAAGCGGCGGTGAAACACCGAAACGCTCATGCCAGCCACGGCCGCCATGGCATCGATGCTCAGATGTTCAGCATAGTGCTGGCGGATCCAGGCCATGGCGCGACGGATATGGGACAGGCGGGTATCGGCGCCGGCAATTTGCCGCAGCAATGCCCCCTGTTGCCCCATCAGAAGCCGGAACATCAGTTCGTGTTCAAGGTGGGAGGCCATCACCCGGATTTCGTCGGGGCTGTCGAGCAGGCTGGCGAACCGCCGCCAGGCTTCGAGCAGTGTCGGCCCCGCCTTTGAAACACCAAAGCCCGACCGGATCGCCGGCTCGGCAGGGCCATTCATGTCCAGCAGAATTGCCGAGATAACCGCCGGATCGAGATAGAGATTGAGCGCCAGGTAAGGTTCGTCCGTCGAGGCCTCGCACACCTGCCCCATGGCCGTGACCTCGGCAGCCACCACCATGCATTCGCCTGCACCATATTCAAGCACGCCATCGCCGATGAATGTGCGCTTGCGGCCCTGCAGGACGAGGCAGACGACAGGCTCGTAGATCAGGCCCGCGGCGTTGGTGGGCGTGTCGATGCAGTAGATATGCAGCCGCGGTATCGCGGCGTTGTGGTGGCCGGCGTGACGCAGGGCGATGGCACGGATGTCCTCGAGATCGGTCATGGCCGTATCCCATATCGCTTGCCTCAAAAGGTCAAGCGATCGGCAGGATCAGGCAATCATTCAGGACCATCGGACATCCGGCCGTGAGGGTGGCGTACCTACATTCTGCCCCGTATACGCACGAAAGGATATTGCGATGCACAAGCGCAAACTCGGCAGGAATGGACCGGATGTATCGGCCATCGGCTACGGGGCCATGGGGTTTCATCTGGCTTATGGCGCCGCTGACGCTCAGGCCGGCCTCGATCTCATCAAGCGTGCCTATGATCTGGGCGTGACCTTTTTCGATACCGCTGAGCTCTATGGCTGGGGCGAGAACGAGAAGTTTATCGGCGAGGCGGTGAAGGGCTTTCGCGACGATATCGTCATCGCCACCAAGTTCGGCTTCACCCACGAAAACGGCAATTACGGCGTCAACAGCCGGCCCGACCACATTCGCGACGTGACCGAGAACAGCCTGCGTTATCTCGGTGTCGAGCAGATCGACATACTCTACCAGCACCGCGTCGACCCCAATGTGCCGATCGAAGACGTCGCTGGCACGGTCAGGGACCTGATCGCCGAAGGCAAGGTCAAGTATTTTGGCCTCAGCGAGGCGGGGCCACAGACCATTCGTAAAGCCCATGCCGTGCAGCCGGTGACGGTACTTCAGACGGAATATTCCGTCTTCGAGCGCGATGTCGAAACCGTGCTGCCGACCACGCGCGAACTGGGCATCGGCTTTGTCGCCTACTCCCCGCTGGGACGCGGCTTCCTCACCGGTGCGGTCAAGCCATCGTCCGAATATGAAGACAGCGACATGCGCCGCTTCGATCCGCGCTGGCAGCCGGGCAATTTCGAAAAGAACCTCGACGCCGTTGGTCAGCTGGGGGAGCTGGCAAGGGAAAAGGACATCACTGTCTCGCAACTGGCGCTGGCCTGGCTGCTGGCGCAGGGCGATGACATCGTGCCGATCCCCGGCACCCGGCGTATCGAGCGCCTGGAGGAAAACACCGCCGCTGCCGAGATTAAGCTCTCGGCGGACGATCTTGCGCGTATCCGGGGCATCCTCCCCGATGGTGCTTTCGGTGCTCGCTACGCCGGCGACATGGTCCCGAATTGGATCTAGAGACGCCTGGGTGGCGGTCATCATGGCCGCCGCCCAATGCCAATGCTACGCCGAAAGGGACGCTTGGTGGTCGGCCTGACAACCAGGAGGAACGAGGTTCGCCGACTGTGTGCCGGCGAACCCGTGCCCAATTACCAGGGATAAGGTTCGTTGACCGAACCGGTAAAGGTCCCGGTCGGACTGTCGCTGCCGAGGAGTGCGACGCGTACCGCTTCGGCGGCGCCTTGTTCGACGGTTTCGGTGCCTTCGAAATTGTTGAGTGCAGTGCTGGTGAAGCCCGGCGTCACGGCGTTGACCTTAATGCCTTCGGCCTCAAGATCGATGGCGAAGGCCAGGGTAATCGCGTTCAAAGCCGTTTTCGAAGCACCGTAGCCGGGGTTGAAGGTGCCGCGATAGGGATTTGGCGTGGAGTTAAAGGTCAGCGAGCCCAAGCCGCTCGATACATTGACGATGCGGGCTGCAGCTGACTTGCGCAGTAGCGGCACAAAGGCCTGCGTTACGGACAGGACGCCGAACACGTTAGTCTCCCAGATGGTGCGGACTTCATCCACCGAGATGAGGGTTGCTCGCGAGCGCTCGATATAGTCCCGCATGGTTTCCACGTCCTGCCCGTTGGCCCGGGAAATGGCGGCATTGTTGATGAGGATGTCGAGACGGCCGAATTGCTGTTCGACCTGCGCGGCCGCGGTCTGGATGGAAACCGGGTCGGTGACGTCGAGCTGGATAGGATGGATATCACCCTCAATGGTCTGAGCGGCCGCCTCGCCGCGCTCGCGATTGCGCGAGGCGAGAAGTACGGTGAGCCCGTTGGCAACGAGGTCCTTTGCGATCTGAAGCCCGATGCCCTGATTGGCGCCGGTGACAAGGGCAATGCGTGAATTCTCGGTCATGGCATGATCCTGTTCTTGATTGGCCGAGCAGGAGATGGTCACGAGTGATCGGACGTTCTATGTTTCAATGTCCAGAGTTTATTCGAATGAGTCCAAATGGCTGATCCTCTCGCCCAGATCGTGGGTTTGCTTCAACCGGGCGCGCCATTTTCCAAATGCGTGACGGGGTCGGGACCATGGCGGGTCCGGCGGACGCAATCGCCCAATCCCTATTACGTCGCGGTACTCAAGGGGAGCCTGCGCTTCGGCGACAAGCAGAGCGATGAGGTCGTGGTCAATGCCGGAGACTTCATCCTGATCCCTTCCGCCCAGGACTTCATGATGTGGAGTGAGGTGCCAAGCACGGAGAGGGACGAGGTCATCAATCCCGTCATCCTGCCTGGAGGCGGGTATAGGGTGGGCAGCATCGACGGACCGGTCGATATGCGGGCTCTCGTCGGCTACTGCGTTTTTCAGTCTGACGACGCGATCCTACTGTCGTCGCTGCTGCCCGAAGTCGTGGTGGTGCGGGGTGAGCACCGTCTGGCCATGCTGATGCAATTGCTGGGCGAAGAGGCGGTGGGGAGCAAGCCGGGACGAGAGGTTGTCCTCCAGCACCTGCTGGAGGTGCTGCTCATAGAAGCCCTCCGCTCGTCGGTCGAACTCGGCGACGCACCGGGATTGCTGCGCGGCCTTTCCGACGACAGGCTGGCCATGGCTATCAGGGGGATGCATGCCAGGCCCGACCGCGGGTGGACGGTCGCCGAACTGGCCCGCGAGGCGGCCCTCTCGCGATCAGGCTTTCATGATCGGTTTCACAACGCGGTGGGCATGGCGCCGATGGAATACCTGACGGCGTGGCGGCTGGCCTTGGCCAAGAATCTTCTGCGCAGGGAAAAGGCAACAGTGAGCGAAATTGCCCGGCAGGTTGGATACCGCTCGGCCAGCGCTTTCAGCGTGGCCTTTACGCGCGACGTTGGCCTGTCACCGGTGCGTTATGCGCGCGAGGCGGCCGCCTCGTTGTCGGGTAGCGCAGCTGAGGAATTTGAAGGCGCGATCGCCTGAATTGCCGGTGGGATATCCACCGGCTTTGCCCGAATATCTCAACGGCCGCTGCATTTTCTCCGCAACCGAAATGGCGGCGGATAGTTTTCCTGCCGGCAGGAAGGGAGACGGGTGAAAATGGTGCATGTGCGATATGAGGTCGTCGAACACGATGGCGGCTTTGCCTATAAGGTGGGGGATGTGTTTTCCGAGACATTCCGGACGCATCGGGCGGCGCTGGACGCGGCCATAGCGGCAGCCGACCGGCAACAGGCGGCCGGGCAGACCCAGGCCATCGGCTATCAGGACGAGCAGGGCCGCTGGCACGAAGAGCTGGCGCGCGGCGATGACCGGCCGCAAACCGAGGTCGAGGACGATCTGATCGAGCCGCCCAACCGGCCGCAGCGGCGCTAAAGCCTAGGCGGGCGATTGCGTCATGGCGTCGAGATGGGCCAGCAATTCGCGGGCCGCGGCGCTGCCGGCGCGATTGGCGCCGATGGTGGAGGCCGAGGGGCCATAGCCGACGAGATGAATGCGCTTGTCGCGCTCGACTTGCGTGGCAAGGCGCCCGCTCATGACGATGCCGCCCGAGGGCTCGCGCAATTGCAGCGGCGCCAGATGGTCGAGGGCGCTGCGGAAGCCGGTGCACCACAAAATCACATCGACATCGAGACTGCTGCCATCGGCCCAGCGCACGCCATTGGGCGTGATGGCCTCGAACATTGGCTGCCGGTTCAGTGCGCCACGGGCCCGGGCCGCTTCGATGGCGGGCGTTACCGGCAGGCCGGTGACCGAAACCACCGAGCCGGGCGGAAGCCCAGCGCGCACGCGGTCTTCGACAATGGCCACGGCGGCGCGGCCTGCGTCCTGGTCGAAGGGCCCCTCGCGGAAGCGCGGCGGCGTGCGGGTGACCCAGCTGGTCCGGGTGACCTGGGAAATTTCGTCGAGCAGCTGGATGGCCGAAATGCCGCCGCCCACTACCAGCACATGCTGGCCGGCAAATTCGGCCGCGGTCTTGTAGTCCCTGGTATGGAGCTGGCGGCCGGTGAAACTGTCGGCGCCGGGATAGTCGGGGATGAAGGGCTTTTCCCAGGTGCCAGTGGCATTGATCAGCCCCTCGGCGGAAAACAGACCCCGGTCGCTTTCGACGCGCAGTCTCGAACCGCGATCGCAGACCACGCTGACGCTGGCGGGGCGCAGCACATCAAGGCCGAAGCGCTCCTCATAGGCGGCGAAATAGCGGGGCACGGCGATAGAGGCCTGCACGGACTGATCGGCGCCGGCGAAATCGGCAAAGGACAGGCCCGGCAGGTCATGGACGCGATTGACCGTGGTGAGGGTCAGCGAGGGCCAGCGATATTGCCAGGCGCCACCGGGCGCCGGGGCCTTGTCGAGCACGATGAAATCGCGGCCCGGCACAAGGCCGAGTTGCTTGAGGTGATAGGCCGAGGAGAGGCCCGCCTGCCCCGCGCCGATGACGACGATGCGGGTTTTGAGCGCCACGCGCATGGAAGGGAATGGATCGGACAAGGCGGGGCTCCCGGGGAGAGCCATATTTAGGGGCCTGGGGCGGTGGCGGCAAGGATGGGCAGCTTTCCCCCACCACGTCTAGCGCGAAGCCAGATGCTGCCCCGTCAATGAATGGCCGGCCTTGACCAGATCGGCCGGAACGCCCTCGAATTGTATCCTGCCGCCATCGTGCCCGGCGCCGGGGCCCAGGTCGATGACCCAATCGGCGCGGGAGATGACGTCGAGATTGTGCTCGATGACGATCACGGTCGAGCCGGCATCGACGAGCCGGTCGAAGAGGCCGATCAAGGTATCGACATCGTTCATATGCAGGCCCGTCGTGGGCTCGTCGAGCACGTAGATATTGCCCTTCTTGCCCAGTTCGGCGGCGAGCTTGAGGCGCTGGCGTTCCCCGCCGGACAGGGTCGAGAGCGGCTGGCCCAGGGTCAGATAGCCCAAGCCCACATCGTCGAGCCCCTTGAGGATTTTGGCCACGGCCGGTTCGGTGAAGAAGTCGACCGCCTCGCTGATGCTCATGAGATAAACATCGCTGATCGATTTGCCGCGCAGGTGATGCTCGAGCACTTCGGGCAGGAAGCGCTTGCCTTCGCAGGTTTCGCAGGTGGTGACCATGGGGTCGAGATGGGCGAGGTCGGTATAGATCACGCCCAGCCCGTTGCAATCGGGGCAGGCGCCCTTGGAATTGGCAGAGAACAGGGCCGCATCGACCCCATTGGCCTTGGCGAAGGCCTTGCGCACGCTATCGAGAATGCCGGTATAGGTGGCCGTGTTGGAGCGGCGCGAGCCGCGGGCCAGGTTCTGGTCGATGATGATGGTATCGGGATAGGCGAGCGGCAGGCAGCCCTGGATCAGGGATGACTTGCCCGAGCCGGCAACGCCGGTAACGGCGGTCAGCACGCCTTGCGGAATGGCAATAGATACATCCTGCAGGTTATTGAGCCGGGCATTGGCGATTTTGAGCTGGCCCGCGCCCCCACGCACCTTGTCCTTGATGGGCTGGTGCTTTTTGATGTGGTTGCCGGTCAGCGTGCCGGAGGTCAGCAGCCCGGCAAAATCGCCCTCATAGACCACCTCGCCGCCCTTGCTGCCGGCAAAGGGACCCATATCCACCACATGGTCGGCAATGGCGATCATGTCGGGCTTGTGCTCGACGATGAGCACGGTATTGCCCTTGTCGCGCAGCTGCTGCATCAGCCCGGCGAGCCGGCCCACATCATGGGGATGTAGCCCCACCGAGGGTTCGTCGAACACATAGGTGATGTCGGTAAGGGAGGAGCCGAGATGGCGCACCATCTTGACGCGCTGGCTTTCCCCACCCGAGAGGGTCGAGCTTTCCCGATCCAGGCTCAGATAGCCCAGCCCGATGGTGACGAGATTTTCGAGCCGCAGCGCCAGCGCCTGGAGCATGGGGCCCACTTGCGGCGCCTCGATGGCCCGGATCAGCGTGGCCAGTTCGCTGACCTGCATGGCCGAGAGCTCGGCAATATTGCGGCCCTTGACCGTGCTGCCCAGTGCCTGCTGATTGAGGCGGGTGCCGTGGCAGGCCGGGCAGGTGGCGCGGGTAAAGATCTTCTCATATTCGCGCAGCACATGGGGCTGCAGGCTCTCGGGGTCCTTGGAGCCCAAACCCTTTTTGAGCTTGGCGACCACCCCTTCATAGGTCAGCCCGATCTTGCCGACCTTGATCTTGCGGCCGTCATCGAGGTGGAAGAGGTTATGCCGTTCCTCCTCGGAATATTTGCCGATCGGCTTGTCGAGGTCGAAGAGACCCGAATTGGCGTAGATTTCCCAATACCAGGTGTCGACGGCGAAATCCTTGGGTAGCAGCGCGCCGCCCTTGAGCGATTTGCTCTCGTCGACAACGGCCGCCATGTCCATGGCGGCGACCTGGCCGATACCCTCGCAATCGGGGCACATGCCGCGCGGGTCATTGTAGGAATAGAGCGAAGGCGGGCCCAGGCGCGGTTCGGCCAGGCGCGAGAACAGCACGCGCAGCATCTGCGCGGCATCGGTCACCGTGGCGACGGTCGAGCGCGAATTGCCGCCCAGCCGCTGCTGGTCGACAATGATGGCGGCCGAGATGTTTTCGAGCTGGTCGGCATCGGGCTGGCCATAGCGCGGCATGAATTGCTGCACGAAGCTGGGATAGGTCTCGTTGATCAGCCGCTGGCTTTCGGCCGCTATCGTGCCGACCACCAAGGACGATTTGCCCGAGCCCGAGACGCCGGTGAAGACCGTGATCTGGCGCTTGGGAATGTCGAGCGAGACGGATTTGAGATTATTCTCGCGGGCGCCGCGAATGATGATCGAGCCGTAATCAGGTGGGGTCAAAGCGGGGTCCTCATTGGCATTGGCGGCAATCCATGCGCCGCTCTGGTGGCATGACGAGTCAGCAGAGTGGATTTCGACGGCGGCGGCGGATTTATGGTCTGGCGTAGATCTATCGTTCTATCGCCTCCCTCCCCCTTGAGGGGAGGGATTGAGGGTGGGGGTCGTGCGGTCTCTGCGCAAATGCCCCAACGACCCCCTCCCCGGCCCTCCCCTCAAGGGGGAGGGAGGCGTTGCGGATAGCCCAGCGCCATCCCAAGCCTTCAGCCCACCGCCTGCCGCAGCAACCCCGCAATCATCTTCTCATCGGCCTGGGTCAGCCTGGTCACGGCAAAGGCCGTCGGCCAGACGGTACCGTCATCAAGCTTGGCCACGTCGTTGAAGCCGAAGCTGGCATAGCGGGAATCGAACTTGCCGGCGGCGGTGAAGAAGCAGACCACCTTGCCGGCCGCATCGGCCCAGGCGGGCATGCCATACCAGGTCTTGGGGGAGAGATCGGGGGCGTTTTCCTTGACCAGAGCGTGCAGGCGTTCGGCAATGGCGCGGTCGCTTTGGCTCATCTCGGCCACCTTGGCCAGCAGGTCGGCTTCGCCATCGGCTTTCTTGCCCTTCTTGCGTTCGACCTTGGCGTCCTGCATCGCCTCGAGTTCGGCCTCGGAAAAGACTTTCTTGGATTTGCTCGTGCCGGCCATGATTGGTCTCCTCTTTATGGGTGTCAATCGATCGTGGCGACGAGCTGGTCCAGCCGTGCCAGGAATTGTTTCCACGATGCCCTGGCGCCTTTATAGGCCAGGTCCTGATCCGGCCTGAAACCGGCCTGCTCCATGCGCAGCATGGTGCCTTTCGCCGTCGGCTCCAGGGTGAAGGTCACGGTGCTTTCGAGGCCAAAGGCGGCCCAGCTATAGGACAGGGTACGGTGCGGCTCGATGGCCAGCACCTGGCAATCGATGACCACGCTCACATCGGGCCGGGGCTGGTTCGAGAAGGTGAATTTCTGCCCTTTGACAGGCGCGAAATCGCTTTTCATCAGCCATTCCTCAAGCAAATGCGGCTGGGTCAGCGCCCGCCAGATTTTCTCGGGCGCGGCGGCAAGCTCCCGCTCGACCGTGACGGTGCGGATTTCAGCACTCATTGATCCATCCTCCCCAGCAGGTTTTCGAGCGCGTCGAACCGCCCCTCCCAATAGCCCGCCATTTCTTGGGTCCAGTCGGTGAGGGGCGATAGCGCGCCCGGCAGGGCGCTATAATAGGTCTGGCGGCCGGCATGGCGATCCCCAACCAATCCGGCCTGTTTCAGCACCGCCAGATGCCGCGAGACCACTGGCTGGGACACTCCGGCCCGGGCCGTCAGCACCCCGACGCTCTTTTCGCCTTCCCGGCACAGCTGCTCGAAAATGGCGCGCCGCGTGGGATCGGCCAAAGTCTTGAAGAGCATGTCCTGCGGCGTCGACATCGTAGACTCATACCTCGCTGGCTATGGATTGATATATAGCCAGCGAGGTATGAGTGAGTCAAGGACTAGAGCGATGCCTTGCGAATCTGGCTGACGCCGATGGCCAGGCCGATGGCGCCAACCAGGAGGGCGACCAGCGCGCCATAGAGCACGGGAAGCGTTGATATCTCGCCGGAGAACAGCGCGCGTTCGGCCTCGACCAGATAGGTCAGGGGATTGAAGCGGCTGGCGATGTAGAGCCAGGCGGGCGCATTGGTCATGGGCAGCAGCACCCCGCCCAGCAGCATCATGGGCAGGGCCACCGAATGGCTGACCATATAGAAGAGCGAGCCATCATGCTTGCTGGCTATGGCCAGCGCATAGGAGAGCGAAGCCACCCCGACGCCGAACAGCAGGAGCAGCACCAGGCCTGCCAGCATGGAGAGGGGATGGAGCTGCAAACCGAAGGGCGCGGCGACGACGATGAGGATCAGCGCCTGCACCAGCAGGGGCGCCAATTCCTTGAGCGCGCGCCCCACCATGATGGCCGGCCGGCTCATCGGGGTGGCGAGGAAGCGCTCGAAACTGCCGCTCATCAACTCCTCGGTCAGCGACCAGCCGCAGGAAACGGTAGTGAACAGCACCAGCATGACCACCATGCCGGGCACGAACCATTGCAGGGGGCTGGCGCCATCGGGCCCCGGGATATTTCCCAGCAGGGGCACGAAGAGGGCCAGATAGAGCAGCGGCTGCACCAGTCCGAAGATGATGTAGTACCAGCTGCGCAGGGTCGGGCCGATCTCGCGGCGGAAGGAGATGGCGGTATCGGTGAGGAAGGTCATAAGGGAACCTCGTTGATTGGGAGCCGCGTTTCACCTCTCCCTGGGGGGAGAGGTCGGCGGCGAAGCCGGCGGGTGAGGGGGCCTTTACCGGGCGCGGTGAAAGAAAGGCCCCCTCACCCGACCCGAAGACGGGTCGACCTCTCCCCCAAAGGGAGAGGTGTAGAACCTCACCCCGCCGCCTCTCGCAGCGAGCGTCCTGTCAGCCCCAGGAACACGTCATCGAGCGTGGGCCGCACGACGCGGGCGCTGATGGCTTCGATGCCGGCCTGGTGCAGGCGGCGGACGAATTCGGGGAGTACGGCTTCGCCATCCCGGAGGGTGACCGAAATATCGCGGCCATCCAGCAGGGTTTCACGGGCATCGGGGAGGTTGCGGGCCAGCTCGGCGGCGCTGGCGGCCTGGTCGGCGCAGAGCACGCTGACATGGATGGTGTCGCCCGCCAGATCCGCCTTGAGCCGGGCGGGCGTGTCGTCGGCGATCATCATGCCATTGTCCATCACCATGACCCGCTCGGCCATGGTATCGGCCTCGTCGAGATAATGGGTGGTAAGGAAAATGGTCATGCCGCTGGCCTTGCGGATGCGGGTGATGTGATCCCACAGATTGGCCCGGCTGTGGGGATCGAGCCCGGTCGAGGGCTCGTCGAGAAAGAGGATGGGCGGGGTATGCATCAGCCCCAGCGCCACATCGAGCCGCCGCTTCTGGCCGCCCGAGAGCGAAGCACAATCGCGGTCGGCCAGCCCCTCGAGTTCGAGCATGCCGAGCAGTTCGTCGGCACGCTTGCGGGCGTCCGATGGGCTCATCTTCTGGGCGCGGCCTTGCGTCACCAGCTCGTCGCGGACGCGGTGATAGGGGCCCGAGCCGGTGCCCTGCCCCACATAGCCGATGCGCCGCCGCACGCCGGCGGGATCGGATACCACATCGAACCCGCCGACCCGCGCGCTGCCCGAGCTGGGCGGCAGGAGCGTAGTCAGCATGCGCAGGGACGTGGATTTGCCCGCGCCATTGGGGCCGAGAAAAGCCACCATCTCCCCCTCGGCGACATCGAGATTGAGGCCGCGCACGGCCTCGACTGTTCCGCCCTTGGTCTTGAAGGTGCGGGTGAGGTCTCTGGCATGGATCATGGAACGTCCCTCTCTAATCGCGCAGGCACACTGATCCGGCCCTGCTGACATGACGCGTCAGCAGGGGCGATTTCGACAGAATGCTCGACTTTTTTGCGCGCACGCCCTACAAACATCGTACGCCGCACAAGGTTTAGCAGAATTTTGTACGGTGTAAAGAGTTTTAATCTGGAGGCCCGATGGCCGAGGACATTGCCGGCAGGGGCGATCCGATCAAGACCCTGCAATTGATGTGGGGCACGGCCGACAGCCCCAAGCGCGGCCCCAAGGCCAAAGTGGGTCTCAACGATCTGGTGATGGCGGCCATTGCCATTGCCGATGCCGAGGGGATCGAGGCCGTCTCCACAAGGCGGGTGGCCGAGGCGGTGGGGATTTCGGCCATGTCCTTTTATACCCATGTGCCCGACAAGGCCGTGCTGCTCGACCTGATGCTGGATGCGGCGGCGGGGTTGCGGGCCGGCGATGCGCCCGTTTTCAAGGCGGAACACTGGCGGGCCAATGTGGCCTTCGTCGCCCGCGCCTTTCGCGATTTCTACATCACCCATCCCTGGGTCCTGCAGATATCAACCCATCGTCCGGTGCTGGGGCCGCACACCTTGCGGTCCTACGAAATTTTCCTCAGCGCCTTTGACGGGCTGGGCCTGAGCGAAATCGAAATGGACCTGTCGGTGACACTGATCGCCAATTATGTGCATGGCGCGGCGCGCGACGTGGCGCGGGCCAAGATGGTCAAGGAGCTGACCGGCCAGAGCGATGACGAATGGTGGTATGCCATCGCGCCCTATCTCGAAACGCTGGATTTCTCGCCCTATCCGGTGGCCAACCGCATCGGCCCGGTGGTGGGAGAGACCTATGGCCTGGGCGACCCGGACATGGCCTTCGATTTCGGGCTCGAGCGCATCCTGGATGGGCTGGCGCTGATGATCGACAAGAAACGGTAGGAGGAGAACCTCATGAGCTTGAGAGCCCTGATCGGCCTCCCTCCCCCTTGAGGGGAGGGATTGAGGGTGGGGGTCGTTGAGCGGCCCACCAAACCACCCCCTCCCCGGCCCTCCCCTCAAGGGGGAGGGAGGGTAGAACCAAATGTTCCTGCCCCGAAATGCAACCGCCTCAGGAAAAACCGTCAGGAACGAATGCTCTTCCCGAGGAAGCCCCCCTACCCCAGGATCACATTGCCCGTTGCATCGAACAGATGGATGCGGGCGGGGTCGGCATGGACGGTGACGGTGGAGCCCAGTTCCACCTGGCGCTGGCCTTCGAGGACGATGGTGATGGACTGCTTGTCCGCGGTCGTGGCGTAGACCACAGTCTGGCCGCCGAGATTTTCCACCAGGTCGACGCTGACCTCGGCCAGCTTGATCCCGGAACCCTCGGACAGGGTGATGTGTTCGGGGCGGATGCCCAGGGTGGTGGCTCCGGCCGTCTTGCCCGGCAGGGCAACGCTATTGCCTGCCACCTTGAGGCCGCTGCCATCGGCCGCGGCCGCCAGGAAGTTCATCTTGGGCGAGCCGATAAAGCCGGCCACGAACAGGTTTTTCGGATTGTTATAGAGCTCGAGCGGGGCGCCGGCCTGCTCGATGACGCCATTGCGCAGCACCACGATCTTGTCGGCCATGGTCATGGCCTCGACCTGATCATGGGTCACATAGATCATGGTGTTTCCCAGATCATTGTGGAGCTTGGCGATCTCGACACGCATCTGCACGCGCAGTTCGGCGTCGAGATTGGACAGCGGCTCGTCGAACAGGAAAATCTTGGGCTCGCGCACAATGGCGCGGCCGATGGCGACGCGCTGGCGCTGGCCGCCCGAAAGCTGCTTGGGCTTGCGCTGCAGCAGGGGCACGATCTGCAGGATCTCGGCGGCGCGCTGCACGCGTTCCTTGATTTCGGCCTTGGGGGTCTTGGCGGTTTCCAGGCCAAAAGCCAGGTTCTGGTAGACATTCATATGCGGGTAAAGCGCATAGGACTGGAACACCATGGCAATGCCGCGCTTGGCAGCGGGCACTTCGTTCATGCGGTGCCCGTCGATCAGCAGGTCACCCCCCGTGATCGGCTCAAGGCCGGCAATCATGCGCAGCAGGGTGGATTTGCCGCAGCCGGACGGACCGACAAAGACGGTGAAATCGCCGGGATCGATGGTCAGATCCACGCCGTGGATCACTTCGATATCGCCATAGGCTTTGACGAGTTTGCGCAGCTCGATATTTGTCGACATGGCTTGTCTCCTCAGGCAGCGCGGAACTGGGGCGGAACCCAGCTCTGATAACGCGGATGGTCGGACGCGATGGGCAGGGCCACATCTTCGTGGGTGGTCGAGGAATGGTAGAAGGCGGTGACGAGCTCAAGTGCCCGGCGTGAGTCCACCGAGGTTACCGGCATGGGCGCTTCACCCAATAGGGCGGCATGGAAGCGGGCCATCTGCGTTTCGAAACGCGAGGGCACATGTTTCCAATCCTTGAGCAGGGCATCGATCTTGGCCGCCGTCTCGGGATTGCGCGGCTGGATTTTCCACGGCTTGGCGCCGGGATTATAAGCCTCGTAATCGCTTTCGAAGGTGACGTTCTCGAAGGTGAGGAACAGCCGGGTGATTTCCTCGGCCGCGCCCAAAGTGGCGGTGAAGCTGCCCAGGGCGCCATTGGAGAGTTCGAGACTAGCAGTGACGCAGTCTTCCACTTCAATGGCGTTGACGCGAGTAGCGACGCGGCCGAACAGGCGCTTCACGTCGCCCATGAGATAGGTGAAGAGATCGTGCTGGTGGATGGCGTGGGTCATGAGAACCCCGCCCAGCTCGGTCGCCCATTTGCCGCGCCAGGGCACGGCATAATAATCGGGGCCGCGGCGCCACATGGTTTCCACCGTGCCGACAAAGGGCTTGCCGGCAATGCCGGCATCGATAATGGCCTTGGCCTGCTCGATGCCATCGCCGAACCGGTATTGGAACACCGGCATCAGCTTGCCCTTGGAGATCTTTTCCTGGGCAATGACTTCATCGACCTGTTTGAGCGAGCCGACCAGCGGCTTTTCGCAGATCACATGCTTGCCGGCCTTCAGCGCCGCCATGACCATGGGATAGTGCAGGCCGGGCGGGGTGCAGATATCGACCACGTCGATATCGTCCATGGCCAGGATGTCGTCGAAATTGGTGATGCGGCGCTCGACGCCGAATTCATCGGCAATCGGGGTCATGCGCTCGACATTGAGATCGCAGAGCGCGAGCACCTTGTACTTGTCGGCATTGGGCACATAGCCCTCGACCAGGTGGCTGCGGCCGATGCCGACGCCGACAATGGCGACATTGAAAATCCGGCTCATTGTGCCCACTCCGTACCGCGTTCGGCCAATTGCTGGGCGGTCAGCGCCAGCTTCATGGCGTTGAAGCACCGCTCCTGCGGCATGGCAGTTTCCGTGCGGTTGCGCACATCGTCGAGGAATTGCCGGCCGAAAGGAAGATCGGTGGTCGAGCAATCGATATGGCGGGGGCCATCCTTGTTGACGATGAACAGGTGATCGGTGCCGGGGCGGCCGGCAATGTCGATATATTTCCTGAGCTCGATATAGCCTTCAGTGCCCAGAATGGTGAGGCGCCCGTCGCCCCAGGTGGGCAGGCCCTCGGGGGTGAACCAATCGACGCGGATATAGCCCGAAGTGCCATCGGCCTTGAGATGCACATCGCCCACATCCTGCAGGCCCGGCTTTTCAGGATGGCCGCGATTGGCGACGCTGGCCGAGACCACTTCGGCATCCATGGCGTCCGAGAAGAACAGGAATTGCTCGAACTGGTGGCTGGCAATGTCGGTGAGGATGCCGCCATAGCGATTGCGGGTGAAGAACCAGTCGGGACGATTGTTCAGCCGCAGGGAATGGGGGCCGAGGCCCACCGTGTTGATCACCTTGCCGATAGCGCCCTGGGCGACCAGATTGCCCGCTTCGACCGTGGCCTTGACCTCGAAATGCTCCGAATAGAGCACGCCGAAAATGCGGCCGGTCTGCTTCTGCACGCGCTTGATTTCCTC
The DNA here is from genome assembly GCF_030159855.1 of Devosia yakushimensis. NCBI lineage: Bacteria > Pseudomonadati > Pseudomonadota > Alphaproteobacteria > Hyphomicrobiales > Devosiaceae > Devosia > Devosia yakushimensis. Next base: position 239,240 of record NZ_BSNG01000004.1, on the reverse strand, counting down.
AAGCTGGGCGAAGGTGGTCATGCCCGGCTTGTCGGACAGCACATCCTTGCCATGCTGCATGGCGGCAATGGAGATGGCGGCCCGGTCGGCCGGGATCGCCGCGGTCGTGATCACGGCGATCGAAGCGTCTTCGAGGATTTCCTTGGGGTCGGCAACGCGCCGCGCCTCGGGGAACTTTTCCGAGAAGGTGGCCGCCAGATCGTCCTCGACCGCATGGAAGGCCACGAACTGGGCGCCGGCGCGCTTGAGGCATTCCACCTGGCCGTAGATATGGGCGTGATTGATGCCGATGGCGGCAAATTTGATGTCAGTCATGGATCTAGCGTTTCATACCGGTCGTGGCGATGCCCTCGATGAGCAGTCGCTGGAAGAAGAGGAAGAACAGGAAAATCGGCACGAGGGATAGCGCCGACATGGCGAACAGCCCCCCGTAGTCGCTTTCCCCGGTCGAGTCGGTGAAGGTGCGCAGACCCAGCATCACCGTATATTGGCGCATTTCGCCCAGATAGATCAGGGGCCCAAAGAAATCGTCCCAGGTCCAGATGAAGGTGAAGATGGCGGCAGTCGCCAGCACCGGCATGGAGAGCGGGATGATGATGCGCCAATAGATGCGCCAGGGCGAGCAGCCATCCATTTGCGCGGCCTCGTCCAGTTCCTTGGGCAGACCACGGAAGAACTGCACCATGAGGAAGATGAAGAAGCCGTCGGCGGCGAGGAATTTGGGCACGACCAGCGGCAGGAAGGTGTTGACCCAACCCAGCTGGCGGAACAGCACATATTGGGGGATGAGCGTCACCTGATAGGGCAGCATCAGGGTCATCAGCATCATGGCGAACCAGAAGTTCTTATATTTGAAGTTCAGCCGGGCAAAGGCGAAGGCGGCCATGGAACAGGCCAGCACATTGCCAATGACCGACAGACCCGAAATGATGAAGCTGTTGAGATAGAAGGTGCCAAAACCGGTACGCAACCCGTTCCAGCCACGGAAATAGGCATCGAGACTCCAGGACGACGGCCAGATGCTGGCCGAGGTGAAGATCTCGTTTTCCGGCCGGAACGAAGCCGCCAGGAGCCAGAGCAGCGGATAGAGCATCAGGATGGATGCGCCGATCAGCAGGACATGGATGATGATCGAGGTGGTGCGGCGGCGCAGCGGGGAGGGCGCGCCCTCGGTGACCACGGTCAATTTGGCGGGGGCATTAATCGTCATAGTGCACCCAGTATTTGGAGGTGAGGAAGGAGAAGGCCGTGAACAGGCCGACCAGTGCCAGCAATACCCAGGCCAGCGCGGAGGCATAGCCCATGCGGAAGAAGCCGAAGGCCTCCTGGTAGAGGTAGAGCGTATAGAACAGCGTCGAATTGATCGGATTGCCGGTGCCGCCAGAGATGATGAAGGCGGGGGTGAAGCTCTTGAACGCCTCGATGGTCTGGATGATGGCGTTGAAGAAGACCACCGGGGTCAAAAGCGGCAGCGTGATCTTGACGAATTGCCGCCATTTGCTGGCGCCGTCCAGGCTTGCCGCCTCATACATGTCCTGCGGAATCTGACGCAGGCCGGCCAGGAAAATGATCATGGGCGAGCCGAATTGCCAGATCGAGAGGATGATCAGCGTCCATAGCGAATAATTGGGATTGGAAATCCAGCTCGGGCCGATAATGCCGAACATGGCGAGGAACTTGTTGACCAGGCCGTCGCCGGCGAAAATCTGCCGCCAGAGAATGGCGATGGCGACCGAAGCGCCGAGCAGGCTCGGCAGATAGAACAGCGCCCGGTACATGGGCAGGCCCTTGATGCCGCGATTGAGCAGCATGGCCACGGCTAGCGCGAAAGCGAGCTTGAGCGGCACCGAGAAGACCACGAAGAACAGCGTCACCCGCATGGAGGCCGAGAATTTCGGATCGGCGGTGAACATGCGCACGTAATTGTTGGCGCCTACCCAAGTGGGCGCCTGCAACAGGTCGAAATTGGTGAAGCTGAGATAGAAGGACGTGATCATCGGCCCGATGGTCAGGCCGAAAAAGCCGATGAACCAGGGCAGGAGGAAAAGATATCCGGGCGCATCGTTCTGCCAGATGCGCGACCAGATCGATTGCCGCGCCTGGCTCATGGGCGGGGCGGCTTTGGCTGATATTGCTGTGTGCTCCGCCATGATCAGGCTGCCCGGCCGAGAGTGGCGACGACTTCGTCGAAAAAGGCGGGACCGGCATCTTGCGGCGACTGGGCGCCGAAGGCCACTTCCTGGCTCTTGGTCTTGAGCGCCACTTCGATCTCGCCGGCCGCGGCGGGCGGGGTGGGCGGCACGGGACCGGCAATGGCGCCCAGATCGTCGATATAGCGCACCGCCTGCTGGCTGCGCTCGTCAAGGTCCGGAGTAATGGCGGCGCGCATGGCCGAGGAGGCCGGCACGCCACGCTCGACGCCCAGAAGGGCGGCCGCCGCGGGCGAATTGACGAAGAAATTGATGAATTCCACGGCCTGTTCGGGCGCGGCGGAGCCGGCCGAGATGGCGAAATATTGCGAGGAATTGCGATAATGGCCGCCGGTCGAGCCGGGCTTGGTCGCCGGATAGGCGGCAATGCCGAGGGCGTCCGGTACCAGGGTCTGATAGGCAACAAGCTGGTTGGAGGTGGTGAAATTCATCGCTGCCTTGCCGCGCACCAGGGGCGAGGTTTCGAGCTTGCCGGTATCGATGGCCTGCTCGTCGGGGCTGACAATGGCGCCGGCATCGCGTAGGTCGGCCCAGAGGGCGAACCAGGCCGTGACGTCCTCGGCGGTGAAAGCAGGCTGGCCTTCGGCGGTATAGAGGGCCTTGCCCTGCTGGCGCAGCCAGTTTTCGAACAGCAGCTCGACGCCGCTGCCATCGGGGGCCAGAGCCACGGCGCCACCGGTGCTTTGGGCGAAAGCGGCGCCTTTGGCCTTCAGATCCTCATAGGTCCAGCCCATGGGGTCGAGCTCGATCCCGGCATCGGCCAGCGCCTTGCTGTTATAGACGGCAGCACCGGCGGCAACGCCCAGGCTGATGCCCATGAGCTTGCCGTCAATGGTGCCATTGTGCAGCTGGTCCTGGTCGAAGGAACTCGTATCGAGCGCGGCGCCCACATATTGGTCGAGCGGGGCCAGCGTGCCGCGGCGGGCATATTCCCCGATATAGCGGTAATCCATCTGCATGATGTCGGGCGCATTGCCGCCCGCGGTCTGGGTGGCCAGCTTGGGCCAGTAATCGGCCCAGCCCAGGAATTCGCCTTCGATGGCGAGGCCCGGATGCTCGCCGGTATAGAGATCGGAGACCCCATAGGTGCGGTCGGCGCGGGCCTGGCTGCCCCAGAAGATCAGCCGGAGCCGCGTATCCTGGGCAAAGGCGGGCAAGGCGCCCAGACCGGTTGCCGCCGCGAGAGCCGAACCGGCCATGAGAAACTGCCGTCTGTTGGCGACCAATGCCATGAGATACTCCATAGGCTTATAAAAAAGCCGCGCGCCAACAGGGCGCGCGGCGGAACCAGGGATCAGGCCCGGCTGAGGATTTCGTTGGCACCGCTGATCAGTTCGGGGCCGGCCTGTTCGGGCGTCTTGGCGCCGAAGCCGACTTCCTGGCCCAGGGTGCGGATCAAGGATGCGTCGATTTCGCCGGCCGAAGCGGGCGGGGATGGCGGGAGCGGCCCGAGCAGGTCGCCCAGATTGGACACGAAATTGAGCGCGATCTGGCTCTGTTCGTCCAGCGTCGGAGCCACCACGTCGCGGGTGGCGGCGATGCAGGGAATGCCGCGTTCAACACCCAGGAGCTTGGCCGCTTCTGGATCATTGATGAAGAAGCTGAGGAAGGCGGAAGCGGCTTCCTTATTGGCCGAGCTGCCCCCGACCGAGAAGAACATGGAGGGCTTGCGGTAGTGACCGCCGCCAACGCCAGCGGCGATGCGCGGATAGCCGATCATGCCCAGCTTGTCCTTCATGATGGCCTGGTAGCCCACCAGCTGGTTGGAGTTGGACGGCATCATGGCCGCCTTGCCCGCCACCAGCATGGTGGTCTCAACCGCGCCGGTATCGACGGCCTGTTCTTCGGCGGTGACGCAGACACCAGCCTCGCGCAGCTTGGACCAGAGCGTGTACCATTCGATGGCATCGGCTTCGTCGAACCCGAGCTTGCCTTCGGCGGTATAGAGCGCCTTGCCGCGCTGGCGCAGCCAGTTGTCGAGCATGGGCTCGGTATAGGAAGCATCCGAGATCGCCTTCATGCCGCCGCGGACATTGGCGCTCTTGAAGGCCTCGCCAATGGTCATCAGGTCGTCATAGGTCCAGGCATTGGTCGGGGCCTCGATACCGGCTTCCTCGAAGGCGGCGGTATTGACCAGGGTCGCTACCGAATTGGCGCCCAGCGAAATGCCATAGAGCTTGCCATCGACCTTGCCGCCATCGAGCTGGTCCTGATCGAAATTGTCCAGCTTGAGGACGCCGCCGACAAATTCGTCGAGCGGGGCAATGGCGTTGCGCTTGGCGTATTCGACGATATAGCGATAATCCATCTGGATGATGTCGGGGGCATTGCCGCCGGCGGTCTGGGTGGCCAGCTTGGGCCAGTAATCGTTCCAGGCCAGGAATTCGCCCTCGATGGTGGTGCCGGGATTGGCAGCCTCATAGAGATCGGTCACGCCATAGGTGCGGTCGGCGCGGGCCTGGCCACCCCAGAAGGTGAGGCGCAGATTGCTCGCCTGGGCCCAGGCCGGCATTACGCCGGCGGCGCCAGCCGCAATCAGCGCGGAACTGCCCATCAGAAATTTGCGGCGGTCGATAGAAATAGTCATCAGGTTCCTCCCTTGAAAACTCTTGGTCGTTCCGAAACGCAGAACGGGTGCGGCGACCTCCCCGTCGCCTAAATCACTAACCGGTTACATAGCCCCGCAGTCTAACCCCGAAGTCAAGAGCGGGCCAAAGCACTTTTTGCGGAACTCTCCGTGTGAGGAGCCAACCGGTCGGTTACGACATAGCATAGAGATTTGAGGCGGCGCAATCGACTTGTATGGAAGATGGACAGGGGTCCAAACGCCACGCAATCCGGGCCATAAGATCTCAAGTAACCCCTTGCCTCCCTTATTCTTTTGGGAGCGCTACCGATCGGTCCTCACCCCCATTTGCCCCGCCGTTATTCGACGAAATGCATTTATGGATGAAAGTTTGGACCAGACTGGACCCAAAGAAAAATACGAAATATCGTCGCTATTATAGAAAATTTCTATGGGACACGCGATGGATAAGCTGCTCAACCAGTTTCTGGCCGTCGCCGAGGCCGGCACGATCAGTGGCGCGGCCACGGCGCTGTTCGTTACCCAGCCGACGCTGACCTTCAACATGCGCAAGCTCGAGGAAACCATGGGCGTGCCGCTGCTGACGCGATCCTCGCGCGGGATCGAGCTCACCAGCTATGGCGAAACGCTGTATCAGAACGCCAGGCTGATGCGCCGGCTATATGACAATACGCTGAAGGCGCTCGAACATCAGCGCGGCCGCACCGAGCAGGGGCTCAGCATCGGCACCGGCTATTCGTGGTGGACCATGTTCATTCGCGACATGGTGGTCGATTATTCCACCAGCTTCCCCAGCGCCCGCATCCATGTGAGCCTGGGCAATCAATTGCGCTGCATGGACCAATTGCTCTCGGGGGACATTTCACTCTTCGTCGCCCATGAGATCGAAGGCCTCAGCCGCAGCACCGGCGCCCGCTTCATTCCGCTGACCCGGGTCGGCCAAAGCTATTTCTGCCGCGAGGGGCATCCGCTGCTGCTGGCGCCGCGCAGCCTTGCCGAGGTCGAGGCCTATCCGGCCGTCACCAGCGCGCTGCCGGAAACCCGCCATCAACGGTTCTTCGAGACCTGGAGCCGCACCACGGCAGGCGGGGCAGCCTTTGATCAGGGCAAATATGCCTTTGCCTCCAATTCACTGGCGGCGTGCCTCGATTATGTCGCCCGCACCGATGCGGTGATCAAGCATACCGAGGTGATGGACCAGGAATTCGGCCTGCGCGGGCTCCAGCGAATTGACGTCACCGAGCCGGAGCAGAAGAGCACGATCGGCATTTATGCGCTCAATGAACGGGCCGACGAGCCGCGGCTGGCCAATCTGATCGCCTGGCTGGAAGGCGCCGCAAAGGCCGTATTGCCGCCCTTGCAATAGGGGGAACGCTTCATCGCCCGTCGGGCGTTAGATTCCAACACCCACAGGGTCATTCCCGCGAAAGCGGGGACCTCCGTTTCGGAATGCTGGAAAAGAAAACAGGGGTTCCCGCTTTCGCGGGAATGACATTGTGGACCGAAGCTGCATCTCTCCCAACCACCGCCGCCTTCCTCGGGCTTGACCCGAGGACCATTTGCCGCTTGCGCCGTGTTGCGAGTGGCCCTCGGGTCAAGCCCGAGGGAAGCGATTGTGGGTGGGATTGCTTCGCGCTTCCACATCCCCTTTAACCCAAAACCCCGCCTGCGCTCAGGCCGGCTTGGTCCGTAGATAGTCCAGCACCATCTGCACCGCCTGGGCCTCGCGCTCCTGCACCATGTCGATGCCGGAGAGATCGCGCGAGAAGATCACCGAGAGCGTCGCCATGTTGGAGACGTAGAAAAAGCCCAGCGCCGCAATGGAAATGTAGAGCTGCACGGGGTCGACATCGCGCCGGAAAATGCCCGAATCGGCGCCGCGATCAACGATCGTCGTGATCTGTCCGACCAGCGGGGAATGGAGCGCCTGGATATCAGGCAGGGTCTTGAGGAAGCGGGCATTTTCGATGTTTTCCGTGCCCAGGAGGCGCGGAAACCAGGGATTGGCCAGGAAATGCCGGAAGGTGAAGCGCACCAGCCGGTCCATGGCGTCCACCGGCCCGAATTGGTCCAGGCTCAGCGCACGCTCGCCGCGCCTGATCTCCTGATAGGCGTCAAGCAGCACCGCCCGGTAGAGATCTTCCTTATTGCCGAAATAATGGTAGAGCAGGCGCTTGTTGGCGCCGGCGCGTTCGGCAATGGCATCGACCCGAGCGCCCTCGAAACCGCGCTCGGCAAATTCAGCCCGACCGGCGACCAGAATATCGGCCTTGGTCTTGCTCGAATTGCGCGCCCGCTTGGGGGCGGGCGCCGGCTCTGTCAGCCGCTGATCCATAAAGCCTCGCCAGATGAACGGACCGGTTACCCGGCTTGCCGTATCTCCATCAGATAACAGCGCGGGCGCGGCCGGTAAAGACCGGCCCCAATCGGGCAGCGGCGGGCAGACATGGGCCAATCGCATCTTGCCATCTTGACGACAACGGGACGCCGCGTGTACCTAAGTAACTAGTTAGTTACACGCATGGCGTGATCGGGAGGATTTTCGGATGGCGGAACAACGGCTTGGGCTGATCATGCATGGCGTGACCGGCCGCATGGGGTACAATCAGCACCTGGTGCGCTCGATTCTGGCCATTCGCGACCAGGGCGGCATTGCCCTTTCCAATGGCGACCGGCTGGTGGTCGACCCGATCATTGTGGGCCGCGACGCCGACAAGATCGAGCGGCTGGCCAAGAAGCACAATATTGCCCGCTGGAGTTCCGATCTCGACGCGGCCTTGGCCAATCCCGAGGACACAGTCTTCTTCGATGCCGGCACGACGCTGATGCGCGCTGGCCTCATCGAAAAGGCACTGGCGGCCGGCAAGCATGTCTATTGCGAAAAGCCGACCTCGGATTCCCTCGACATCGCCGTCAACCTCGCCAAGACCGCCCGCGCTTCGGGCCTCAAGCATGGCGTGGTGCAGGACAAGCTGTTCCTGCCCGGGCTGATGAAGCTCAAAATGCTGCGCGATAGCGGCTTTTTCGGCGACATCCTCTCGGTACGCGGCGAGTTCGGCTATTGGGTTTTCGAAGGCGATTGGCAGCCGGCCCAGCGCCCGAGCTGGAATTACCGCAAGGCCGATGGCGGCGGCATCATCCTCGATATGCTGTGCCACTGGCGCTATGTGCTCGACAATCTCTTCGGCGAGGTCAAGGCGGTCTCCTGCCTCGGCGCCACGCACATTCCGAGCCGCGTCGACGAGAAGGGCAACCGCTACAAGGCCGACACCGATGACGCGGCCTATGCCACGTTCGAACTCGAAGGCGGGGTGATCGCCCAGATCAATTCGAGCTGGACCACCCGCGTCCGCCGCGATGACCTGGTCACCTTCCATGTCGATGGCACCCATGGTTCGGCCGTGGCGGGGCTGCACAAATGCTGGAGCCAGCATCGCGTCAATACGCCCAAGCCGGTGTGGAATCCCGATCAGCCACAGACCATGAATTTCTTTGCCGATTGGGAAGAAGTGCCGGACAATTGGCCGGCCCAGAACGGGTTCAAGGCGCAGTGGGAAATGTTCCTCCGCCACGTCGCCGAAGACGCGCCATGGGAATATGGCCTCGAAGCGGGCGCCAAGGGCGTGCAGCTGGCCGAACTCGGCCTCAAGAGCTGGGCCGAACGCCGCTGGCTCGACGTGCCGAAGCTGGATTTCTAGTTACCGGCCCTCCCGCCCCCGATGTCATTCCGGCGCAGGCCGGAATCCATGCTGAAGACCAGCAGCGGCATCCAGGGTTGGGGGGCACACAGCATGGACCCCGGCCTGCGCCGGGGTGACATCGCGTTTGTTGAGGCTTTGAGAAAATATGACCAGCATCAACCTGCCCAATCCCGACCGGACCATCACGCCCTATACTCTCAGCGGCGAACCCATCCCCTTTATCCGCCACAAGGCCACAGACTTTCCGCGCATTGCCTATGCGGCGGCCCATGTGGTGGCCGATCCCCTGGCCAATAACGATCCCTGGCTGACCCCGGCGATCGACTGGGACACGACGCTCAAATTCCGCCATCGCCTGTGGGATCTGGGCCTGGGCGTTGCCGAGGCCATGGATACCGCCCAGCGCGGCATGGGGCTGGGTTGGGCCGAGGCGCAGGAACTGATCCGCCGGGCGCAGGCCGAAGCGCGCACGCGCGATGACAGCCTCATCGCCTATGGCGCGGGCACCGACCATCTGGCACCGGGGCCGGACGTGACCATCGACACCATCATCAAGGCCTATGAAGAACAGATCGGCTTTGTCGAAGGCGAAGGCGGACGGATCATTCTGATGGCCAGCCGGGCACTGGCCGCCGCCGCCAAGTCGCCGGACGATTACGCCAAGGTCTATGGCCGCATTCTGAGCCAGGTCAAGCAACCGGTGATCATGCATTGGCTGGGCGAGATGTTCGATCCGGCCCTGGCCGGCTATTGGGGCAAGGGCACACATGAAGAGGCCATGGATGTGTGCCTCGACGTGATCGCCGCCCATGCCGACAAGGTCGACGGCATCAAGATTTCCCTGCTCTCGGCGGAAAAGGAAATCGACATGCGCCGGCGCCTGCCCGCGTCGGTCAAGATGTATACCGGCGACGATTTCAACTATGCTGAACTGATATCAGGCGATGATCAGGGCTATTCCCATGCCCTGCTCGGCATTTTCGACGCCATCGCCCCGGCGGCCTCGGCGGGGCTGGCCGCATTGGGCAAGGGCAATACCAACGAGTTCTTCGACCTGCTCGAACCCACCGTGCCGCTGAGCCGGCATATCTTTGCCGCCCCCACCCGGTTCTACAAAACCGGGGTGGTGTTCCTCGCCTATCTCAATGGGCTGCAGGATCATTTCCAGATGATCGGCGGACAGCAATCGACCCGCTCCGTCCAGCATCTGAGCGAGCTGTTCCGGCTGGCCGACAAGGCGCGTGTCCTCAGTGACCCCGATCTCGCCGTAAAGCGCATGAATGCGGTGCTCAACGTTAACAGTGTGTTAGCATAATGACCCAGCGTGCTATCTCGTTGAACCTGGCCACCACGCGACAGGTCTGGGGCTTCAAGGACGCGGTCGACGGGTGCCTGAAAGCGGGCATCACCGCCATTTCACCCTGGCGCGACCAGATCGCGGCCATCGGTCTGGATGAAGCCGCCCGCATCGTTCGCGACAACAAATTGCAAGTCACCGGCGTCTGCCGCGGCGGCATGTTCCCGGCCGAAACCGCCGCCGGACGGCAGGCCAATATCGATGACAATCTGCGCGCCATCGACGAAGCCGCCGCCCTCAATGCCGATTGCCTCGTGCTGGTCGTCGGCGGATTACCCGGTTCTTCCAAGGACTTACCGGGTGCCCGGCAAATGGTGACCGATGGCATCGCCGCCATGCTGCCCCATGCCAAGGCCTCGGGCGTCAGAATAGCCATCGAGCCGCTGCACCCCATGTATGCCGCCGACCGCGCCTGCGTGAACACGATCGATCAGGCGCTCGACATCTGCGAAACGCTGGGCGAGACGGTTGGCGTTGCCATCGACGTCTACCATGTCTGGTGGGACCCCAATCTCGCCCGCGCCATCGCCCGGGCGGGGCGGATGAACCGCATTTTCGCCCATCACATCTGCGACTGGCTGGTGCCCACCAAGGACATGCTGCTCGACCGCGGCATGATGGGCGACGGCGTCATCGACCTGCCGTCCATCCGCAAGATGATTGAAGATGCTGGGTTTTTCGGGCCGCAGGAAGTGGAAATCTTCTCCGCCGACAATTGGTGGAAACGCCCCGGCGACGAAGTTCTCGCCGTGATCAAGGAGCGTGTCGCGACGGTCTGCTGACCCTTCAGGCGCGGTTATAGGCCAGGGTCTGGCACAGCACCGCCGCGCGGCAGCCCTGGATTTCGATCGTATCCGGACCGGTCTGGGTAATGGTGGCATCGGCACTGATGCCACCGGCGCTCAGCGATCCCTTCCATTCATTGGGGCCCGATTGCTCGGCCTGCATGACCTGTGTGCCGACAAAGGCCAGGTTCTCCTCGGTGGCCGATTCGCCCTCGAGATTGGTCAGCACGCCACAGAGATCGGTGCCGGATTCGCCGCAAAGCGAGAATTCGAACGAGGTGCCGAACTCGTCGACAAAGGTGCCGCTGGGATCGGCCGCATCCTGCGCCAACACAGGGATGGCAGCGGCACAGAACAGGCCGATTGCGAAAGTCGTTTTTGCAATAGTCATAGGATTCTCCGCGCGAAAACCCCGCCCCTAGCAGTCGCTTTCAAATTGGTGACGGAAGGGCCAACGCACGGGCTGCGAGCCGGTTGCAATCTGTGATCAGCGCCGGAAAGTAGCCGCGATCTCGATATGGGTGGATTGGGTGAACTGATCGACGGCCACCAGATCGCTCATCTTGTAACCGGCCGCCACCAAGGTCGCCGCGTCGCGGGCAAAGGTGCGGGCATCGCAGGCAACCATGACCACGGTCTTGACCTTGGACTTGGCCAATTCGCGTATCTGGGCTTCGGCACCGGCGCGGGGTGGGTCGAGCACCACGGCGTCATAGGGCAATTCGAACTGGGTGAGCGGGTCGCGGAACAGGTCGCGCGGCTTGGCGGTGATTTCTCTGATGCCCTTGGTGAAGCGGCGGGCCTTGTCGAGCGCCAGAATGCCGGCTTTGTCACTGTCGAAGGCGGCCACCGGGCGCTGTTCGGCCAGGCGCAGGGCGAAGGGGCCGATGCCGCAGAACAGATCGGCGACGTTTTTGGCCTTGCCGACGGCGTTGAGCACATAGTCGGAAAGAATGGTTTCGGCGGCTTCGGTGGCCTGCAGGAAGCTGCCGATGGGCAATTCCACCTGGGCACGGCCCATGCCGACAAGGGGCGGCTGGGTCTGAAGGACCATTTCGCCATTGAGCGCCAGCCGGGCGAGACGGAAGCGGGCGACCAGCGGCTGCAGCCGGTCGGCGCGGGCCTGTTTCTTCTCGGTGCGGACGGCGACATCGAGGCCGGTGACGCTGGCGGTAAAGCTCACATCGGCCTCGCCAACGGCCGCCATGACCGCGCGAGCGATGTCGGGCGCGCGGGCCAGTTCGGGCACGAGGATCGGGCAGGCATCAAGGTCATGCACCTGATGGCTGCGCAGCCGCATATAGCCGGCGCCTTCCTTGCGGGCATGGAGCGTGGCGCGGCGGCGGCCATTGTCGGCGGCGTCGATAAAGCTCATGACCTTGTGATCGAGCCCGGCAAAGCGCAGCGGGGTTTCGACCAGCCCGGTCTTAAAGGCCTCATAGCTCGGCCGGTCCATATGCTGGAGCTGGCAGCCGCCACAGGCGCCGAAATGCGGACAGAACGGCGTGATGCGGTTGGCGGCCGGTTCAAGCACCGAGACCAGCGTGCCGCGATCGCCATCGGCAGTGATATCCACCAACTCTCCCGGCAGGGCCAATGGCACGAAAATCCTGGTGCCATCGATCTCGGTGACACCCTCGCCCTTGTGGCCGAGGCTGGTGATATGGGTGGTGATGCTCATGAACGTCCGGGGCTTGCTGAAGGGTTCAGTAGCCTGTTGCGGGCGGTGTGTGAAGGGAGCGGGTTTTTGGCCCGGCTTAGGCCAACCGACATTCAGGTTCTGGAATAAATTCCGTAAGCCGCGATCTGCCTCCCTCCCCCTTGAGGGGAGGGATTGAGGGTGGGGGTGTCGAGCTATCCACCGGCATCGAATTCGTGGAGGGCGCGACACCCCCACCCTAGCCCTCCCCTCAAGGGGGAGGGGATTGGATCGGGGCTCTCGAACTATCAGAAAAAGCTTTTAATGCACCGGGCGGCTGGCCCATTCCAAGAGACTCGCCAGGCCGACAAAGGGCACGCCCGCATGTTCGCTGAGGCCAGAGGCGCAGGTGGAAACGGTGGAGACGCCTAACGTACAACCTGCCGGTATGTCGTTTTTGGCGAAGCGGGTGGCGTGCTGATTGAGTTCGGGGAAGAACAGGCCCTTGTCGCCGGCATAGCCGCAGCAGGTGACGGAACTCAGCACGGCGATATCTTCCGCGCAGGCGCGGGCGATGGCTTCGGTGGAGGGCTGTTCCTTGAGGCGCTGGGCCGAGCAATTGTGATGCACGGCCACTGTCGGCAGTTTCTGCGTGATGGTCAGGCGCGGCAGGACATGGGTGACGAGGAACTGCGCCGAATCGAGCACGGCGGCATCGCCGGGGAATTCCTTGAGATGCTTGGCACAGGTGGAAGCGTCGGTGACGACCGGTGTCGCGCCGGCATCGCTGAGGGCCGAGAGTTCGCGCTTGAGCGCGCCGCCCACTTCGGCCGCCTGTTCGGGAAAGCCTTTGGACTGGAAGGGCTGACCGCAGCATTGGCCATTCAGATGCTCGGGCATGGTCACGTCGAACCCCGCCCGGTCGAGCAGGGCAACCATGGCATCGGTGACCGGCAGAAGATTCTGGCCGGTTTGCGGGGCGCCGAACATGCGGCTGGCGCAGGAGGGGAAATAGACGATTTTCTGCCGGCCGCCTTGCACGATGGGCACAGGAAAGCCGGTGTCGCGTGGATCGTCGCGCGAGACCTTTGACGGGGCCTTTGGCGCGCCGGGGCCATGGCGCAGGGCGCGGGAGAGCCGGGGAATGCGATTGCCAGAAGCGCGGCGGGCGGTTTCGGTGATGGCTTCCATCGCAGGAGCCGGGATTATGGTACGGGCGGCATCGGCCAGGGCCACACCGCCGCGCATGAAGGCTTCGATGCCGCCAGTGTGATCGGCAGCAAAACCGGCCACCGAGCGGGAGGTGCCGCCGCGGCGCTGACCGCGCTGGCCGATGATCATGGTGCCGGTTTCGATGCCGACGGGGCAGCGCAGGGAACACAGATTACACGCCGCGCAGGTGTCGAGCCCGGGATATTGGAAATCCCGGTCGAGAATTGCGAGCCGTTCGGGGTTTTCACCACTGGCGCGCAGGCGTTCGCGCTCGCGGGTCACCGCGATGCGCTGGCGCGGGGAGAGCGTCATCTGGTGGCTGGGGCAGGCCGGCTCGCAGAAACCGCATTCGATGCACATGTCGACCAGCTCGTTGGCGAGCGGCATGACCTTGAGATTCTTGATGTGCACCTTGGCATCGGCATTGAGCAGGACGCCAGGATTGAGCAGGTTTTCGGGGTCGAACAGCGCCTTGATCTGGTGCATCAAGCCATAGGCCTTGGAGCCCCATTCAGCCTCGACAAAGGGCGCGATGGCGCGGCCGGTGCCGTGTTCTGCTTTGAGCGAGCCGCCGAATTCGATCGAGACCAGATCGGACAGGGCCTTGGAAAAGACGTCGAATTTTTCCGCTGCGCCGGGCGCGGCGAAATCGTCGCTCATCTGGAAATGCAGGTTCCCCGCCAAGGCGTGACCAAAAATGATGGCGTCTTCATAGCCGTGCTCGTCGAGCAGATCGCGCATGGCGATGACGAATTCAGCCAGCCGGTCGATAGGCGCGGCGACGTCTTCGGTGAGCATGGAGGTGCCCTTGGGACGGGCAGCGCCGCCCGAGGCGAAGAAGCCCTTGCGGATATCCCAGAGGGCGTGCGAGCGGGCTTCGTCGGTCGAAAAATCGATATGGGTGGCGCCATTGGACGACAGGATGGCGACGGCTTTTTCGACTTCCGTATCGAGCTCCTGCGCAGTGGGCGCGGTGACGTCGATGAGCACCGCCGGGGAAGTTTCGGTGAGCCAGGGCAGCAGGGGCGCCATGGGGGCGAGATGCTCGACCGTCGCAAGGGCACGGCGTTCGATATATTCGGCGGCGGTGACGCCCGTTGTTACCTGCACCCCGTTATTGGCCAGCACACTGATTGCACTGGCAGCAGCATAGGGGTCCGGGAAGGGCACCAAGGCGGTCGATTTGAAGGGGTGCTCGGGCACTGTATTATAGGTGACCTCGGAGACGAAGCCGAGCGTGCCTTCCGACCCCACCATCAGGTGGATCAGGATATCGAGCGGGTCGTGATAATCGACCAGAGCGTTGAGCGAATAGCCCACCGTATTCTTGATGCGGTATTTCTTTTTGATCAGCGCGACGAGGTCGGGATCGGCCATGACCTGGTGATGCAGGTCATGAATGGCGTCAAGCATGACGGCATGGCTAATGCGGAAGGCATCGCAGGAAGCCGGATCGCCCGAATCGAGAGCTGTGCCGTCGGCCAGCACGATCCTGAGGCGCGCCATGGTGTGGTAGGTGTTCTGCGCCACGCCGCAGCACATGCCCGAGGAATTGTTGTTGACCACGCCGCCGATCTTGCAAGTGGCTTGGCTGGCCGGATCGGGACCGATCTTGCGGTCGAATTTCTTGAGGGCGGCATTGGCCTGGGCGACGATGATCGCCGGCCCCAGGGTGATCTGGTCGGCACCGGGATGGATGTCGAGCTTGCGCCAGCCATCGCCCAGCACGGCCAGGACACCATCGGTAACCGCCTGGCCGGAAAGCGAGGTGCCGGCGGCGCGGAAGGTCAGCGGCAGATGCTCCGCCCGGCAGGCCTCGATCACCGCGCGCACATCGTCTTCGGAATTGATGAAGACCACGGCGGCCGGCACCAGCCGGTAGGAGCTGGCATCCCCGCTCCAGGCATAGGTCATCAGCGGATCGGTGAACATGCGCCCGGCAACCCGCCCCTTGAGGCGCGCGACAAGGCGCTCGCCGGCCGCGATGCGGTCGGGCGTGGGCTGGTGGACGGGGGAGGGTGAGAGGACGGCTTGCTGCATGGAGCGAGGCTAACATGTCAGCTGGCAAAAGCGGAAGAGGTATTAGATAGGTATTATCGATGGCTGGTGGCGCGGGCCAACTTCAATCCCACTCAACCACCGTGACGAAGGGTCCTCGGGCCAAGCCCAAGGAAATCGGTAGTGCTGTGGGGAGATTGTGGCGGTGCGGCCGCTACTCGAATGAGGGAAGCGCCGCGATGGCGGCACTCCCCTCGCCAGTGTAACGCTGGCGCTCAGATATCGACGTCGTCTTCGCCGAGTGCCTCGATCTGGGCGGCGGCGTGGCGCAGGATATCGGCGGCTTCGCGCTGCTGTTCGGGCGAGCCGGAACGCGCCTTTTTGAGGGCGGCCTTGAGGGCGCGGCGGGCTTCATTGAGCTCGGGCACCACGTCGCGCAGGTCGCGGTCAGCGTCAGGCTCGTGGTGGCCGGGGCCGAAACCGAACCCGCGATGGGGCGGGCGATTGCCGAAATCGGGACCCTGTTCGCGGTTGAACGGCCAATCAGCCTTGGCGAATTCGCGGAAGCGGTTCATCTGCTCACCGGCCTTGGCGAGGAATGACAGGGTCGATTCGATGGCTTCGCGATTGTCGGCCAGGTGCGAACGCCCGTCATCGGTGATGGTATAGAGCTTCTTGTTGCCATCGGCTTCCGAGGTGACATAGCCGGCTTCCTCGAGGAAAGTCAGCGCCGGATAGACGATGCCGGGGCTGGGCGAATAAAAGCCGCCCGATTTTTCCTCGATGGCCTTGATCAGGTCATAGCCGTGACGCGGCTGCTGCTCGATGAGATAGAGCGCCACGAGCCGCAGGTCGCCCGAGGCAAGCATGCGGCCGATGCGAAAATTGCCGCCCATATTGCCCCAGCCGTCACCACCAACGCCGCCCGCAAACTGTCCCCAGCCGCGGCGGGCCATGGCTTCAAGCCGACGCCAATTGGGTTCGCCATTGCGCCAATACTGTCCCATGATGGGTCTCCGATATATCTTGGTTTCCATTGAACGCTAAGATCGGCGCGGCTTGCGGCGATTTCAAGATATATCTTACGATTGTTTTTGGGATTCCATCGGGAATGGAACCGCAGGCAACAAAAAAGCCACCGCGCTGGCGGTGGCTTTCAAAATCCGGCGCTCCGGGAAAGGTCTAGATCTTGACCTTTTCGTAGTGCGAGGGGTCAGCCTTGAAGGAGGTGGGATCGGCGAGGCTGGCGTCACGGTCGAATTGGCCGTGTTTGCGGAAGCGGTACATATAGGTGGGCAGGATCGTGTCCATCGCGGTGGGCGCGATGCCAATGCCCGCCAGGGTGCGCTTTTCCTTGATGGCGGCTTCCGAGACGACATTGTCGACGCCGAGCAGATCGACCTGATCGGCGGTCAGCAAGGGCGGGAAGGGCAGGATGGCGAGCGGAGCAGCCAGGAATTTGGCAAAGCCGGGCGACAGCGGCAGCAGGCTATTCTTGCGGCCCGCTTCGCGCAGGATGCGCTGCAGCAGCGCGCGATGGGTTTCGGTGGTCGGCCCGCCCAGCTCGTAGATGCGGCCGGTCTTGAGCTGGCCCTCGGCAGCCTTGGCGAAAGCCTGGGCGACATCGCCGACATAGACGGGCTGGAACTTTGTATCGCCTGATATCAGCGGCAGCGCCGGCAGGAGCCGGGACAGGCTGCCCATGAGATTGAAGAAGCCATCGTCGCGGCCAAACATGATGGAGGGCCGGAAGATGACGGCGTTGGGGAAGGCGGCCAGCACGGCCGCTTCGCCTTCGAGCTTGGAGCTGGCATAGGCGCTGACCGAGGCGGCCTTGTCGACGCCAAGCGCCGACATATGGACCAGGGTATGCGCACCGGCGGCCTTGGCGGCATCAGCGACGAGGCCGGCGCCTTCGGTATGCACGGCTTTGAACGTCTGGGCGCCGCGCTCATAGCCGATGCCGACCAGGTTGATGACGATATCGGCATGGGCGACAGCGCGCTCAACGGAGGCGCGATTGCGCAGGTTGGCCTGAATGGGCACCACCTGCCCCACCATGCCGAGCGTCTTGACGTGACCGGCCAGGTCGGGACGGCGCGTGGCGACGCGGATGCGGTGGCCGCGATTGGCCAGCAATTGCACGATCTGGGTTCCCACGAAGCCGGAACCGCCAAAGATGGTGACGAGTTTGGGTTCGAGGCTATCCATGCAAAGGCTCCGGCAAAATGGCGCGAGGGGCGCGCGGCAAGTTGGCTCGGGTTCTAGCGCAGGCAGGGCGTGGCTGTCGAGGGCATGGGGCAGGCAATGACTTGACTCCATGCGGCTTTTGTTCTTGTTTTGTTCGAACAACCGAGGAGATTTCCGATGAGCACGTCCCAGACCTATCACGGCCAATGCCATTGCGGAGCGGTACGCTTTACCGCCAAGACGGCGCTCGATGGCATGATGGATTGCAATTGTTCGCGCTGCCGGCGGCTGGGCTGGATATTGCAGGCCGTGCCGGCGAGCGAATTTGCGCTGTTGAGCGGGGAGGAAAAGCTGGTTCCCTATCACTTCAATACCGACCGGATCGACCATCTGTTCTGCAGCCATTGCGGCATCGAATCGTTCGCGCGCGGCGAGGATGGCAATGGCCAGGCCATGGTGATGATCAATGTGAACTGTCTCGATGACGCCCCGGCGGTGGATCGCAATACGATCAAGCACTGGGACGGCGCGAACTATTGAGGGGAAGTGCAAAAGCCCGTTGACAAGCGTCAGCGGGCACCCTAGTTACACCGCCACTTGCCCAGATGGCGGAATTGGTAGACGCGCACGGTTCAGGTCCGTGTACCGCAAGGTGTGGAAGTTCGAGTCTTCTTCTGGGCACCAGTTTTTGAGCGAGAGCCGTGTAATCCATTGGGATTGCGCGGCTTTCGTGCTTTTGGCCATCTGCTGGCCCGGCTATGAGGCGGGCAGCGGCGCCAGGCCGGTTTCGCGCGCGTCCAGCTTGCGCAGCAGCCAAAGGCCATAAAGGAAATTGGGGAGGATGAAGAGGATGGGGACCACCAGGGTCCACCAGTGCACACTGCCCTTTACAGGAGTGCTCACCACGCCGGCGGCGATCAGGGTGAGCAGGAAATCCCAGAAGGCGTGAAACAGCATTGCCGGGATGATGGAGCGGGTGCGCAGCATCACGGCCATGAAGAATACGCCGCTCATGAAGGCGGTGACGGCCTGAATGGCGGCCTCAAGAAAATCTCCAGTGGTAAAGCCATTGATGACATGCACGGCCCCGAAAGCGACGGAGGTGAGCCAGATGGCCGGCCACAGGCTCAGCCTGGTGCGCAAGGCATGGAACAGCACGCCACGGAAGGCGATTTCCTCGGAAAAGCCCACGGCCAGCGTGTTGGCGAGCAGAAAGAGGATGGTGACCGGCGGCGGCAGGCCAATGGCCAGGGCCAATCCCAGAAACAGCAGCAAGTAAAGCCCCGGCAGGAGCAGAAGCCGCAGCGACGTCCAGGGGCGCGGGGCGACAAGGCCGATATCGCGCCAGCCCATGACCATGGCCACGACCAGCATGAAGAGACCCGCGCCGATGATCGGCCAGGCCAGGCGCCCGCCCAGGCCTTGGGTCAGCGGCGCCGGATCATGCGGCGTCCAGATGCCCCAGACGGTGATCAGGGCCCATATCAGCACCGCGACGACGGACAGGCCTATGCGGTATGTGCCCGGCATTGATGGCTCCCTCTGCTGCCGCCTTACCCAGGCGAATCAGTAGCAGCGGCGCCGGGCCCAGGGAATATGGCCCTCCGATCCATCGCTTTTGGGGGAGCCGCCTTTCCAACGCCCACTTGCTGTGCCAAGAGGAAGGTAATGGCTAAATTTCGAGACGTTCCATGACCATCAGACTACATCGCGGCGACCTGCCGGACCTTTCCCGCTATGGCCGCGAGGTGGCAATCGATACCGAGACCATGGGGCTCGATCCCCATCGCGACCGGCTCTGCGTGATCCAGTTGTCGCCCGGCGATGGCAGCGCCGATGTGGTGCAGATTCCCCAGGGCAGCAATGAGGCGCCCAATCTGGTCAAGCTGCTGTCGGACCCCAATGTCACCAAGATTTTCCACTATGCGCGTTTCGACGTGGCGGTGCTGAAGAACCGCTTCGGCGTGGTGACCGGGCCGGTCTATTGCACCAAGATCGCCAGCAAGCTGGTGCGCACCTATACCGACCGGCACGGGCTCAAGGATCTGGTGCGCGAACTGCTCAATGTGGACCTGTCCAAGCAGCAGCAGAGCTCGGACTGGGGCGGGGACAAGCTCAGCGACGCCCAGCTCGATTATGCGGCGTCGGACGTGCTCTATCTGCATGACCTCAAGCGGCACCTCGACCGCATGCTCAAGCGCGAGGGGCGGAGCGAGCTGGCGCAGCAATGTTTCGACTTCCTCAAGACGCGCTGCGAGCTTGACCTGCTGGGCTGGGAAGAAACCGATATTTTCGCCCATAGCTAGGGCGACACCAAGGGGTTGCCATGACAATCCATGCCGATGCGCCGGAACGGCTGGCGACCTACCGGCGCCTGGTACGGCGCAACCGGATCGTTTCGGTTCTGCGCCTCGGCGTGCCGGCGCTGGGCGCGCTGACCCTGGCCGTGCTGGCCGGGCAGATTTACCTGTCGAGCCTCACCAACCGGTTTGGGGTGGGGCAGATTTCGGTATCGCGCGACGGGGTTTCGGTGGATGCACCCGAATATGAGGGCCTGCTGGAAGATGGCGCGGCCTATCGCGTTACGGCAAGCGCGGCGCGGGCGGCGATGAACGCCACCGACCGGATCGCGCTGACCGACGCCGTGCTGGAAGTGGACCGGACCACGGGGGTTTCGATGCGCGCCGAGTCCGACCAAGCGTTGCTCGACACCACCCATCAGCTGGTTTTTATCGATGGCATTGCCCATTTCACCGATTCGACCGGCACGGTGGGCGTATTGGAGCAATCGATATTCGACTGGGCCAAATCGGTGCTGACCGCCAAGGGACCGGTGACGATCAATTATTCGGATGGCAGCGACATACAGGCTGATGGCATGGTTTACGATGCCAAACAGCAGACCTGGACATTTACCCGGGCTACGGTAACCCTGCCTTCGACCCCTGGAGAAACCATTCCATGATGCCGCGCACCCTGCTTGCCCTGAGCTTGCTGTTGCTGGCCGCTCCGGCCTGGGCCCAGCAAAAGGTTGAGATCACCGCCGATAAATTCACCATCGAGGAAACCAAGCGCGAAGCCGTGTTCGATGGCAATGTGGTGGTCAAGCATCCGACGGTGACCGTCTGGGCGCCCCATGTGGTGGCCGTTTACGGCGAGGGCGGCACCAATGACATCAAGAGCTTTGAGGCCACGGGCGACGTCAAGCTCGAAACCAAGGACCAGGTGGCAACAGGCGAGCGGGCGGTGTTTACCCCCGCCGACCAATTGCTGCGCCTGACGGGCAATGTGGTGGTGACCAATTCGGGCGGCACGGTCAATTCGCCCGAACTGGTGGTCAATCTCGAAACCAATGTGTCGACCTTTACCAGCAGCAGCGGCGGCCGGGTGACCGGGGTCTTCAATTCGCAATGAGTGACGCGACGGTAAAACCACGGGTCGACCAGACCGGGTGGCTGGTGGCGCATAGCCTGGCCAAGAGTTTCGGCAAGCGGGCCGTGGTGCGCGATGTATCGCTGGCCGTGCGGCGCGGAGAGGCGGTGGGCCTGCTGGGCCCTAATGGCGCGGGCAAGACCACCGTTTTCACCATGATTATGGGGCTGGTAAAGCCCGATAGCGGCGATATCAGGCTCGATGGCCGGCCCATTACCAGGCTGCCCCTGTTCCAGCGCGGACAATTGGGCATTGGCTATCTGCCGCAGGAACCCTCGATTTTCCGCGGCCTCAGCGTCACCGGCAATATCATGGCGGTGCTGGAAAACCATGTGAACGGCAAGGCCGAGCGCCAGGCGCGGCTGGAATCGCTGCTGGAGGAATTTTCCATCCAGCATCTGGCCAAAGCCAATGCATTGGCCCTATCGGGTGGCGAACGCCGGCGGGTGGAAATCGCCCGGGCGCTGGCCGCCGATCCGGTCTTCATGCTGCTCGACGAGCCCTTTGCCGGCGTCGATCCGATCGCGGTGGCCGAGGTGAAGGGACTGGTCAAGCAATTGACGCGGCGGGGTATTGGCGTGCTCGTCACCGACCATGCGGTGCGCGAAACGCTGGGGCTGGTCGACCGGGCCTATGTGATCCATGGCGGCAAGGTGATGATCCAGGGGCGCCCGGAAACCATCAGTGCCGACCCCGATGCGCGACGGGTCTATCTGGGCGAGAATTTCGAGATCTAGCCCGCGCCGGACAGCCATTTACACTTGGCACGGAACTTGCCCTATCGCTTGCCCCATGCCGCGAAATGAGGCATGGTGCCGCCGGGAAGTGGCCGGAAACGGCTAGAAATTTTGCAGTTTCAGGGACAGGATTGGATGGCACTTTCGCCGCGGCTCGAATTTCGGCAGGCCCAGAGCCTGACGCTGACGCCGCAATTGATGCAGTCGATCAAGCTGCTGCAATTGAGCCATCTCGAACTCAACGATTTCGTCGACGCCGAATTGCTGCGCAACCCCCTGCTCGAGCGCGAGGACGGGAGCGAACCGGGCGAGGCCGAGCCCGCCGAAGCGCCCGAGCGCAGCACCGAAATCAGTGCCTATGAGGATACCGTGGAGCGCGGCGAGCGCATCCAGGACGCCGATTCGATCGCCGATGGCTATGACACGGCGGTCGAGAATGTCTTTCCCGACCAGGCGGCGCAGGACCAGCTCAATCCGACCAGCCGGCTGGACCGCAATGGAGCAGGCGAAAGCGGGGAAGCGCCCGATATCGATCAGTTCGTCGCCTCGCGCCCTCTGCTCTCCGAGCATCTGGAAGCGCAGGCCAATATGCTGCTGCGCATACCGGCCGACCGGATGATCGCGCGCCACCTGATCGATAATCTCAATGAGGCGGGGTATCTGGCGGTCGAATTGGGCAGCATTGCCGATTTACTGGGGGCCGAGCTGGGCGATGTCGAAGCGGTGCTGGGGGCGCTGCAGGGCTGCGATCCGGTGGGGGTTTTCGCCCGGACCGTGCCGGAGTGCCTGGCCATGCAATTGCGCGAACGCGACCGGCTCGACCCGATGATGCAGGCGCTGCTCGACAATATCGACCTGCTGGCCGAGCATAATGTGGTGGCGCTGATGCGGGCGGTGGGCTGCGATCGCGAGGACCTGGCCGACATGCTGGCCGAACTCCGCCAGCTCGACCCCAAGCCGGGCCTGGCCTTTGACCGCGGGCCGGTGGAGGCGGTGGTGCCCGATGTCTTCGTGCGGCCGGGGCCGGATGGGGCTTGGCAGGTGGAGCTCAATAGCGAAGTGCTGCCGCGCGTGCTGGTCAACCGGGTCTATTATGCCAGCGTGGCCAAGAAGACGCGGGACGCGGCGGAAAAGACCTTTCTGTCCGATTGCCTGGCCAGCGCCAATTGGCTGACCAAAAGCCTGGACCAGCGGGCACAGACCATGATCAAGGTGGCGGCCGAAATCGTGCGGCAGCAGGACCAGTTCCTGCTGCATGGCATTGCCCATTTGCGGCCGATGACGCTCAAAATGGTGGCCGAGACCATCGATATGCACGAATCGACGGTGAGCCGGGTCACGTCCAACAAATATATGGCCACGCCACGCGGCCTGTTCGAAATGAAGTACTTTTTCACCACGGCCATTGCCTCGAGCGATGGCGGCGGAGATCACTCGGCCGAGGCAGTACGCCACCGCATCCGGCAATTGATCGAGGCCGAGGCGGCCAGCGACGTGCTGTCGGACGATACCATTGCCGCGCTGCTGCAGAAGGAACAGGGGATCGACCTGGCCCGGCGCACCGTGGCCAAATACCGGGAGGGCATGAATATCCCCTCCTCGGTGATCCGGCGGCGGCAGAAGAAAAATCTGGAGCGTGTGGGTTAGCACGCCGGGCTCGCCTCGCGACCCAGCGCTTGGCTCAGTCTTCACGCCGTGTTGATCGCGGCTCTCGTGTCGGGTCCGAGGGAGGCGCGGCGGGTGGAGGAACGCGCGCCTGTGGCTGCCGGTCACCTCCGAAAAACAGCGCGAAATACTGCACTGCCCCGCGAAAATTCGGCGCAAATCGCCGGAGCCCTTTAATGGCCCGCGAAGGCTATGGCCAAACTGGGGCGAAGTCACTCCCATAAAGCATGCCAAGGGGGGAGTTGCGCATTGCATGGCGACGGCCAGCGGGGCTAGCATCGGGTATGTTGCATACCCACATGCTGGAATGCGGCAGACGTGATCCCGAAATCCGGGAACCGGCTTTCGGAGATCCTCGTGTCGAAACAACGACAAGAAGGAAGAGGAAGCCATGACCTTACGCATCTCGGGAAAGAACATGGATGTGGGCGATGCGCTGCGTGGCAAGGCAGCGGATCATTTCGCCACGGTCGTCGGGAAATATTTCGACGGCGGCTATGACGGCCACCTGACCCTTACCCCCGACGGCATTGGCTTCCGCGCGGATTGCGTGGTGCATCTCGATACCGGTGCGACGCTGCAGGCAAGCGCCCAGGGGGGCGATGCCACCAGCGCCTATGAAATCATGGCGCTCAATATCGAAAAACGCCTGCGCCGCTACAATCGCAAGCTGCGCTCGCACCGGCGCGGGGCCAATGGCACTGCCGATGGCGTGACCGTGCAATATACCGTGTTCGGCGCGGGCGAGGACCTGGACGAACTCGACGAAGACTATGCGCCCCCGGTGATTGCCGAGACCACCAAAAGCCTGCGCCAGATGAGCGTGGAAGAGGCCGTGATGGAGCTCGATCTGACCGGCGGACAGGTGGTCATGTTCCGCCATGCTGGACATGGAGGGCTAAATGTGGTCTACCGCCGCTCCGACGGCAATATTGGGTGGATCGACCCCGCCCTCGGGACCAATTGAACGCGCCCGGCGCCACAATTGAGCGCAACAGTAGTCAAGGCAGACTTTATGGAATTGTCCGATATCCTGGCGGAACGGGCAGTGCTTTCTTGCACGAGCCTGAAATCAAAACGCCAGTTGTTTGAACAGCTTGCTGAAAAGGCAGCCGAAATGACCGGGCGACCGGTCGATGACATCTCTGCTGCCATCACCAGCCGGGAAGAACTCGGCTCGACGGGCCTGGGCAATGGCATTGCCATTCCCCATGGCAAGATTGCCGGGCTCGATGGGGTGACCGCCGTGTTCGCGCGCCTGGACAACCCGATCGAATTCGACGCGGTGGACGACCAGCCTGTGGATATCGTGATGATGCTGCTGGCTCCGGCCGGGGCTGGCGCCGACCACCTCAAGGCTCTGTCGCGGGTGGCGCGGCTACTGCGCACCGAAAGCGTGGTAGACGATTTGCGGCGGACCAACGACCCGCACAAGCTCTATCAGGTGTTGACCAGCCCGCTCGAGGGCAGCTACGCCGCCTGAAAGCACCAATGAGACAAAAAACCCCCGGAGACGATCCGGGGGTTTTTGATTTTCAGCCCTTGCAGCCTGAGCTAGTGGACCGTTGCCAGGCCCAGATTCTTGTCGCCCAGCCATTCAGCGACGGCATCGGCCGTGTCGGTGACCAGAAGCGGGGTGCCATCGGCCGACATGACCAGCTGATAGAGCTCGTCCTGTTCGAACTGGGCATCAACAATGAGATGGGAGAGGGTTTCCCCGCTCACCGGGCGCACATAGACGACGGCATCGCCGCCCAGCGCCATGAACTGGGCCGGGGTGAGGCCCCGAAGGGGATGGACGGGAGCGTCCGCTGCGGGCGCATCGTTGCGTTTTTCATACATTTGTCGGCCCTTTCCTCATAATGAGCGAATATCGATACGTCGGGCGATCTTTGGCGCTTGCGGGCGCTCCAGAGCAACAACGAGCATACCGTGCCCTAAAGTTGCATCCTTCACGATCATGCCATCGGCCAGAAGGAAGGAACGCTGGAACTGACGGGCGGCTATGCCGCGGTGCAGATACTGGCGTCCCGGTTCGTCCTTCTGCCGGCCGCGGACGACAATCTGGTTGTCCTCGGCGATCACTTCGAGCTCGTCGACCGAAAAACCGGCGACCGCGATGGAAACCAGGAACCGTTCGGTTCCCTGCTCATCTTGGGTGCGCTCGATATTATAGGGCGGGTAGCCGTCGGCGGACTTGGCCAGCCGGTCGACTCGCTCCTCGAAAGCATCGAAGCCGAGGAGAAATGGGGCGGAAAATACCGAAATACGCGACATCTACGCCGTCCTTGGTCACAAGCAACGTCTTGGCACTGGACCCGAAGAGAGTGGCATCCGGCGCCTGAGCAAGATATGGGACAGGCACTCTCCCGGTTCAAGTCCGGTATTATGCCGCCCCCGATGATGAACGGATGCTGACGAGAAATGAGCGAAACCATTGCCGTCATCATGCCGGCCTATAAGGCCCAGGACACGATCGGGCCGAGCGTTGCCAGCGTCCTGGCGCAGACCTATCCGCATTGGCAATTGCTGATCGTCAGCGATGACGGCACCGACTATGCCGAGCTGCTGGGCCGGCAAGGCATTGCCGACCCGCGCATTGTCCAGCTATCGAGCGGGACAGTGGGCGGCGGAGCTTCGGCGGCGCGCAATCTGGCGCTCGAGGCCAGTACGGCGTCCTATGCGGCGATCCTGGATGCCGACGACCGTTTCAAGCCGGAAAAGCTGGCATTGGCCATGGCGGCGCTGAGCGATCACGCCATTGTCACCACCGCACTCGATGTGATGACCGACAGTTTCGCGCATTTGCGCCATGTGGCGGCGGGGCCGGACCGGCTGGTGCAGGCCGGCGCCCATAAATGGCTCAATCTTTCCATGGATTCGATGGTGATCTGGGACCGGCGGCGGACCGATGGCCGCTATAACACCACGCTGAGCAATATGACCGATCTGGAATTGCTGCTGCAGCTCTACCGGGCAGTGCCGGTATCCTACCATTTGGGAACGCCGCTGCATGACTATGTCAAACGCGCCAGTTCGATGAGCAATGGCGCCAATGTCGCGGCGGGCATGATTGCCAGCAAGACCGCGATACTGGGCCGGGTGGAAGCGGGCTATTATGGGCTGCCGGACGAGGATGCGGCCGGGCTTGCCCGCTTCCTGCGCATCTCGCTCGAGGCCGAGAAGCTTTATGGCGACGCGCTGGCGGCGAAGCCGGGCCTGTTATTCGAGGATCACCTGCAGCCCATGCTGGCGGACGCCGCGGCATAAATTTCATAATCCGGCGCCCTGCCCCGGGCCGGCCGGGCCTTGCCCGGCTTTGTGAAATTGGCATGACGAAAGCATTCTCAAAGGCTTAACCCCTGGCCGATAGGGGCAGAGCGGACGAGAAAGCTTTGCTGGGGCTCGATAATGGGATTTTCGCGACTTTCGGTTGCCGGGCGCATCTATGCGGCCTTCGGCGCGCTGATCGGATTGATGGCATTGCTGATGGCCATCGCCATCGGGGGCGTGCAACTGAGCGGGGCGACATTCGGGCAATACCGGCAGGCGGCCCAGGATGCCGGCGCCGTCGCTCAACTGACCAGCGGGCTATCGGAGGCGCGGCTGGCCTTTTCGCGCTACCAGCTCAACCATGCAGCAGCCGATGCCGACCGGGCGAAGAGCCTGCTTGCAGCGCTGGAAAGCCACGACAACGCGATCAAGGAACAATTGGGCGCCTATAGCGGCATTGTCGACGCCATGGTGGCGCATGATGCCGATATTGCCGGGCTGAGCGCGGCCATGGAGCAGAGCGGCCTTACCACCACCGATACGTTGGGCCGCCTGATCGCCCAGGGAGCCGAATCGAGCAGCCTCAATGCCAAGGCGGCAGCGATCTCGGGTCTGGCCATGCAGCAGGCGCTGGAATTGCGGCTGATGGTGGACGCTCTGCTGGCCGATCCGGCGGGCGAAGGCCTTGCGGCGGTGACCGAGCGCGCCGGGCAGGCCCAGGCGACCCTTACCGCATTGCGTGGCACGTTCTTCAAGACCAGTGACCTCGAGGCGGTCGACGCCGTCATGGGCCAGCTTGCCGATTATGCCGGCATGATCGGGCAGGTGCATGCCCGCATGCTGGAGCGCGAGACGCTGGCGCAGGACGCCGCGGCGATCGATGCCAGCATTGCCGCTTCACTGGGCGAATTGGCGACAGCTACGGCACGGGAACAGACCATGCTGGAAGCCGATGCCGACCGCCAGGCTGGGGCCATCAGCCTGGGCGCGCTGGTCGCGGGGCTGGTGACGCTGGTGGCGGGTGTGGCCTTGGCCATGGTCATTGCCCGCTGGCTGTCGGGCTCGATCAAGGCGCTGTCGGTGGCCATGGGCCGCATGGTTGAGGGCGATTTCGCCGTGACACTGCCACAGGCCGGGCAACGCAACGAGCTGGGCCAGATCGCTCGGGCGCTCGAAGTGTTCGGTGCCAATGGGCTGGAAGTGCGTGCGGCACAGGCCCGCCGCGAGGCCGATATGGACCAGGCCTTCGAAACCGCGCAATTGCGCGCAGCGCTGCAGCGGGATGTCGAAGCGGTAGTAACGGCCGCGAGCGAAGGCGATTTCGGGCGGCGGCTGGCTTCCGACTACGGGCTTGATGAGCTCAATGGCTTTGCCCGCAGCCTTGACCGGCTGGTGGCCACGGTCGTACGGGGGCTGGACGAGACCGGATCGGTGCTCTCGGCGCTGGCGCGCGGGGAGCTGGGCGGACGGGTCGAAGGCGATTATGCCGGGGCCTTCGGCCAGCTCAAGGCCGATACCAATGCCCTGGCCCGGACCATGGCGGAAACCATGAATCGGATCGGGGCGGCGTCGACAGCGCTGCGCCGCGCCACCGACGAAATCCTGGCCGGGGCCAATGATCTTTCGGCCCGCACGGGGCGGCAGATCGCTGCTATCGAGACTACGAGCCAGGCCGTGCGGGCGCTATCGGACGATATCGTCGTCAATACGGGTCAGGCCGAACAGGCAGCGGCCAGTACGCGGGCTTCGGCGGCGCTGGCGCGGAACGGCGGGGTGGTGATGGCCCGGGTGACCGAGGCCATGGCAGGCATTACCCAGGCCTCGGGCAAGATTTCCAATGTGACGGGGGTAATCGAGGACATTGCCTTCCAAACGAACCTCTTGGCGCTCAATGCCTCGGTGGAAGCGGCGCGGGCCGGGGAAGCGGGGCGCGGCTTTGCCGTGGTGGCCGTGGAGGTGCGGCGGCTGGCGCAATCGGCGGCGGCGGCTTCGGCCGATATCAAGGCGCTGACGGGGCAATCGGCCGAAGCGGTCGCGGCGGGCTCCAAGCTGGTCGAGGAAGCGGCGCGCACGCTCAATACGATCCTGCTCGCCGTGGACAAGGACAATGGACATATGCAGGCCATTGCCCAATCGAGCCGCAGCCAGGCGGGGGCGGTAGAGACGGTCGGCATGGCCATGCGCCAGATGGACGAAGTGGTGCAGCACAATGCCGCGCTGGTGGAAGAAACCAATGCGGCGATCGAACAGACCCAGGCCCAGGCGAGCGAACTGGATCGGATTGTGGGGGCGTTTACGCGGCGTGGGGTGGCAAGGCTGGTGGCGTAAGGGGGGCCGTTAGATCGGAGTACCCCCTCCTAGCCTCCCCCTGATAGGGGAAGGGATCTCTCCACTCTTGAGGCTCGATCCAGCTCCAACCACAAGGCGGTCCCTCCCCCTATCAGGGGGAGGCTAGGAGGGGGTATCCGCTTGCCAAAAAACCCCTCAGCTCAACAACACCGCAATAATATCATCGTGAATAGCCTGCCAGTCTGCATCGGTAAAAGGGTGGAGACCGAAGCCGCGCAGGGCGAAGGCGCCTTCGGCGGCCAGCAGGGCGAGGCGGGCGCGACGGCCGCGTTCGGTTGCGGGATCGATATGGGCGAAGAGGCCCCGGTAATAGTCGATGGTTTCCTTGCGGAATTGGGGTGAGCGGATGAAGCTGGCCATGAGGGCAGCGGCGCGGCTGCCCCTGGCAGGATCGGCGCCCGCGCTGGCCTGCACATGGGCCAGGATATGGCGTTCGGAATGGTCCGGCGCCTTGGCGAGAAAGGCTTCGGCCAATTCGTCATACTCGGCCACGACGCGGGCTAGCATGGCGTCGATCAGAATGTCCTTGGTGGCGAAGGCATAAAGCACCCCGCCCTTGCTGACCCCGGCCTCGGCCGCCACCGCGTCGATGGTCAGATGGGCGGGGCCATCGCGCAAGACTACATGTTCGGCCGCATCAAGCAGCGCACCGCGATCTATCGTCTGACGTCGGCCCATGACCTGCCTCTCAAACACTTACCTTTCAAAACACTTCCCTCTTTTCAAACCGTCTGGACGGATATATATGGTGCGCTGTCCTATAACAATGGAATTCGCGCCTAGCGCAAAGAGGTTTTCGATGTCTTGGTCCGCCAATCGCTGGCTCACCCTGGTCGCCGTCATGCTGGCCTTCGTCCCTATCGTGGTCGACATGACGATCCTGCATATCGCCGTGCCCTCGCTCACGCTCGCCCTGGGCGCCAGCGGCACGGAAATCTTGTGGATCATCGATATCTATCCGCTGATGATGGCGGGTCTATTGGTGCCGATGGGCACGCTGGCCGACCGGCTGGGCTATCGCCGCATGATGCTGGTGGGGCTGGCGATCTTCGTTGTCGCCTCGGTGCTGGCCGCCTTTGCGCCGAGCGCGATGCTGTTGATCGGCGCCCGCGTGCTGCTGGCCCTGGGCGCCTCCATGGTCATGCCCTCCATTCTCGCCATTATCCGGCAGACCTTCGAGGACGATCGCGAACGCGCCATCGCGCTGGGCCTGTGGGGCACGGTGGGCTCGGCCGGCGCGGCTCTGGGGCCGCTGGCCGGCGGTATCCTGCTCGAGCATTTCTGGTGGGGTTCGGTCTTTCTGGTTAATGTGCCGATCATGCTGGTGGTGTGGCCGCTGGCCTATTTCGCCGTGCCCAAGCGCAAGCCGCAGGGTGGCGGCAATTGGACCATCGGACAGGCGCTGATCCTGATCGGCGGGCTGATCGCCACGGTCTATGCGGTCAAATCGGGCTTCAAAACGGGGTCTTCACCGCTGGTGACCGGGGCGACGCTCGTCATGGGGTTGAGCCTATTGGCCTGGTTTGCGCGCCAGCAATTGACCGCCGCTTCGCCCATGCTCGATCTCGCTCTCTTTGCCCGGCCGGCCATTTCCATGGGCATGATCATCGCGCTGGTCGTGTCCGGCTCGCTGGCGGGCGTGGAACTGACAATTGCCCAGGAGCTGCAATTCGTGGTGGGTAAGTCTCCCCTGGAAGCCGGACTGTTCATGCTGCCGCTGGTAGTGGCCTCGGCGCTGGGCGGACCGCTGGCGGGATATCTCACCAATCTGCTGGGCCTGCGGCTGGTGGCGGTGGCGTCGCTGGTGGTCTCGGCAGCCGCGCTAGCAGGGCTGGGCGTCAGCGATTTCCACCAGCCGGGCCTGGGCGTGATTGTGTGCATGGTGCTGCTGGGCCTTTCGCTCAGCATCGGGCTCACCGCTTCGTCCATCGCCATTATGGGCAGTGCGCCGGCTGAAAAGGCGGGCGCCGCAGGCTCGCTCGAGGCTACCGGCTATGAGCTGGGTGCGGGCCTGGGGATTACCTTTTTCGGCGTGCTGCTGGCGGCCAGCTATGGTGCGGGCATGATCGTGCCACAGACCCTTGCCGGACAGGTGCCCGAAGGGGCACTGCATTCGATCGGAGAGGCCATGGTGGCGGCCCAGGGCCTGGGCGGCGCCGAAGGGTTGGCGCTGGAAGCGGCGGCACGGCAAGCCTTTTCCAGCGCCCATGGCACGGTGCTGCTGACCGCGGCCAGCCTTATCGGCATCCTGGCCATCGCGGTACTGATCGCGCTGCGCAATTATCGCGAGCCTGCCGCCGTGGTTGCCAGGCAGCACTAAAGGCAAAATAAAGGGCGGCCCCGAATGGAGCCGCCCTTTATTTGCCCGCCAAGCAATTACAGCGCGTAGAGTGTCAGATTGGCCGAGGTGCCATCGATGCCCACAATATCGCTCACGCTATAGCCCTGCGCTTCAATGGCGCGGGTCAGCTGGGCATTATTGCTCAGGCGGCTCTGCAGCGCGGCAGTATCAGTGTCGAACTTGAGGCTGGAGGCCTCCCCGGCATTGACCTTCTGCACATTGGCGAACTGGGCCGTGCCGATGGCATTGAGCGCGGTATAGCCGCCATTGGCGTTGAACGGGCTGGCAGAAGCTGCGCCAGCGCCGGCGATAAGCACGGTCGAAATGGCAATGATCTTGAACATTTTCATAATAAAATCCTTTGGTTAGATTTAGGCACGTCGTCTGGAAGTCGGAAGGAATTACGCTTGGGCGGACCAAAAAGTTTCAACGATAGGTGCGATTTTCTGAACACTGGCGCGTGAACGCGGTGTTTGGACGCACTAATGCGAAGGAATGGAACCCGGCGGCACAGTGGGCCTTGCCTTGGGGCAGCTTTGCCCCTATAGAGCCCACTTCTCCGGACCGCCCGGCCAACAGGCATGCCGTGGCGGTTCTTGAATGCGATGGGCCCCAATCCATCCAAATACTCTAAAGGACCCGCAAAATGCCCAAGATGAAGACGAAATCTGGCGCGAAAAAGCGTTTCAGTTTCACAGCGACCGGTCGTGTCAAGGCTGGTGTCGCAGGCAAGCGCCACCGTTTGATCAACCACAACGCAAAGTACATCCGCACCAACCGCGGCACCAAGATCCTCAGCAAGGGCGACGAGGGTCTGGTCAAGTGGTACATGCCGTACAACCGCTAAAACGCTGAAAAGGAAGCTGACACATGTCACGCGTTAAAAGAGGCGTTACCAACCACGCCCGCCACAAAAAAGTTTTGAAGGCAGCGGAGGGCTATTATGGCCGCCGCAAGTCTACGATCCGTATCGCCAAGCAGGCCGTCGAAAAGGCCGGCCAGTACGCGTATCGCGATCGTCGCGTCAAGAAGCGCAATTTCCGCGCGCTGTGGATCCAGCGCATCAATGCCGCCGTGCGCGATCACGGCCTGACCTATGGCCGATTTATCGACGGCCTCAGCAAGGCTGAGGTTGCCGTCGACCGCAAGGTGCTGAGCGATCTGGCGATCACCCAGCCTGAAGCGTTCGGCGTGCTGGTCGCAAAGGCCAAGGCAGCTCTGGCGTATCTCGAAGGCGTCGAAAAGACGACCCACGAGCGCGTCTCCGCCTAATACCTCGCTTACGCTGAGGCCCAAATTGACGCCTTGCGCTATCCCGAAAGGGCTGGCGCGAGGCGTTTTGTTTTGGTCTAACGCCCGCAGTTCATTTGGAAGCCTTTAGATGTCCCTCGATAGCCAGATCGATACCCTCCGCACCGAACTTTCGGCCGCCATTGCCAATGCCGGCGATGAGGCGGCGCTGGACAGCGTGCGCGTCGCGGCTCTCGGCAAGAAAGGCAGCGTCTCGGCGCTGCTGGCCTCGCTGGGCAGCATGGCGCCGGAAGACCGCAAGAGCGCCGGCCCGGCCATTAATGGGCTCAAGCAGGAAATTGCCGGGCTGATCGAGGCCAAGAGCGCAGCCCTCAAGGCGGCGGCACTCGATATCAGGCTCAAGGCCGAGACGGTCGATATCACCCTGCCCCTGCAACCGGCGCCGACGGCGCGTGGGCGCATTCACCCGATCAGCCAGACCATTGACGAGATCACCGCGATCTTTTCCGACATGGGTTTCTCGATCGCCGAAGGGCCCGATATCGAGACCGATTATTTCAACTTCACCGCGCTCAATTTCCCCGAAGGCCATCCGGCCCGGGAAATGCACGACACATTCTTCATGAAGCCGGGCGCCGATGGCGTCAAAAAAGTGCTGCGCACCCATACCTCGCCCGTGCAGATGCGGGTGATGCAGAAGACCAATGAAAAGCCGGCCGCCAGCTATCTGACGCCGCCGATGGATCCGCCGATCCGCGTGGTGATGCCTGGCCGCACCTATCGCAATGACTCAGACCAGACCCATACGCCCATGTTCCATCAGGTCGAGGGGCTGGTGATCGACAAGTCGAGCCATATCGGCCAGCTGCGCTGGGTGCTGGAGGAATTCCTCAAGGCCTATTTCGAAGTGCCCAATGTGACGCTGCGCTTCCGGCCGAGCTTCTTCCCCTTCACCGAGCCCTCAATGGAAGTGGACGTGCAATGCGACCGCTCGGGCAATGAGGTCAAGATCGGCGAAGGCAGCGATTGGCTCGAAATCCTGGGCTGCGGCATGGTGCATCCCAATGTCATCCGTAATGCCGGGCTCGACCCCGATGTCTATCAGGGCTTTGCCTGGGGCATGGGGATCGACCGTATCGCCATGCTGAAATATGGCATGCCCGATCTGCGCGCCTTCTTTGATGCCGACCAACGCTGGCTCAATCATTACGGCTTCCGCCCGCTCGACCTGCCGACGCTGTTCGGGGGGCTGAGCAGCTAAAGCCAATGGCCAATCTGCCCTCTCCCTATACCGATGCCATCACGTTCAGCTTTGGCGACTCGCCGGAGCTGAACGAGCAATTGCTTGGCCTGGTGCTGGCCGGCAAGAAGACCGCGACCTGCGGCGCGCTGCGCGATTATCAGCAGGGCAAGGAAGCCATGCCGGTGGCGGGACGGCGCGATGTGGTGCTCAATGGCGCAGGCGAGCCGGCGGCGGTGATCGAGACGCTGTCGGTTGAGATCAGGCGCTTTGACCACGTCGAGCCCAGCTTTTCCGATCTTGAAGGCGAAGGCCCCTATGCGCAATGGCGCGCCGAGCATGAAGCCTATTTCACGCGCAATGGCGGGTTTTCGCCTGAGATGGACGTGGTCTGCGAGCGCTTCAAGCTGATCGAAGTGCTGGCGGCCGGGCGGGCGCTCTATAATCAGGTGGCGAGCCCGATCTTCATCGTCACCGATATCGAGAGCGATGGGCCGACGCCGCTGCATAATTCCATGCTGAGCTTTGCTTCGGTCGCCATCGAGGCCGATGGCACGCTGCATGGCGAATTCGAGGCGCAGCTGACCCAACGGCCGGACCGGACCACGAACGAACAGACCATGGCCTGGTGGGCAACCCAGCCCGAGGCGTGGGAAGCAACCACGGCCAATGCCGAGGCGCCCGCTCTGGTGATGCCGCGCTTTGCCGATTGGGTGGAAAGCCTGCCGGGACCAAAGGTGTTTGTCGCGGCGCCGATGATTTTCGACGGGCTGTGGATGGACCATTACCTGGACGAATTTGCCGGGACGCGCGTGCTGAGCGGGCCGTTCAAGACGCGCCAGATTTTCCGTGGCGGCGGCATCTGCCTTTATACCATGGCCGGCACCCTGCGCGGCGCGCCCTATCTTGATTGGGGCATGAGCAAGCTGCCGGCCGAGTTTTACGGCCATATCGCCCATACCCACAAAGCCATCGACGATGCGCGGGGCTTTGCCCATGTGCTGGTCGAATTGTTCAAGATTTCCCGTGCGCTGCCCCCTATCACCGGCAGCAAGTCCGATTTCCGTTAAGGTGCCAAAACAATGAAATTCACCCTCGATTGGCTCAAGGAGCACCTCGACACCACGGCTTCGGTGGACCAGATCGGCACGGCGCTGACTTCGGTCGGACTGGAGCTGGAAGGCGTCGAAAACCAGGGCAAGGCGCTGTCGGCCTTTGTCGTGGCCCATGTGGTTTCGTCCGAACGCCACCCCAATTCGGATCACCTCAATATCTGCAAGGTGGATGCCGGCACGGGCGAATTGATCGACGTGGTTTGCGGTGCGCCCAATTGCCGGACGGGCCTCAAATCGGTGTTCGCTTTCCCCGGTACCTATATTCCGGGCAAGGATTTCGAGCTCAAGGCAGGGGTCAGCATTCGCGGGGCGCCGTCCAATGGCATGCTGTGCTCGGCGGCGGAACTGGAACTCTCCAACGACCATGACGGCATTATCGAGCTGCCGGCCGATGCGCCGATCGGCGCAAAATATGTCGACTATGCCGGGATCAATGGCGTGGTGTTCGACATCGCCATCACCCCCAATCGCGGCGACGCCACCGGCGTTTATGGCGTGGCACGGGACTTGGCGGCGTTCGGGCTGGGGACGTTGAAGCAGACCGACATGTCGCCGGTACCCTCCAAGGGCAAAAGCCCGATTGCGCCGCTGCCGCAGATTTTTGCCGATGACGAACCCAAGACCATCCGCAAATTTGCCGGCCGCTATATCAGGGGTGTCCGCAATGGGCCCTCGCCGGACTGGCTGCAGCAGCGCCTGCGGGCGGTGGGCCTGCGGCCGATCAATACCATTGTAGACATTACCAACCTGGTGTCGCTGGGCTGGGGACGGCCGCTGCATGCCTATGATGCCGACAAGATTGTTGGCGCGCCGCTGCTGCGCAATGCCAAACCGGGCGAGGCATTCGACGCGCTGGACAACAAGGTCTATGCGCTGGACGAGACCATGACGGTGATTGCCGACGATGCCGGCCCGCTATGCCTGGGCGGCATTATGGGCGGCATCCGCTCGGGCGTGACCGAGGGCACAACCAATGTGTTCATGGAATGCGCCAGCTGGGACCCCGAACTGGTGGCCCGCACCGGCCGCAAGACCGGCATCGTTTCGGATGCCCGCTATCGGCTGGAGCGCTCGGTTGATCCGGCGCTGACCGAGCCGGGGCTGGAACTGGCAACGCGCCTGGTGCTGGAGCTGTGCGGCGGCGAGCCGATGGAGCCGGCCATTTCGGGCGAGGACGTGTTCCCCAACACAGTTGTCGAATTCCCGCTGCGCGAAGTCGGGCGGTTGACCGGGCTGGACCTTGGAGCCGAACGGATCGAAGCGATCCTGACATCGCTGGGTTTCGTGCTCTCGGGCAATGGCGAGACACGTAGTGTCAAGGTGCCGAGCTGGCGTCCGGATGTGACGCAGAAGGCGGATCTGGTCGAAGAAGTGATGCGCATGGTGGGCGTGGACAATGTGCCCGTCGAGCCGCTGCCGCGCCTCAACCATGTTGCCCAGCGCATGCTGACCAATATCCAGAACCGCCGCCGCATTGCGCGGCGCGCGCTGGCGGCGCGTGGCCTCGACGAGGCGGTGACCTGGTCGTTCATTCCCCATGCCGAGGCCGTGCGCTTTGGTGGCGGGCAGGAAAGCCTGCAATTGGCCAATGCTATCGCCTCGGATATGACGGACATGCGGCCCTCGCTGCTGCCGGGCCTCCTGGCAGCGGCGCGGCGCAATGCCAATCGCGGCATAGCCGATCTGGCGCTGTTTGAAGTGGGCCAGGTGTTTTTGAGCGATGCGCCGGACGGGCAGCATACCTATGCCACCGGCATCCGCACCGGCACGGCCAGGCTCGATGGCGCTGGGCGGCGCTGGAACGGCAAGGCGGAAGCGGTCGGCGTATTCGACGCCAAGGCCGATCTCGGCGCGCTGCTCGATGCGCTGGGCCTCGATATCGACAAGGTGCAGATTTTTGCCGAGCCGGCGCCCTGGAGCCACCCAGGCCGGGGCGGGCGCATTGCGCTCAACCCCAAGGTGACTTTGGGCTGGTTTGGCGAGCTGCATCCGGCCTGGGCGGCCGAACTCGATATCGAAGGACCGGTGGTGGCGTTCGAACTCGATCTCGATGCCCTGCCCGAAGCCCGCAAGAAGGCGACCAGGACCAAGCCGGCGCTGACCCTCTCCGGGCTGATGCCGCTGTCGCGCGATTTCGCCTTTGTGGTGGATAAGGGCGTGAGTGCCGCGGCCATTCTCAAGGCGGCGCGTGGGGCCGACAAGGGCCTGATCGCCGATGTGAGCGTGTTCGACGTGTTCGAAGGCAGCCATGTCGGGGAGGGCAAGAAGTCGGTCGCCATCGAGGTGACATTGCAGCCTTTGGACAAGACCCTGACCGATGAGGAGATCGACAAGGTCTCCGCCTCCGTGGTGGCCGCGGTGACCAAGGCGAGTGGCGGGGTGCTCAGGGCTTAGGCTCAGGGCTACATCTCGCCATACCCACCGGGTTCACCCTCCCCTTGATGGGGAGGACTACTGAATCCTGTGGGTAGGGAGATAGTGCCCAACAGCGGGAACGTTGCTGGACAAAGCCGGGGCGAACCAGTCAAATCCGGCCATGAGCGAACCCCGATTCCCCGATGTTATGCTGCTGGCGGCGGGCCTGGGCACGCGGTTGCGGCCGGTGACCGAGAGCCTGCCCAAGCCCCTGGTGCCGGTTCATGGCGTGCCGCTGATCGAGCGGATCATGGGTAATGCCCGGGCCGAGGGCGCCAAGCGGTTCGTGGCCAATGCGCATTACCGGGCCGATCAGGTGCTGGCCCATTTCGGCGGGCTGCTCAAGGTCAGCCGCGAGGATGAGTTGCTGGGCACCGGGGGCGGGGTCAAGCGGGCGCTGCCCATGCTGCATTCGGACCCCATCTTCGTGATGAATACCGATGCCTTCTGGCCGGAAGGCCAGGACCGGCCGTTGGGCCGGATGATCGGGCGCTTCGAGCGGGAGGACGAGGCCGTCGTGCTGCTTTGCGTGCATCCCCGGCAGGCAACCGGGTTTGATCGCAGCCATGATTTTTGCCTGGACCCACTAGGACAGATCACCCGCGATTATGGTGCGCCGGTGATCTATGGCGGGGTGGCGCTTTTGGGCAAAAGCTGGTTCAGCGCCGTGCCGGACGAGGCCTTTTCCCTGAACGCGATTTTCGAGGCGGCGCTGGAACGCGAAGCCCTGTTCGGCGTGGCGCTCGATGCCGACTGGTACCATGTGGGCGACCCCAAGGCGCTGGCCGAGACCGAGCGGCTCCTGGCCCGATGAGCCTTTATTCCATACCGCCGCATGAGCGGTTTCTCGCCACGCTGGCCGAGCGGGTGATGGATGGCACGCTGCTGGGCGGCTGGGATCAATCGAGCCCTTTCTGGCTGAGCGATGTCACCATCGTCGTGCCGACACGGCGGGCCCGGCTGGCGCTGGCCGATGAATTTGCCCGGCGCGGCAACGGGCTATTGCCCGATATCCGCACCTTTGGCGGCGACGTGAACGACGAGGAACCCTTCCTGCCGCCGTTCGACAGCGCCGCGCCCCTCCCCGCAGCGACGGCGCTGGAGCGGCGGCTGGTGCTGTCGCGGCTGGTGGCGGCCTGGGCGGAGACGCCCGATGGGCGGCGCGCCTTTTCGACCCCGCCAACCGCGGCCGAAATTCTCTCCATGGCCGAATCGCTGGGTGCGCTCATCGATGACCTACTGACCGAGGAGCGCAGCGCCGCCGATATCCGCGCCATTGTGCCTGAACTCGGCGGCGAGCTGGGCGCCTATTGGCAGCAAACGCTGACCTTTCTCGATATCGCGCTCAGCTATTGGCCGCAGCGGCTGGCGGCCAAAGGGCTCGAGGACAGTATGAAGCTGCGTGGCCTGCGGCTTGACCGGCAGGCCGAGGCTGCGCCTTTGCTCTGGGGCGATCGGCCGGTGATCGCGGCGGGCTCGACCGGCTCGATCCCGGCGACGGCCCGGCTGCTCAGGGCTATTCACCTGTTGCCGCGCGGGGCAGTGGTGCTACCGGGGCTCGACTGCTCCATGAGCGAGGCCGATCATGCCGCCCTGCTCGACGAGGCCAATAATCCCCATGGCCATCCGCAATATGGCTTGGCGCGGCTGCTGCGCCATCTGGGCGCCGGTGTCGATGCGGTGACCGAGCTGGGACAGCCCGACAATCTGCGCACCATATTGGTCAATCGCGCGCTGGCGCTGACCAAGGATACGGCGCGCTGGCCCGGACAGAGATTGACCCAGCTCGAAATCGGCATGGCCTGCGATGGTCTCTCCATCATTGCCGGACGCAACGAGGATGAGGAGGGGCGAGCGGTGGCGCTGGCGGCGCGGCAGGCGCTGGCCGGGGGCAAGAGCGTGGGTATCGTCACGCCCGACCGGAACCTCGCTCGCCGCATCGCCGCCGAACTCAAGCGCTTCGATATCGAGGTCGATGACGCGGCGGGAGCGCCGCTGTTCCAGTCGGCGGCGGGACGATTGCTGCGGCAGATATTGACCCTGGCCGCCGGCAATTGCGCGCCGGTGGACCTGATGGCGCTGCTGCGGCACCGGGCGGCCCTGTTCGGCATGGCGCGCGCGGACATTGCCCGGCTGGCCGACGATATCGAGCTTGGCCTGTTGCGCGGGCAGCGGCCCAATCCGGGGCTGGCGGGCCTGCGGGCCCTGCTGGCGGACAATGTCGCGGGGGTGACCGCTCATGTTGCCCGGCGGCTGCATGAGCGGCAGGCGGAAGCCATCGCGGCGCTGTTCGGCCGTATCGAGGCGGCACTGGCGCCGTTGCTGGCCCTGATGGGGGAAAGCCGGATCAGCGCCGGGGCACTGGCGGAGGCGATCTGTCGGGCATTCGATGCGGTGGCCGATGGCGCCGAAATTCCGGGCCGCACGGAATTGGCCGACTGGGCAAGCCAGATGGCGGCGCAAGCGGAAGAGGGGCACAGCTTTCCCCCTCGCGGGCTCGATAGCGTATTGGCCGCGCTGATGACCGGGTTCCAGGTGCGGACGCGTGAGGAGCGGCGCAGTGACATCGCCATCTGGGGGCAGCTTGAAGCGCGGTTGATGAACCCGGACCTGTTGATCCTCTGCGCGCTCAACGAGGACAAATGGCCCGAGGCGGCCGATCCAGGACCCTGGCTCAGCCGCGGCATGCGGCTGGCGGCGGGGCTGGAACCGCCCGAGCGGCGGCAGGGCCTCGCGGCGCATGACTTTGCCCAGGGTCTGGGCAATGACAGCATCATCATCGCCTATTCCGGCCGCATCGGCACCAGCCCGGCTTTGCCCTCGCGGCTGGTGCAACGGCTGGAAGCCTTTGCCGGCGAGGACAATGTGGCAGCCTGGCAGAAACGCGGCGAAACCTGGCTGGAGCAGGCCCGGCGGCTGGACGCGGTGACCGAGACACGGGCGGCCAGCAGGCCGGCGCCCAATCCCCCCGTCGAGACAAGGCCGCGCCAGCTCTCGGTTACCGAGATCGAGACGCTGCTGCGCTCGCCTTATGACATTTACGCGCGCCATGTGCTGGGGCTGCGGCCGCTCGATGCGCTGGGCGAAACGCCCGAGGCGCGCGAACGCGGCACCATTATCCACGATATCCTGGCCCGCTTCGTCGAGGAGGGGCATGACGTGATGGCGGCCAATGCCATCGACCTGTTGCGGCAATTTGCGGTGGAGGCGTTTGCGGGTCTCGAAGGCATTGCCGAACGCCGCGACATCTGGCTCCGGCGGTTCGAGACGGCGGCGCGGCAATTTCTCGATTTCGAGCGCGAGCGCAATGGGGCGGTGCGGCGGCGCCATGCCGAAATCGAGGGCCTCTGGCCGCTGCCCACCGGCTTCACCCTCAAGGGGCGCGCCGACCGGGTGGATGAAATGGTCGATGGGAGCCTGCAAATTCTCGACTTCAAGACAGGCTCGCTGCCGGCACCCGGCGCGATGAAGGCGTTCGAAGCTCCGCAAATGCTGCTCGAAGCGCAGATGGCGCGGGCCGGGGCCATGGCGGGCGTGCCGGCGGCGGATAGTTCAGGGCTGACCTATATCAAGATCGGGCTGGGTCCCGAGGCTTTCAGCCCCCGGGATTTCTCGTTGGGCGAAGGCCATACGATCATGAGTGCGGCCGCCGAAATCGTCGAGCGCATGCAGCGCCATGTCGACTTCTTCCTGTTCAACGACATGCCGATGCCGGCCCGTATCCTGCCGCTCAAGACGCAGCGTTTCGCCGGCGCCTATGACCATCTGGCGCGGGTCGACGAATGGACAGCGGTGGATGAAGACGAGGAGGACGGGTTTTGAGCGAGCGCGGCAAGCCCGTCATCTCCGCCGAGACCCGGACCAATCAGGCGCGGGCGGCAGACCCGAACCTTTCCATCTGGGTGTCGGCCAATGCCGGCTCGGGCAAGACTTTCGTGCTGACCCGGCGCGTGTTGCGGCTGCTGCTGGCAGGGGCCACGCCGCAATCGATCCTGTGTCTCACCTATACCAAGGCGGCGGCGGCCGAGATGCGGGGCCGTATTGCCAAGGAGCTGGCGCGCTGGGCCATTCTGCCCGAACCCGACCTGGTGCGGGAGCTTAAGGATATCGAGGGCAGCGCCTATCGGCCGGCCCTGATCGAGCGGGCGCGCACCTTGTTCGCCCAGGCGCTGGAAACGCCGGGCGGGCTCAAGATCGTCACCATCCACGCCTTCTGCGAATCGGTGCTGCATCGCTTTCCGCTGGAAGCGGGCGTGCCCTTCGATTTCAAGGTGATCGAGGATGAAGAACGCATCCAGCTGCTGACGCAGACGCGTGAGGCAGTGCTGGCGCAGGGCCTGCGTGGCGAAGGCGCCACGGCGGCGGTGGAAACGCTGTTTGGCCTATTGAGCGATTTCGCACTGGGCGATGCGATCGAACTGGCGCTGACCGATGGCCGCAAACTCAAGGCGGTGCTCGCCGATATTCCCCGCGCCAAGGCCAATCTGGGGCGCCTGGTGGGCCATGACGGGGTGGGCTCGGCCCAATTGCAGCACCGGCTGACCAGCGAAAGCCTGCTGACGCCGGAAGGCATAAGGGAGATCGTGCGGCTCTTTGGCGGCGATCCCAGCGGCAATAACCGCTTTGTCGACCTCCTTGCGCGCCTCGACCCCGCGGCTTTGGACGGCGGGCAATTGCGCACGGCCTTTCTCACCGACAAGGGCACGGCTCGCAAGCTGCTGACGGCCAAGCAGCAGGCGGACCGGCCCGATATTCTGGCGCGGCTCGAAGCCGAGCAGGATCGGGTCAGCAAGCTGGTCGATGCTCTAAGCACGGCACTGCTGGTGGAACGCAGCGAGGCGCTGCTCGATGTGGTGGCGCTGATCGCCAGCCGCTACCAGGCCCATAAGCGGGCCCGCTCGCTGCTCGATTTCGACGATCTGGTCGAAAAGCTCGGCGATCTCCTCGAAAATCCCGATGCGGGACCCTGGGTGCAATATAAGCTCGATACCGGGATCGACCATATTCTGGTCGATGAAAGCCAGGACACCAATCCCGAGCAATGGCGGGTGGTGCGGGCCATTGCCGACGAGTTCTTCAATGGCGCCGGGGACGTCACGCGCCTGCGCTCGCTCTTTGCCGTGGGTGACCAGAAGCAGTCGATCTATTCCTTCCAGGGGGCCGAACCAACCCTGTTCGGGGAAACGGGTGATCTGTTCCGGCGCCGCGCGGCCGAGGTCGAGGTGCCGTTCCTGCCGCTACGACTGCATATGAGCTTTCGCACCCTGCCCGAGGTGTTGCGAGCGGTCGACAAGGTCAGCGACGACCCCAATATCCAGAATGCGCTGCTGGAAAGCGACAAGGTACATCACGATACCAGCCGCCCGACCAATGGGGGCAGCGTCTGGCTATGGCCGCCCTTGCAACAGGGGACAGCGACGGGCGATGCCAGGGAATGGCCGGTGGAACCGGCCGAAGGCGGTGAAAAAACCGCGCCGCGTCAGGTCGCCGAACGCATTGCGCGGGAAATCAAGGGCTGGATCGACAGCAAGCGGCCGCTGACCAATCGCGGGCGGCCGGTGCGGCCCAATGACGTGCTGATCCTGGTGCAATCGCGCGGGGCGATGTTTCAGGAGGTGATCCGGGCCTTGCGGCAGGCCGGGCTGCCCACGCCCGGCGCCGACCGGCTGGCCGTGTCCGACCATATTGCCGTACTGGACCTCTTGGCGCTCTGCGACGTGCTGCTCAACCCGGCCGATAACCTGCAATTGGCGGCGCTGCTGCGCTCGCCATTGTTCGATATCGACGAGGACGAATTGTTTGCGCTGGCGCAGCCGCGCGACCGGGGGCGGACGCTGTGGCAGGCGCTGGAGGCCGCGGTCACACCGGGCTGTGTCGAAGCCCATCGGGCGCTCGCGCGCTGGCGGGGCGAACTCGACTTCGAACGGCCTTTCGAATTTTTGACCCAGGTGCTCTATGCCGAAGGCGGGTTGCGCCGGTTTCATGCCCGGCTGGGCGAGGAAGTGGACGAGGTTTTCGCCGAATTGCTGGAACTGGCGCTGGCCCATGAACAGGGACCGCAGCCCTCGCTACAGGGCTTTGTCGTCGCCATGCGACAAAGCGCAGTGTCCATCAAGCGCGAATTGGCCGAAGCGGGCAATGGCGTGCGGGTGATGACCGT
The DNA here is from genome assembly GCF_030159855.1 of Devosia yakushimensis. Taxonomy (NCBI): domain Bacteria; kingdom Pseudomonadati; phylum Pseudomonadota; class Alphaproteobacteria; order Hyphomicrobiales; family Devosiaceae; genus Devosia; species Devosia yakushimensis. The sequence goes on along the minus strand of NZ_BSNG01000004.1, from coordinate 195,583 downwards.
GCATGGCGCCAAGGGCCTCGAAGCGCCGATCGTCATTCTGGCCGATGCGGCGAGCAAGCCGCAGGGCAATCAGGTCAACCGGCCGGTTTATCTTCTGACCGAGGCGCCGGGGCCGCTGCTGGTGCATGCCTCGGGCAGCAAGAGCCATGTGCCGGGGAGCCTGAGCGTCAAAAGCCAGGTCGAGACCAATCTGGCCAAGGAATATTGGCGCCGGCTCTATGTCGCCATGACGCGGGCCGAGGACGAGCTTTATGTCACCGGCGCGCTGACGCCGGCTGCCAAGGCCGAGCGGCAGCTGGAAGGCACCTGGTATCAGGCGATCGAACGGGCGCTGCGTGCGGAGGCCGAGATCGTGCATGACGCGGAGGGCCAGGAAACCGCCCTCATCTATCCGCGCGAGCGGGTCGCGCCGCAGCCGGTCAAAAGCCTCACCAGCCCGGTGCCGGCGGCAAGCCTGCCCCAGGCTTTTGCCGCCGTGCCGGCGCCCCGGCCGGTGCCGCTGGTTTCCCCCTCCTCGGCCCGTGGCCATGTGCGGCCGGTCGCGGCGCTGGATAGCCTGGCCCAACAGGCGCGCGATGCCGAAGCGGCGCGGCGCGAAGGAATAGCGCTGCACGCCCTGCTGCAGCATCTGGGGCGGGTGGACCGGGCACTGTGGCCCGCAATCGTGCCCAAGGCGCTGATGGCGCTGCTGCCCGAGGCGGCGGGGCAGCATGAACGGATTGGCGCCAAGGCCATGTCCATTCTGACGCGGCCGGAGCTGGCAGGGATATTCGCGCCCAATAGCCGGGCGGAAGTGCCGTTCCTAGTGGAAGCATGTCGGGATGGCGCGCCGATCCGGTTGGCCGGAAGGATCGACCGGCTGGTGATTGACGACTCAAGACTAATGGTGATCGACTACAAGTCCGACATGTCGGTGCCCGGGGGGCCGGGCGATGTGCCGGGGCCGTATTTGACGCAATTGGGGTTGTATGCGCTGGTTGCAAGCCAGCTTTTCCCCGACCGGAGCGTGGAGGCGGCTATTCTATGGACAGGACTGGAATCGTTAATGATTTTGCCGTCTGATCTGCTTGTCGAAGCGGCGAAGGGCTTCACCTTGCGGTGACGTAAGCTTGCAGCAAGGCTGGACTCTCACCAGCTTTGGGAGCAATGAGACCACCGCTTTCAACCCATAAGGCAACATAACCCATGACTACACACGTTTCCGACGCCAATTTTGGCGAGGAAGTCCTTAACTCCAAAGAGCCCGTTCTCGTGGATTTCTGGGCGGAGTGGTGCGGGCCGTGCCGCGCGATCGCACCCGTGCTCGATGAGCTTTCGAGCGAATTGGCCGGCAAGGTCAAGATCGTCAAGCTCAACATTGACGAGAACCCGTCCACCACCGTCAAATACGGTGTCCGTTCCATCCCCACCATGATCCTGTTCAAGGGCGGGGAAGCTGCCGATATGAAGATCGGCGCCGGTACGCCCAAGGCCGGGCTGACCAAGTGGCTCGAAGGCCACGCAGCCTAACAGCTGGCTTTAGAAATTGCAGAACACCGCTGGGGCAACCCGGCGGTGTTTTTGTTTGCGCTATGTGAATGGGTCGGGCCCGGTAACGAACACAACATGTTGTGCTTTTCATTTGCTCCGACTCGGCGCAATCTCCATCGCTCTTTACCGATGGAGATGATCATGGCCCACCACGTTACCGACGCCGATTTTGCTGCCGAAGTGCTGAATTCCAGCGAGCCGGTGCTGGTGGATTTCTGGGCGGAATGGTGTGGCCCCTGCAAGGCGATGGATCCGATCCTGGAGCAGGTGGCAATCGACCTGGCCGGCAAGGTCAAGATCGTCAAGCTCGACGTGGACAGCAATCCCGGCACCGTGACGCAATATCATGTGCGCGCCATGCCCACCATGATCGTGTTCAAGGACGGCCAGCCGGCCGATGTCAAAGTGGGCGCAGGCCAGTCGCGCGCTCAGCTGACCAAGTGGCTCGAGAGCCACACCGCCTGATTGGCGGAGATCACCGGGCCTGATAGCTTCCAGTCATAAAAAGACTAAGGGAGACAGGCCCGATGGCCCCAATCGATCTCAGCGCCGCCCCGTTCAACCTCGATGACGAGGCCATGGCCTGGGTGCATGCCACTCGCGACAGCCTGACCCCGCGCGACAAGCTGGCGCAGCTCTTCGTGCTTCTGGCGCGGGGCGAGCCTGGCGACGTGCTCGAGCAATTGCGGGCTTTCAAGCCCGGCGGCATTACCCGCATCTATTCGGGCGATCTGGCGAGCGAGGTGGCGCTGGCGCAGGCCCTTGATGGCATTGGCAGTGTGCCCATGCTGGTCAGCGCCGATCTCGAAGGCAGCCGCATGAGCCTGCCCTTCGGTACGCCCGTGCCCAATCCGCTGGGGCTGGCGGCGGTGGACGACGTGGAAGCGACCAGCGCCATTTCCGCCATCATGGCGCGGGAAGCCCATGCTTTGGGGCTCAATTGGAGCTTTACCCCGGTCATCGATATCAATGCGGCCTTCCGCAGCGCCATTGTCGGCACCCGATCCTACGGCAGCGAAGTGGACCGGATCGAGCGGCACGCGCTGGCTCAGATCGCTGCCTTCCAGGCCAATGGCGTCGCCGCCACGGTCAAGCATTGGCCGGGCGAAGGCTATGACGACCGCGACCAGCATCTGGTGACCACGGTCAATCCGCTGACCATGAAGGCGTGGGAAAGCAATTTCGGCCGACTCTATCGCGCCGCCATCAAGGCAGGCGTGATGAGCGTGATGTCGGGCCATATCGCCTTTCCCGCCTTTGTGCGAGCGCTCGATCCCGAGGCGGGCGCGGAAGCCTACCGCCCCGCATCGCTGAGCCGGATTTTGAATGAAGACCTGTTGCGGCGCGAACTGGGGTTCAATGGCCTCATTGTTTCCGATGCCACGCCCATGGCCGGCATGGGCGATTGGGGGCCACGCGACAGCGTATTGCCCGAGGTGATCATTGCCGGCTGCGATGTGATCCTGTTCTCGGACGACCCCAATGCCGATCTGATGCGGCTGGTCAAAGCCGTCGCGGATGGACGGCTGAGCCAGGAGCGGGTGGACGAGGCGGTGACGCGGGTGCTGGCGCTCAAGGCGGCGCTGGGTCTGCATCGCAATCCCAGCCAGCCCAGCCTCGAAACAGCCCAACAGGTGGTGGGCAGCCGGGCCAACCGGCAGATCGCCGAAGCCGTGCATCGGCGGGTGCCGACCCTGGTCAAGGATGTGGCTGGCCTCTTGCCGCTGTCACCGGCCAGGCACAAGCGCGTGCTGGTATTTTCAGGCGGCGCGGTCATTCCCTTCGTGCCGCAGCCACTGCCGCTCAGCATCCCCGAGCGACTGGACCGGGAGGGGTTTGCCGTGACCCTGTTCGAACCCGGCATGAGCGTCAGCCCCAAGGATTATGACCTGATACTCTATCTCTTCGCCGAAGAGACCGTGCTGACGCGCAGCCGGATTTTCCTCGATTGGGTCAAGCTCACCGGCAGCGTGTTCGACGGCATGGCGCGCTATTGGCACGATATCCCCACCCTGATGATCAGCCTGGGCTATCCCTATTATCTCTATGACGCGCCGCGCGTGCCCACCTATGTCAATGCCTATGGCTCGAGCGAAGCGCTGCAGGCCGCGGTGGTGGAGGCGCTGCTGGGGCGGACGGAATTTGCCGGGACCAGCCCGGTGGATGCGTTTTGCGGGAGTGAGCAGGCGAAATATTGAGACGCTTGACCCATTTCGTGCGCGCCGGCTCTATCGCCTCCCTCCCCCTTGAGGGGAGGGTCGGGGTGGGGGTCGTTGGGTTTTGTGCAAGAGCAGGCAGACCCCCACCCTAGCCCTCCCCTCAAGGGGGAGGGGACGCATGACCCGCTGCCCGGTGGCGGTTTACTCCGGAAACGTCCCGTTCTTGAGCAGCACCTGCCCCGCCAGATAGAGCGAGCCCGAGATCACCACCCGGGCATTGGGCGTGGTGGCGGCCGATTTAAGCGCGGCTTCGATGGTTCTGGCGGCGCTGGCCTTGAAGCCGGCCTTACTGGCTTCCTCGGCAATGTAGCGAGCCTCATGGGCATTGGGCTCGCCCGGAATGGTGAGCGTGATGATCCGCTCGGCCATGCCTTCGAAAGGGGCGAGGACCGCCGCGGGCGAGCGGGTGTTCATCATGCCCATGATCAACACCAGCGGCGCGGGACGGGCGCGGTTCATATCCTCCAATGCCCGGGCCAGGGCCCGCGTGCCATGGGCATTGTGGCCGCCATCGAGCCAGAGCTCGGCGCCGGGGCCCAACAGATCGCGCAGCTTGCCCGCGACCGGGGAGAGCCGGGCCGGCCAGACGACATCGCCCAGGCCCTGGGCCATGGCCGCCTCATCGACCGGCAGGCCGAAATGGCGGATGGCAGCGATGGCGACACCGGCATTTTCGAACTGGTGATTGCCGATGAGTTTTGGCGGCGGCAGATCGAGCAGGCCCTTATCGTCCTGATAGATCAGCCGGCCATCCTGGGCGAAGGCGTCGAAATCCTCGCCGCCAACGAAGGGGACGACACCCAGCCTGGCCGCGACACGATTGATCGAGGCGAGCCCCTCTTCTGCCTGGCGGGCAATCACGGCGGGAGAGCCGCGCTTCATGATATTGGCCTTTTCGACCGCGATCTTGCCGATCGTATTGCCCAGGAATGCCATGTGATCGAGATCGACCGGGGTGATGATGATGCCCAGCGGGTGCTCGACCACATTTGTCGTGTCATAGGTGCCGCCCATGCCCACTTCGAGCAGCAGGTAATCAGCCTTGATCTCGGAAAACAGCACGAAGGCGGCCGCCGTGGTCACCTCGAAATAGGTGATGGGCTGGCCGGCATTGACCTGTTCGACCCGCTCCAGCACCGCATTGAGCCGGCGGGTGGAGACCAGCTTGCCCGCCAGCCGGATGCGCTCGTTGAAGCGAACCAGATGGGGCGAGGTATAGACATGGACCGACTTGCCCGCCGCCTCCAGCATGGCGCGGAGATAGGCGATGGTCGAGCCCTTGCCATTGGTGCCGGCGACATGGATGACGGGCGGCATATGGTGATCGGGGCGGCCGAGATCGTCCAGCAGCCGATTGAGCCGCTCAAGGCTGAGGTCGATCAGCTTGGGATGCAACATCGAAAGGCGCTTGAGAATGGCGTCGGTACGGGACATGGGCAGACTCGATTGCGGCACGGAACGGCCGGCCGGGTTTACAATGGGTCGGATTGCGCCTCAAGGGCAGCGTTGACGCTAGGGCCAATCGACATTCACTCAGGCTGAGCCGAAAATGGTGGTTTTCGAGAACCGGAGCGCAGCGTACGTTTTGGTACGTGAGCACCGGAAGCGCAGAAAACCGCCATTTGCAGGCCAGCATCAGATGAATGTCGATTGGCCCTAGCCCCGGCCACGATAGGAGGGCACGCCCGTATCGGGCAGCCAGATGCCCTCGGGCGGGGTGCCAGTCTGCCAGAACACGTCGATGGGGATGCCGCCGCGCGGATACCAATAGCCGGCTATGCGCAGCCAGCGCGGATCGAGCAGGGCCACCAGCCGCCTGCCGATGGATACGGTGCAATCTTCGTGAAACGCGCCGTGATTGCGGAACGAGGTCAGATAGAGCTTGAGCGACTTGGATTCGACCAGCCAGTCGCCGGGCACATAATCGATGACCAGATGGGCGAAATCGGGCTGGCCGGTGACCGGGCAGAGCGAGGTGAATTCGGGCGCGGTGAAGCGGGACACATAATCGGTGTCGGCTTGCGGATTGGGCACACGCTCGAGAATGGCGGCTTGGGGGGAAGCGGGAATGCCGGCGCTTTGGCCGAGCTGGGTGAGATTGAGATTATCGGACATCAAGGTTTCTCCTGCGGACAGGCAATACAGACCTGCGCAGGATGTCGATTAGAGCCTTCCGCCGCATAAAAAAAGGCCGGTCGCTATGGACCGGCCTTCACAACATGGCATTTCGCCAAATTATTCGGCGTGGGCGGCGCTGGGCGCAGCCAGATCACCATCATCGCCCTCGGCCGCGATGGCGGCATCGCGCAGGCTGATGGCGGGAAGCGCGGCAGACGTGCCGTTCAATTCATCGCTGGGCTCGGCGCGGGTCAGGATGCCGGCGAGCGAGCCGATGGTGGAGCGCAGATTGTGGCGGTGGACGACCATGTCGACCATGCCATGTTCATGCAGATATTCGGAGCGCTGGAAGCCCTTGGGCAGCTTTTCACGGATGGTCTGCTCGATGATGCGGGCGCCGGCAAAGCCGATACGGGCGCCGGGCTCGGCCAGATGCACATCGCCCAGCATGGCATAGGAGGCGGTGACGCCGCCGGTGGTTGGGTCGGTAAAGACCACGAAGAAGGGCAGGCCCGCTTCGCGCAGGCGCAGCACGGCAACGGTGGTGCGCGGCATCTGCATCAGCGAGAAAATGCCTTCCTGCATGCGCGCGCCGCCGGAGGCGACGAAGAGCACGAAGGGCGTCTTGCGGGAGACCGCGGTTTCGAGCCCGGTAATGATGCCCTGCCCTGCCGCCATGCCGAGCGAGCCGCCGATGAAATCGAAATCCTGCACGGCCGCCGTGGTGTCGCGGCCATAGAGCTTGCCGGTGGCGACGATGACGCTGTCATCATAGCCGGTCTTGGCGCGGCTTTCCTTGAGGCGGTCGGTATAGCGCTTCTGGTCGCGGAACTTGAGGGGATCGACCGGCACGGCAGGCACCGGCACGAGATCATATTGGCCTTCGTCAAAGAAGGTCGCCAGGCGATCGGCCGGCTTGATCTTCATGTGATAGCCCGAATTGGGCACCACCCACTGATTGGCCTCGAGATCGCGGTAGAACACCATCTCGCCGGACTCGGGGTCTTTTACCCAAAGGTTCTCCGGCGTCTCGCGCTTGTTGGAGAGGAAAGAGCGAATTTTGGGGCGGACGAAATTGTCGATCCAGTTCATGGCGGCGGCCTTATCGGGGTGTCCTGTCGGGACAGGACATAATGATCAATTGTGGCGGATATTATCAGGGGTGGCGGCGGAGGGCAAAGTCGGGGTGGGGAAAGCGTTACCTTTCACCGGGTCATTCCGGAATCCAGGCTGTGCCCGTTCCCCGCACTGGATGCTGGTGACGGGATCCCGGCCTGCGCGATGATACAGTGACCGTTGCAACACCGCGCTAGGAGCGCGCCCGCTTTGCACCAGCGGCCAGGCCCGCCACGATGTCGCGCACGGCGCTGACGGTCCGGTCGGTCGCCTTGCCATCGGCCAGCGACTGGCCCACCGCATCGACCAGCACCGTGCCCACGACCACGCCATCGGCATAGCGGCCGATTTCGGTGGCATCTTCGGGCGTCTTGATGCCGAAGCCGACCGCAACCGGCAGATCGGTATGGCTCTTGATGCGTTCGACGGCCTCGCCCACAGCGGCGCGCGACTTGATGGCGGCGCCGGTAATGCCGGTCATCGAGACATAGTAGACAAAGCCCGACGTGTTCTGGAGCACGGTCGGCAGGCGCTTGTCATCGGTGGTGGGCGTGGTGAGGCGGATGAAATTGAGACCGGCCTTGAGGGCGGGAATGCACAATTCCTCGTCTTCCTCGGTAGGCAGGTCGACGACGATGAGGCCATCGACACCGGCATCCCTGGCGGCCGCCAGGAACTTATCGACGCCGAAACTATAGATCGGGTTGTAATAGCCCATCAGCACGATGGGGGTGGTCTCGTCCTTGCGGCGGAAATCCTCGACCATGCCGAGAACACCGCGCAGCGTCATGCCGCCGGCGAGGGCCCGCTGCCCACCCAGCTGGATCGCAACGCCATCGGCCATGGGGTCGGAAAAGGGCATGCCGAATTCGATAATATCAGACCCGGCCTGCGGCAGGGCTTCCATGATCGCCTGGCTGGTGGCGAGGTCGGGATCGCCGGCCATGACATAGGTGACGAGGGCGGGCCGGTTGGCGGCCTTGGCTTCGGCGAAGCGTTTTTCGATGCGAGAGGTCATGGTCTAGAGCAGCCCCAGATAATTGCCGACGCTTTCGACGTCCTTGTCGCCGCGCCCCGAAAGGCACAGCACGACGGACTGGTCCTTGCCCAAAGTGGGCGCCAGCTTGATGACCTGGGCCAGGCCATGGGCCGATTCGAGCGCGGGAATGATGCCCTCCATCCTGGTGCAGAGCTGGAAGGCGGCCAGGGCTTCATCGTCGGTGATGGGCACATAGGTCACGCGCTTGGTGTCATGCAGGAAGGAATGCTCCGGGCCGACGCCGGGATAGTCCAGGCCCGCCGAGATGGAATGGCCTTCCAGAATCTGGCCGTCCTTGTCCTGCAACAGATAGGTGCGGTTGCCATGCAGCACGCCGGGACGGCCGCCGGTCATGGAAGCGGCGTGGCCGTTTTCAACATCGATGCCATGACCACCGGCCTCGGCGCCATAAATGGCGACTTCAGGGTCATCCAGGAAGGCGTGGAACGTGCCGATGGCATTGGAGCCGCCGCCGACGCAGGCGACGATCGCGTCGGGCAACTTGCCCTCGGCCTCCTTGAACTGTTCCTTGAGTTCGGTGCCGATGACCGATTGGAAATCGCGCACCATTTCGGGATAGGGATGGGGGCCAGCGGCCGTGCCGATCAGGTAATAGGTGGTGTCGACATTGGTGACCCAGTCGCGCAGCGCCTCGTTCATGGCGTCCTTGAGCGTGCCGGCGCCGGCGGTGACCGGACGAACCTCGGCGCCCAGCATTTTCATGCGCAGCACATTGGGCTTTTGCCGCTCGACGTCGGTGGCGCCCATGAAGATGGTGCAGGGCAGATCGAACTTGGCGCAGACCGTGGCCGTCGCCACGCCATGCTGGCCGGCGCCGGTTTCAGCGATGATGCGGGTCTTGCCCATGCGCTTGGCGAGCAGGATCTGGCCCAGGCAATTGTTGATCTTGTGGGAGCCGGTATGGTTGAGCTCTTCGCGCTTGAACCAGACCTTGGCGCCACCCAGATGCTCGGTGAGGCGCTTGGCGAAATAGAGCGGGCTGGGGCGGCCGGTGTAATGGACCGCCAAGTCCTTGAGCTCGGCCTGATAGACCGGATCGGTCTTGGCGGCGCGGTATTGCTGCTCGAGATCGAGGATCAGCGGCATCAGGGTTTCGGCGACGAAACGGCCGCCATAGAGCCCGAAACGGCCATGCTCGTCCGGGCCGTTGCGCAGGGAATTGATGCCGTCCATTGATGGTCCTCTCGATGCCCCTCGACAGGCTCATCAGAGGTCCGTCGACGCGCTTATGTTAGCTGGCGGCCCGCGCGTTTCGCATGAACGCCTCGATCAGCCGCTTGTCCTTGACGCCAGGAGCCGTTTCGACGCCGGAGGACACATCGACCCCGAAGGGGCGCAGGGTCTTTATGGCATCGGCTACGGTTTGCGGCGTCAGGCCACCCGAAAGCATGAAGGGGATGGATGGGTCAAGCGCCTTGAGCAAGGACCAGTCAAAGGTTTCGCCGAGGCCACCGGGCCGGTCGGCGCCTTTGGGGGGCTTGGCATCAAGCAGAATGCGGTCGGCGACCCCGACAAAATCGGCAATATGGGCGACATCCTCGGCCGAGCCGATGGGTAGAGCCTTCATGATTTCCACACCCGCCTCGATGCGGATGGCTTCGACGCGATGGGGGGTCTCGGGGCCATGCAGCTGGATCCAGTCGGGGCCGAGCGCGGCAATTTCGGCCACGCAGGAATTGTCCGGATTGACCAGCACGACGCAGGTTTCAATGCGCCCGCGGGCACTCGAAATCAGGTCGCCGATCTGTTCGACCGAGACATGACGCGGCGAGCGCGGAAAATGCATGAAGCCGACCATGTCGGCACCAGCGGCAATGGTGGTTTCCAGGATATCAAGCGTCTTGATACCGCAGATTTTGATAATCAGGGGGTCGGCCATGGTGTGCTCAACGGAGCTCCAAGAGGTCATCGACATCGCTCAACGGATTGCTCGGCTGGCCCTGGTTCTTGCGCAGGGTGGCGAGCTCCGAATTGAGCATATTAGCCTCGCGCCGCCAGTGGCGTTCGCGCTGGCGGTGCTGGCCCTGGGCGAACCAGGTGGCAATGCCGCCCAGCAATACGCCGATCAGCAGCACCACATAGAGCACCATGAAAAGCGGGACGCCATAGCCGGGCGTCGCCAGCTGCTCGACCGGGGCAAAGGGATTGAAATTGACGATCACGAATTGCCGATTGGCCAGGGCAAAGGCAATCAGCGCCAGAGAAAGCGGCACAAGGACCAGCCAGCCGACAATCTTGTTGAGCATAGTCGCGTTTTGCCTGTTGGGGACTGCTTGCCCCGTTACGAGCGGTTGAGCCGCTCGCGGATTTCCTTGCCCGCCTTGAACTGCGGCACGTATTTCTCGCCGACATCGACCTGTTCGCCGGTGCGCGGATTGCGCCCGACGCGGGCCGGACGGTTCTTGACCGAAAAGGCGCCAAAGCCGCGCAACTCGACCCGATCGCCGCGGGCCATGGCGTCCCCGATCTCATCGAGGATGGCGTTGACGATGTTTTCGATATCACGCTGGAACAGATGCGGATTTTCCGCCGCGAGTTTCTCGACGAGTTCCGACTTGATCATCCCTGGCTCCCGGTGCGAGACCGTCATACCCCGCTAGGTTTACGAGGCTGCGCCAACCTGCCAAAGCGAGACCAGCCCGTCAAGCGTGATGGCCCCATTGACAGGCAAACCAAGCGCTGCACGGGCCTGACTGCCTAAAAAAGTGCCAATCCAGCCCAGCCCGGAGCTCCCCTGGGGCCAGGCGGTGACGATTTCGAGGTCTTTGGGCACATCCCGCTCAGCCTCTAGCCAGGCCTGGGCCTCAAGTTCTCCGCCAATGGCATCGATCAGGCCGGTTTCCACGCCCACCCGGCCGGTCATGATACGGCCATCGGCCAGACCCAGCGCAATGGTGCGGTCCAGGTTACGCCGTTCGGCGACGATATCGACGAACCATTGAAAGCTGTCATCGACCAAAGCGCCGATGGAGGCGCGCACCTCACCCACCATGGGCTCGTCATAATCGGGCTCGGCCTTGAGCGGCCCCGAGGCGACCTTATCGAGATCGACGCCAATGGTTTCGAGCAGTTTGCCGGCATTGACGTGCTGATAGAGCACGCCGATCGAGCCGATGATGGAGAGGCGCCGGGCAAAGATGTGATCGGTGCCAATAGCGGTCATATAGGCGGCCGAGGCGCCCAATTCCTTGACCACGGCAACCACCGGTTTTTTGGCGCGGAGCTGGCCAAGCGCCTCGTAGAGCTCCTCGCCGCCCGCCGTGGTGCCGCCAGGCGAATTGATGGCGACGACCACCGCCTTGACGCTGTCGTCGTCGGCCAGGTCCTCGATGAGCTTGAGCCGTTCGGGATCGGTGGCGATCGTGCCATCGATTACCACGCGGGCAATGTGATCGCCCGTCGCCGTGTTGCTGAGCGCAAAGCGGCCCGCCACGGCAAGAATGGCAATGGCCAGTGCCACAAAAGCAAGCACACGCCAGAAGCCGCGCGAGCGGCGATAGGTTTCGGCGGCGATGATTTCATGCGGATCGGAGGGCCGGGCCGGCTCCTCGATGGGCTGATCGGTCATCTCTGCCTCATTGGTTTGACGACCGAAGGGGTAGCGAGCGGGCGCCAGATTGGCAAGACGGGATCAGCCGGCCTTCTTCTGCGCCCGCTTTTCCTGCGCCGTCACATAGGCCCGCAGCGCCTTGTTGATGTCGGTCTGATAGCCCTTGCCATCCTTGGCATGGCGCTTGAACCAGTCAAGGATATCGGCATCGAGGCGGAGCGTCATCTGTTGCTTCACCAGGCGATACATGACGCCCTGCTTGGCATTTTTAAAGAATTCGTCATCGAGTTCGGGAATGTCGGAGAAATCGATCTCGCTATCGGGGCGATTCGCCAATGCGTTGAGCTCTTCGATCTGATCCTGGGTCAGCGGCTTACGCGTATATCTAACGGTCTTTCCTTCGGTTTCGCTCATATCGCTTCCTCTCGTCCTTATTGGCCGCTCGCGCCGATATTATCCGGACAGTCAAGGCATCGGCCCGATCCCGTTCGACATGAACCACAACAAGTACCGACCATCCATGCTGCCAAGCACCGAGCGTCTTCCAACGCTCCTCCCCGTCAACAAACTGGTCGAACTCGGTCAGCTCGAACGGATCGTCAAAAATCTCAATCGCTGCTTCGAAACTGATGCCATGCTTGAGCTTATTGCTGCGGTTCTTGTCTTCGTCCCATTCAAATTCCACGCGTAGCCCCCTGCGCGTAACGGCAATAATGTAACTACAGTTTTGTAACTACACAAGCCGTTTAACCATGAACCGCGCTGCGGCCTCATAGCTCAGCAGCTTGTCTGCCAACTCGGGGGCCGGGAAAGGGCGGAAGCCGTGCTTGGTCCAGAAGGGGATCGAGCCGTTGACGGCGACCAGGCTCATATTGGCAAAGCCCCGGCTGCGGGCGTGGCGCTGGATTTCGCCGACGATCATGGCGGCGGCGCCCGTGCCGCGGGCGGTGGGCAATAGTGCCAAGTCGTGGAGGTAATAGGTGTCGGCGTCGGGTGGCACCGCGCCGAGCAGCGAATTGAGCGCGGGCAGCGATTTGAACCGCCAGGGATGGGACAGGATATAGCCGGAGGACACGCCATCGAGTTCGAGCAATCGCGTGCCATCGGGATAGAGGCGCTGGCGTTCGGCAAAGACCGCCTGGTCTTCGGGAAAACCGGGATGCACGCGGTTGGCGATTGCCTCCACCGCGGGCAGGTCGAGTGTGGTGAGGGCCCGCCAGTGCATTGCTTGGTTCATGGGGTCTTCTAAAAGCAAAAGGCCCGCACTGTGAAGTGCGGGCCCCTGCAATCCTTGCAAAGCGAACGAATTACTTCGTGTCGCGATCCTTGAGGGCAGCGCCCAGGATGTCGCCGAGCGAAGCACCCGAGTCCGAGGAGCCGTAATTGGCCACGGCTTCCTTTTCCTCGGCGATCTCAAGTGCCTTGATGGACAGCTGGATGCGCTGGGTCTTGCGATCGTACTGGGTGACGCGTGCGTCGACCTTTTCGCCCTTGCTGAAACGCTCGGGACGCTGGTCGTTGCGATCGCGGCTAAGATCGGCGCGGCGGATGAAGGCGGTCATTTCGCTGTCGGCGATACGGACTTCAATGCCCCCATCGTTGACTTCGATGACAGTGCCGGTCACGACCGAGCCCTTCTTGATGCCGCCTTCCGAACCGGCCGTATCGGCAACTTCGCCAGTGGCGAGCTGCTTGATGCCCAACGAGATGCGTTCCTTTTCGACGTCAACGTCGAGGACCTTGGCCGAAACCATGTCACCGCGATTGTAGTCTTCCAGGGCCACTTCGCCCGACTTCTGCCAGTCGAGATCGGAGAGGTGAACCATGCCGTCCACATCGCCGTCGAGGCCGATGAACAGGCCGAATTCGGTCTTGTTCTTGACTTCGCCTTCGATGACCGAACCAACGGGGAACTTCTCGGCGAAGCTTTCCCACGGATTCTGCAGGGTCTGCTTGAGACCGAGCGAAATGCGGCGCTTGTCGGGATCGACCTCGAGCACGACGACTTCGACTTCCTGGGAGGTCGAGACGATCTTGCCGGGGTGAACGTTCTTCTTGGTCCAGCTCATTTCCGAAACGTGGATCAGGCCTTCAATGCCCGGCTCCAGTTCGACGAACGCACCGTAATCGGTGATGTTGGTCACGCGGCCGGTGAACTTGGCCTCGATCGGATACTTGGCTTCGATGCCATCCCACGGATCGGCCTGCAGCTGCTTCATGCCGAGCGAGATACGGTGAGACTCGTGGTTGATGCGAACGATCTGGACTTTGATGGTCTCGCCGATCGTGAGCACTTCGGACGGGTGGTTCACACGACGCCAGGCGATATCGGTGACGTGCAGCAGGCCGTCAATGCCGCCGAGATCAACGAACGCACCGTAATCGGTGATGTTCTTGACCACGCCGTCAACAACCTGGCCCTCTTCGAGCTGCTGGACGATTTCCGAACGCTGTTCAGCGCGCGATTCCTCGAGAATGGCACGGCGCGAGACGACGATATTGCCGCGACGCTTGTCCATCTTCAGAATCTGGAAGGGCTGCGGCACGTTCATGAGCGGAGCGATATCGCGGATCGGGCGGATATCGACCTGCGAACGCGGCAGGAAGGCAATGGCGCCTTCGAGGTCGACGGTGAAACCACCCTTGACCTGGTTGAAGATGGTGCCTTCAACGCGCTCATTGTTGTTGTACATTTCTTCGAGCTTGACCCAGCTCTCTTCGCGGCGAGCCTTCTCGCGCGACAGAACGGCTTCGCCAGCGGCATTTTCGACGCGGTCGACATAGACCTCGACGATCGAGCCGACGGTGATGGTGCCGTCGCGGCCGGCCTGGCCGAATTCCTTGAGCGCGATGCGCCCTTCGGTCTTGAGACCAACGTCGATGATCGCCAGATCCTTTTCGATCGCGACCACGGTGCCCTTAACAACGGCGCCCTCTAGGGGTTCGTTGTCGATGAACGAGTCCATCAACAGGGATTCAAAATCTTCTTTCGTCACAGTTTGCTGTGCCAAATTCATATCTCCAGTGCACCGGGGGCTTGAGGTTGAGACCGGAAACCCGCCACTTCGCAAATGCAAAATGCCGGCGCGCGAGCGCCCGATCGATGTCTATTGGGTATAAGTCCGGGCCAAAGCTTGGCTGATTGGCGGAACCGAAACACGCAAGGAGGAAATTAAAGCTCTAGAGCCTTGCCTTGTGCGCCATGGTCGTCTCGACAATCGCGATGGCTGCGCGGAGTGCGGCCTCTATATCGAGAAGCGTCGTATCGAGCAAGTGCGCGTCGTCAGCTTTATAGAAACCGCCATTGGGATTGGCCATGTCGCGGGCGTCCCGTTCTTCTATCTGGTGATAGAGGGCGTAGCGGTCAACCTCCACGCCACGAGATTCCAGCTGGCGGGCGCGGCGCTCCATACGGGCCTTGGAATCGGCCTGGATGAACAGTTTCACATCGGCATCGGGGCAGATATTGGTGCCGATATCGCGGCCATCAAGCACGGCACCGCCGGGCTGGGTGGCAAAGTTGCGCTGATAATCGAACAGAGCCGCCCGCACCGGGCCGATCACCGCGACCTTGCTGGCGAGGACACCCGAGCGGGCCGAGGTCAGTTCGGCGACATCGGCCAGATGGCTGGCGTCGAGCGCGCGGGCGGCGGCAATGGCGGCGTCTTCAAAGCCAGGCTGGTCTTCCCGAGCGGAAACGGCGCGGCCGACGGCGCGATAGAGCAGGCCGGTATCAAGATGGGGCAGGCCATAATGGCGGGCAAGCCCGGAAGCCAGAGTGCCCTTGCCGGAGGCGGCGGGTCCGTCAACGGCAATGATCATTGGCTTGGCCTCCCCTCTTTTGCCTTTTGCGAGTTGCCCCATGGCTTTGGCATAATCGGCGGGCGAAAAGAACCGGCAATTGCGAGAAATCCACGCGCGCCGCGCGCCTAGGCTGCGAGAATATTCGCGCCAGCAGCGGTCATGGCCGCGACAAAATCGGGAAAGCTTGCCGCAATGGGCCGCGCATCGTCGATTGTGACGGGGGCCTTGCTGGCAAAACCCAGTACCAGGAAGCTCATGGCGATACGGTGATCGTGATGGGTGTCGACGCTGCCGCCGCCCGGAACGCCCCCGGCCCCCTTGACCAGCAATTGATCGCGTCCTTCGAGACACTCGACGCCATTGGCGACAAGTCCGGCCGCCATTGCCGCGAGGCGGTCGCATTCCTGCTCGCGCAGGGCCGCGATACCCTCGATGGCGGTGGAGCCGTCGGCATAGGCGGCGGCGATGGCCAGGGCCGGAATATCATCCAGCATGGCCCCGGCATGCTCGGCCGGGACGCGGACGCCCCGCAGGCGCGACGAACGAACGCGCAGGTCGGCGACATGCTCGCCCCCCGCCTCGCGCTGATTGGTGAAGGCAATATCGCCGCCCATGTCGAGCAGGGTGTCGATCAGCCCGGTGCGATTGGAATTGATCAGAACGTTTTCGACCACGAGGTCGGAGCCGGGAACGATGAGCGCGGCGACAATGGCATAGGCCGCCGATGATGGGTCGCCCGGCACGATGACACGGCGCGGTCTCAACTCGGGAAGTCCGGTCAGCCTGATGGTGGCGGCGCCCGCCGCATCGAAACTGGTCGCGATGTCGGCGCCGAAAGCGGCAAGCATTCTTTCGGTGTGATCGGGGGTCGGCACGGGCTCGATAATTGTCGTTGTGCCGGGGATGGCCAGGCCCGCCAGCAGCAGCGCCGATTTGATCTGCTCGGAGGGCTCCGGCATGGTGTAGTGGATCGGCACGGCAATGGCTGGCCCTTCGATGGCGGCCGGCAAGTGGCCCGCCTCGCTCTCAAGCACGGTCATGCCCATTCCCGCCAGGGCATCGAACAGGGATTGCATCGGCCGCCGTGTGAGCGTTGGACCACCAGTAAGGCGGCTGACAAAGGAAAAGGGAGCGAGCAGACCAAGCATGAGCCGGGCGCCGGTGCCCGAATTGCCGAAATCGAGCGGAGCGGCGGGCGCCAGAAGCCCGTTTATACCCAGGCCCTGCACCGTGCATTGTGTGCCATCGAAATCCACGGCGACGCCCAGGGCACGCAGGGCATTGGCGGTGGCCAGCACATCATCGGCGACGAGCAATCCCTCGATTCGGCTGCGGCCCACCGCGAGGGCCCCGGCAATCAGGGCGCGGTGGGAAACCGCCTTGTCGCCGGGTGTCGCAAAACGCCCGGACAAGGGACCGGCACGGTGAGCGGAAAGCGGCTGGAGCGGCGATTTGGCGTCGGGCATGGCGGCCATGAAGTGGTTTGCGGCGGGCGCGGGTTTAGCATGGCCCAGGCGCCTGAAGCCACCGCCGATATCGTTGCCAGTGCTGATACCAGCATTTTCGGTTTGACAGGGGCATGGTTTGCCCATAACCGGACTGACCGAAGCGGCGGCAGCTTTTCTCCCCCGCAAATCCATTCCCCCACGAGGAACATCGATGGCCAGTTCCGAACGCGGCACCAAACGGACCGATCCCGATACCGGGAAGAAGTTCTACGACCTCAACATGGACCCGATCGTCTCGCCTTATACCGGCAAGAGCTATCCGCGCTCGTATTTCGAGCAGGTGCTGGCCGGCAAGCCTTCCCCCGCCACCGCCCGCAAGGTCGATGACGAGGATGAGGTCGAGGAAGAAGAGGAAGCCGAGGACGTGGCAGCGCCCGAAATCGTCAGCCTCGAAGACGCCGACGCCGAAGAAGGTGGCGACGAGGACATTCCGGAAACCGAGGACGTCGAAGTCGACGAAGAACTCGGCGATGACGATGCAGACGTCTTCCTTGAGGAAGACGAGGACGAAGACGACGAGCTCGGCTTCGACGTCGGCGGCGACGAAGACCGCTGATTTCAAACGATTTTTCCGCCGGATTCACAAAAAATCCGGCGGGACGAAAAAGTGTCAAATAGGCACTTGCATGGGGACGGATCATCCAATAGGTTCCGCCTCGCTCCGGACGGGAATACCCGCCGGAACCCACGGAATGGGGCCATAGCTCAGCTGGGAGAGCGCTTGCATGGCATGCAAGAGGTCAGCGGTTCGATCCCGCTTGGCTCCACCAGCCTTCGCTGCTCCGCAGCTTCGGCTCGGCAGGCCTTTGAGGCCTAGCCCAAAGCTTGCGGACATCATTGCGAAGGCTGTCGCGCCAGAGTTGCGCAGCTAAAGACTGCGTCGGGCAGAATTTTTTGCCAAGAAGCGGCTTTAGGGCAGCGGGTATCGAATTGTCCACAGAACCGGGTGCCCCTCGACCCCGACTTGTTCTAGGTTTGTTTCCAGTAAACCCTTGCCGAGTCGTTCCGTGCCGAAATCCCGCCCGCTTTCGCCCGATCACGCCCGCCATATCTGGCTGAGCGCACAGCGGCTGGATGTGAGTTCGCCGTTTGGCGAGGGGCCGGCAGCCACGCTCGCGGCCATTGCCCATCTGGGTTACGTGCAGATCGACACCATCAATGTCATCGAGCGCTGCCACCATCATATCCTGTGGTCGCGCATTCCCGGCTATGCCCGGGCGCATCTGGCGCAGGCCCAATCGGCGGATAAATCGGTCTTTGAATATTGGACCCATGCGCTGAGCTATGTGCCGAGCGCAGATTTGCCGTTTTTCCTGCCGGCCATGAAGCAATACCGCGAAACGCCCAGCCGCTGGTTCGGCTCGGTAACCCCGCTCGAGGTGCGAAAAATGGCCCGCCGCCTGCGCAGCGAGGGACCGTTGTCGATCCGCGATATCGGGGATGACGAATTGGTGGACAAGGACCATCCCTGGGCCAGCCGCAAGCCGAGCAAACGGGTGCTGGAAATGATGTTTTTCCAGGGGCTGGTAACGATCGGCACGCGGCAGGGCATGGTCAAGACCTATGACCTCATGGCCCGCCATTTCGGCTGGGACAAGGCGCCCAAACCGGCGACCGAGCGGCAGATCACCGCCTATCTCCTGGACCGGGCCCTGCGCAGCCAGGGCATGGTGAGCCTCGATTCGGTCTGTCATCTGGATGCGCCGCGCAAGAAGGCGGTGCGCGAGCTGATCGAAAGCCGCGTGCGCCGGAAGCTATTGGTGCCGGTGCATATCGCGGGCCAGGACAAGGCCGAACACTGGGCCACGCCCGAAACGCTGGCCAGCGAGCGGATCGCGCCGCCGGAATTGACGCATATCCTGTCGCCCTTCGACCCGCTGGTCATCCAGCGCAAACGGCTCAAACTGTTCTTTGGCTATGACCATCTGTTCGAAGCCTATGTGCCGGCCGCCAAGCGCAAGCTGGGCTATTTCGCCCTGCCGGTGCTGGCTGGTGACCGCATCGTTGCCGCCATCGACCTCAAGACCGACAGGGCAGCGGGCAAGGTGCTGATCCAGAAATGGACCTGGCTGGAAGATGCCGGAGCGGAAGCCAAGGCGGCGATCGACGAGGCACTGGGACGGTTCGAACGGTTCCAGTTCGGGGATTAGCGGCCCCCTGAGTACCTTAATTGCGCGGTGCCATCCCGGCGGAGGCCGGGATCCATGCTGAACGCTATCAGCACCATCCAGCGTGGGGATGAGGCACAGCATGGATTCCGGCCTCCACCGGAATGACACCGTGGTTGGTAAGAATATTCCTGATCCTTCCACCTCTCCTCTCCCATCCACCGCCGCCTCCCTCGGGCTTGACCCGAGGGCCTTTCTCAACCCGGCACAAGCGAGGAGAGACCCTCGGGTCAAGCCCGAGGGAGGCGATTGTGGTGTGCGGAGACAGTGCAAAATTGCCGGCATTGTGGGAGGTGCTGAGCAGCCCTATCAGTTTGCCGCGACGCATCAACGAGACGGTTTACCCCCTCCCCGCCTTTCCATCCCCCGCCCGGCGCGCTACAAGGCCAGCCGCGAAACGGGGGCGAGAGCCATGGCCACTTATACCGATATTGCGCGGCGGGTGTATAACCACACTTGGAAGCTCGACCCCATCGTGCGCAGCCTGCTCGATACCGATTTCTATAAGCTGTTGATGCTGCAGATGATCTGGGGCCTCTATCCCCGGGTCAACGCGACTTTCTCGCTGATCAACCGCACAAGATCGGTCAGATTAGCCGAAGAGATCGATATCGATGAATTGCGCGCCCAGCTCGATCATTGCCGCACGCTGCGTTTCACCAAGAAGGAAATGATCTGGCTGGCTGGTAACAGCTTTTACGGCAGCAAACAGATTTTCGAGCCGGCTTTCCTTAAATGGCTCGAAGAGTTCCGCCTGCCCGAATACCGGCTGGAGCAGCGGAACGGGCAATTCGTGCTGGAATTTCCCGGAGCCTGGGTCGAGACCTCGATGTGGGAAATCCCCGCGCTCGCCATTATCAATGAATTGCGCTCACGGGCGGCGCTCAAGAATTACGGGCCCTTCGCGCTCGACGTGCTCTATGCCCGCGCCAAGGCCAAGATGTGGGAAAAGGTGGAGCGGCTACAAAAGTTGCCCGATCTCAAGATCTCCGATTTCGGCACGCGGCGGCGCCATTCCTTTCTCTGGCAGCGCTGGTGCGTGGAAGCGCTCAAGGAAGGCATTGGCGAAGCCTTTACCGGCACCTCCAATGTCAAGCTCGCCATGGATAATGACCTGGAAGCTCTGGGCACCAATGCCCATGAGCTGCCCATGGTGCTGGCCGCTCTCGCCCCCAATGACGAGGCGTTGATGGCGGCGCCCTATCGCGTGCTGCAGGATTGGGAGAGCTATTATGGCGGCAATCTCAAGATCGTGCTGCCCGACGCTTTCGGCACCGACAGCTTTTTGAAGCATGCTCCCGATTGGGTGGCCGATTGGACCGGCTTCCGGCCCGATAGCGCGCCGGCCATCGAGGGCGGGGAAAAGATCATCGCCTGGTGGAAGAGCCGGGGCCGCGATCCGCGTGAAAAGCTGCTGATCTTTTCCGACGGGCTCGATGTCGACATGATCGAGGAGGCGTACCTCCATTTCGACGGGCGGGTGCGGATGACCTTCGGCTGGGGCACCAATCTGACCAATGATTTCGAGGGCTGTGCGCCCGATGGTCCCAATCCGGGGCTCGATCCGATTTCCATCGTCGCCAAGGTCAGCGAGGCCAATGGACGGCCGGCCGTGAAGCTTTCCGACAATCCCGCCAAGGCGACCGGTACGCCCGAAGAGATTGCCCGCTATCTCAGCGTTTTTGGCGATGCGGGCATGGTGGCGCATGCCGTCAAGGTGTGAATCTGCCTGAATTTTGGACACGCTGCCGCAAAAACGGTGGAGAATCGGCTAGGTCAGGCCGTGGCGATTAACGCGCCGTGAACCATCCGATATTAGCGTTGCCATGGGGGCTCCACTCGGGGCCGGTATGACTTTTCAACTGATCGACATAGAAGTGCAGAGCCGGACCAGCCATCCCCGGCTGGCCGGGCGAACCACCGGACGCGTCCGGGCGGTATTGAGCGAAACCCGCGATGGCCGCGAGCAGACCCACGAGCTGACAATCTCTGTGTGGGCAGACCTGGCAAGCGATGCCAGCGCTGGGGATATCGACATGGCCCTGATGCTGAAAGCCGCCGACATTGTCGGCCGGCTCAAGGCAAAGTTGGAGGTGGCGGACTAGCGCCGCAGCTTGCCGGCAAGCATCTGCTCGAAATAGGCGCGATCGGTGTGTCGGATGGCGCCCATGCGGGGTTTCGGTAATGGCGCGGGCGCTTGCGGGGCCACGGCCCGATATCGCGGCGCATGGGCATAATAGCGCGCGGCGCGGGCCAGGGCCCGGTCGGCCTCCAGCCGGCGTTCGTCGCGCACGAACCAGACAAGCGTGCCCAGCACGATTGCCCAGATTGCCAGCAGCTGCCAGGCGATTTGCACATCCATCATCATGGACAGCGCTATAGCTAACGAAAGCTTAATGCCCAAGCACAGGCTCTTGTTAGCCTTACCGCGTAAACTTGTCGGCAATGCCTCAGGCGGCTTTGACAGGCAGTTTCTGGCCGCGATTGAGCGCCACAAGCATGGCGCGCACCTGATCTTCGGCGGCCTTGGTGACCTGCTTGCGATTGTCGTTTTCGCCCAGAGGGATGGGGGTGCCGAAGGCTACCGTCACGTCCTTGACCGGTCCGCCCAGGATTTCGCGGATATTCTGCTTGACCGACTTGGACTTGATCCAGGCGATCAGCGAGCGCTCGTTGCGGCTGACGGGCAGGCCCTGGAGCCTGGTATAGGCGATGGTGAGCGGCTGGATCACCACGTCCCTGGCGCCGGCCTCGATCATGGCGTGTTGGGCTGCGCCCACCAGCGCCGAGCGGAAGGGTAGGACATGGGTGCCGATATCGGACTGGCCCTCGGCAAACAGCAGGACCGCATTGCCGTTGGCCATGTGGCTGCCCATTTCCTGCGCCGTGCGGCCGGCATCGGAGCGGCGCGTGCGGTCGACGAAAATGGTTTTCTGCAGTCGCGCCATCATGCCCACGAAAGGCCAGTCGCCCACTTCGCGCTTGGCCACGAAGGTGACGTCGGCGACCGAGCCGACTGCCACGATATCGGTCCAGGAAATATGGTTAGATACCAATAGGGTCGGCCGGCCGGTGGCCGGCTGGCCGATGACCTCGACCCGCAGCCCGAGGAAAAAGCAGCCAATGCGATGAAACAGGCGCGGCAGCACATTCCAGAAGGGGAGCTTCAGCGCATTGATCAGCGCCTGCAGGGGGATCACCACGATCATTATTGGCACGAAAACGAAGATGAAGAACAGCACGCGGAAGATCATTTAGACTGGTCCTTGCCGTCCACCGGCACGGCATAGAGTTCGAGGCGGTGATCGACCAGCCGATAGCCCAGGCGCTTGGCGATAACCTCCTGGATGGCCTCGATTTCCTCATTGCGGAATTCGATGACCTTGCCCGAGCGGATATCGATCAGATGGTCGTGATGCTCGTCCGGGATCAATTCGAACCGGGCGCGGCCATCCTTGAAATCGTGCTTGGTGACGAGCCCGGCTTCCTCGAAAAGATTGACGGTGCGGTAGACGGTGGACAGCGAGATGCGGTCATCGATCGCGGAGGCGCGGCGATAGAGTTCCTCGACATCGGGGTGATCGGAGGATTCCTCGATCACCCTGGCGATGACGCGACGCTGGTCGGTCATGCGCATGCCCTTGGCCACGCAGGCTTCTTCCAGGGTCGGATCGGTCTGGGTCTTGCTCACGCCATTGCTCCGCTGGTTGGCCCGTTTTTTCCGGGTTATCCAAGATCACGCGCCATGACAAGCGCGGTCGCCGCCGTGCCGTCAGGGCGGGGATAATAGCCCTTGCGGCTGGAAATGGTGGCAAAACCTTCCCGCCCATAAAGCTTGACCGCAGGCGCGTTCTGCTCGTCGACTTCCAGGAACATGCGCCGGGCCGGGCTCATCCGCAGATCATCGAGGGCCGCGCGCAGCAGCGCCTGCCCCACTTTCTTGCCGCGCCATTTGGGATCGACCGCGATGGTCAGCAATTCGGCTTCGTCCGCCGCGATGCGGATCAGCGCGAAGCCGGCAATGCGGCGCTTGGCGTCGCAGGCGACATAGACGGGGGTGCCGCCCTCGGACAAAAAAGCCAGAAACTCCTCGCGCGGCCAGCCGCGATAGAAACCGGCCTGATGAATACGCGCCAGCGCATCGGCATCGCCAGTCTGGCCCGGCTCGATATGCAGGCCCGCCGGCGCCATCCAGAGCTTCATCATGATCTCAGCCTTTCGATCCGTGCCGCGGTTTGCGGCTTGGCATCGGCATCCCGCACATAGGCAGCCTCGGGCGGATGGGCAAGCGGATCGGCCAGCGCGCCATAGCGGGCCATGGCGGCGATATCGACAAAGGGCGTGGTGATGAGGACCGAACCGGGCAGCACCGATTGCTGCGCCTGGGCCATGGGCAAGAGACGCGGCGGACCATCGGCAATTCCGGGAGCCGAAAATGTCTGGAAATAGGCTTCCTCGCGCCGCGCATCGAGCAAGACGGTGACCGGGCCAGTCCCGGCCAGCGAGAGCGCCAAGAGGCTGGGCACGCCAATCACCGGGATAGAACGCGCCAGGCCAATGCCGCGTGCCGCCGAGAGGCCGATGCGCAATCCGGTGAAAGAGCCGGGGCCGGTCGTCGTCACCACCCGCTGCAGGCCGGGATAGTCCATGCCATTGCGCGCCAGCAGCGCCGCGATGCGCCCGAAGATCAATTCGGCGTGGCCGGTGGCGATCTCGTCGATGGAAATATCGGTGCTGCCATCGGCCCGCAACAGCGCCAATTGCAGGCGCGGCGCGGCTGTGTCGATGGCAAGCGTGACGGGCAGAACACTCATGGCATCGCTCTAGCGCCAAGACCTCGAGATGTCGACTGACCTTGTCCGACATTGACTGTCAAAGCCGACAAAGCCAGCTTGCCCCTTATGCACACCGATTCGATGACCGCTTTCCGATGACCTGGCTGGCCGAGACCGCGATGCTCAGCCATGGCTGGCGGCGTTTCCTGCTGCTGGTGGTGGCGGGCGCGATCGCCGGCTTGTCCATTCCGCCGCTCTTTATCGTCCCGGCGCTGTTCGTCACTTTCCCGATCTGGGTGTGGTGCCTGGATGGTGCCGAACGCAAGGGCGGATTGCGGCGCCTGTTCGGCCCGGCTTTCACCATCGGCTTTGCCTTTGGCTGGGGCTATTTCACCGTCGCTTTCCATTGGCTGGGCGCCGCCTTCTTCGTCGATGGCGGAGTGATGATCGCGCTGATGCCGTTCGCCATTCTGGCGCTGGCGGCGATGATCGCCTTTTTCTGGGGCCTGGCCAGCGCGCTGGCGCATTTGCTGTGGAGCCATGGTCCCTGGCGCATCCTGACGCTGGCGACTTTCCTCACCATGGCCGAATGGGCCCGCGGCCATGTGCTGACCGGCTTTCCCTTCGATCTGCTCGGCTATGCGCTGACCCCGACCGACGAGATGATGCAGATTACTTCGGTGATCGGGATTTACGGGCTGACCTTCGTCGCCGCACTCATGGCCATGACCCCTGCCCTGATCTGGCCGGCCGATAATCGCAATCTCAGCCGGCGGCTATTGCCGTTTTTTCTGACCATTGGCGTCATCGCGGCGCAACTGGGCTATGGCTATAACCGGCTGGCGGGCACGGTGGCGACGCCGCGCCAGGATGTATCGATGCGGCTGGTGCAGCCCCTGGTCTATGAGCATGCCGATTGGGGCCAGGCTGATCCGGTGGCACTGATCGACCGGCTGATCATGCTGTCGGATATGCGGATGAACCCCGAGGACAAGGGGCTGGCCGATATCACCCATCTGGTCTGGCCCGAATCGAGCCTGCCCTTTTTCCTCTCCACCTATCCCGACGCGCTGGCGCGCATTGCCCGCATGCTGCCCGATGGCGCCATGCTGCTGGCCGGGGCGCCGCGCCAGCAATATGAACCCGGCGCGACGCAAAGCGCCGGACCGCCGTTCAATTCCCTGCTCGCCATCGACAGCAATGGCGAGGTGGTGGCGTCCTATGACAAATCCCACCTCGTGCCGTTCGGCGAGTTTTTGCCGTTCCAGGATTTCTTCGGCCGGCTGGGCATCAAGCAATTCGTGCCGGGCGCCGAAGGCTGGGGCCATGGCGATGTCAGGCGGCGGTTGATGGCGCTGCCCAATACGCCCAAATTCCTGGCGCTGATCTGCTACGAAATCCTGTTTTCAGGCGATCTGGGCGACGTTACGGGCGCCCAATACCTTCTCAACATCACCAATGATGCCTGGTTCGACGGCTCCATCGGCCCGGCCCAGCACGCCCATCACGCCAGGGTTCGAGCGGTAGAAGAAGGCATGAGCCTGATCCGCGCCGCCAATTCGGGCCTGACCTTCGCCACCGATCCGCTGGGCCGCATCAAGGCCCAGCTGGCGCCCATGCAGATGGCGGCCCTCGACGTGCGCCCCGACCAGCGGCTGGCTAGCACGGTCTTCGCCCAGGTCCGCTATTGGCCGCTGCTGATTGCGCTGGGTGCGGGGTTGCTGATCTCGGTGGCTGTGTCGCGCGGCGGACGCAAGCGGCGGGTGGGGTAGGCTGCCAGGCAGACTGAGGACTATGAGTTTGCGGCTGCCCCCGAATACCCCCTCCTAGCCTCCCCCTGACAGGGGGAGGGACCACTCCACTCTTAGAACTGGATCGAGTCACAACCACCGGCATATCCCTCCCCCTATCAGGGGGAGGCTAGGAGGGGGTACTCCAATGCCACAACCAACCCCGCGCAAAAACTTATCCCCGCCCCCTTCACCCCATGCCACTATGGCCCCGTTCCGCCAGTCACCGGTCCCGACGCAGGGCCGGGCGGAATGACCGTGGGAGAGGGGCGCCTTTCCAGTGGGGTTGGAAACTCGGCAGCCGGACCTGCAAGAATGGTACCGCCTGAACCGGACCCTGCAGAAAAAGCGGATCGTGACGGGCGGCCTTTGGCTCCCAATTGTCTACAAGGTCGAGTCAAAGGCCGCCCGTTACAGTGAAACCGCGACGCCTCAGGGCCGGGCGGCGTTTCCGCACGCCAAAACATTCCGTTTCCTACGCCCCAGACATATCAAGCTTTCTTTATATCCGCTTGACCGCCGGTCGCCCAAATGTCAAAAACCGGCTGGAATAGCTCATTTTGGGCAGTTTTCGACAGATTCGAGGGTAGCCGTGACGCGGTCGTCTTATCTCTTCACTTCGGAATCGGTG
This sequence comes from Devosia yakushimensis, assembly GCF_030159855.1. Classification (NCBI taxonomy): domain Bacteria; kingdom Pseudomonadati; phylum Pseudomonadota; class Alphaproteobacteria; order Hyphomicrobiales; family Devosiaceae; genus Devosia; species Devosia yakushimensis. The sequence goes on along the minus strand of NZ_BSNG01000004.1, from coordinate 169,314 downwards.
TCCGAAGGTCATCCCGACAAGGTCTGCGACCGCATCTCCGACGAAATCGTCGATCTGGTGTTCCGCGAGGCCAAGAAGGCCGGCATGGACCCCTCCCAGGTCCGCATTGCCTGCGAAACGCTGGCCACCACCAATCGCGTCATCATCGCGGGCGAAGTGCGCGTGCCCGATACGCTGCTCAAAAAGGGCAAGGACGGCGCCATCCTCAAGGACGCCGCCGGGCATCCGCTGGTGAACCCGTCCAAATTCAAATCCACCGCCCGCAAGGCGATCCGCGCCATCGGCTATGAGCAATCCGGTTTCCACTGGAAGACGGCCAAGATCGATGTGCTGCTGCATGGCCAGTCGGCCGATATCGCCCAGGGCGTCGATGAGGCGGGCAACAAGGATGTGGGCGCGGGCGACCAGGGCATCATGTTCGGCTATGCCAGCCGCGAAACGCCCGAGCTGCTGCCGGCGCCGATCTATTACGCCCACAAGATCCTCGAGACCCTGACCACCGCCCGCAAGGCCAATCATGGCCCCGCCGGCAAGCTGGGCCCCGACGCCAAGAGCCAGGTCACGGTGCGCTACGAGAATGGCAAGCCGGTGGGCGTCACCCAGATCGTGCTCTCGACCCAGCATCTGGATGAGACATTGTCCTCGGCCGATGTGCGCAAAATCGTCGAGCCCTATATCCGCGAAGCCCTGCCCGAAGGCTGGATCGATGACGCCACCGTCTGGCACGTCAATCCGACCGGCAAGTTCGTGGTTGGTGGTCCCGATGGCGATGCGGGCCTGACCGGCCGCAAGATTATTGTCGATACCTATGGCGGCGCGGCTCCGCATGGCGGCGGCGCGTTTTCGGGCAAGGACCCGACCAAGGTGGACCGCTCGGCCGCCTATGCCGCCCGGTATCTGGCCAAGAATGTGGTGGCGGCGGGCCTGGCCGATCGCGCCACGATCCAGCTCAGCTATGCCATCGGCGTGGCGCAGCCGCTGTCGATCTATGTCGACCTGCATGGCACCGGAAAGGTCGATGAGACGGTGGTGGAAGGGGCGCTGGCCAAGGTTATGGACCTGACCCCGCGCGGCATCCGCACCCATCTCGATCTCAACAAGCCCATCTATGCCAAGACCTCAGCCTATGGCCATTTCGGCCGCAAGGCCGGCCGCGACGGCTCTTTCTCCTGGGAAAAGACCGACCTGGTCGGCGCCCTCAAGGCGGCGGTGAAGTAATCCCCACCCCTCTCTGCCATGGTATTCATCACAGGGTCATTCCCGCGCCAGCGGGAACCCCTGTTTTCTTTTGACGGCGACCGCAATGACCGACCACGAGCTTCCCAAAACCCGTTCGGGCGAACCGCGCGCCTTTTTCGGCCGCCGCTCGGGCAAGAAGCTGCATGGCGGCCAGCAAGCCATATTCGACGCCACCCTGCCCGAGCTTGAAATCAAGCTTAGCGGCAGACTCGATCCCAGGAGCTTTTTTCCCGCGGCACAAAAGATCATCATCGAGATCGGCTATGGCGGGGGCGAGCATCTGGCGCTCGAAGCCGGGCGGCATCCCGAAACCGGCTATATCGGCTGCGAGGTCTTTACCGGGGGCATCGGCAAGATGGTGCAGACCATCGCCGCCCAGGGCCTCGCCAATATCCGCCTCTTTACCGACGATGCGCTAAAACTCCTGGTGGAATTGCCCGATGCCTCGGTGGACGAGGTCTATCTGCTTTATCCCGATCCCTGGCCCAAGACGCGCCATCACAAGCGGCGCTTTGTCTCGCCAACCACGTTGCGGGAGCTGGCGCGGGTGATACGGCCGGGCGGGCTGTTTCACTTTGCCAGCGATATCGAGGACTATGCCAATTGGACGCTGGCCCATATCGTGCGCTCGCCTGATTTCAGCTTCCTGCCGGAAAAGCCGGGCGGCTGGCACGAGCCCTATCCCGGCTGGCAGGCGACGCGCTATGAGCAGAAAGCCCGGCGGGAAGGGCGGATGGTGAGCTTTTATTTCAGCTTTCCGCGGCGATAGGACCCGGCGATCGTTCGCTCATGGCGAACGGGCTGAATAGCAGCCATGTCAAAGTTTAATCGAAGGCTGGCCTAGAACCGGCCGGATTCAAACCCATATGCGTATGGCCCTGTGCGATTCGGTCGAATCGCGGGCCCAAGGTTTTGGCGGAGACCCATTGGGGCCTGCCCAGCCTATTGTGCCAGCGTCAGCGAGGTTTTGCCATGTCAGCACTATCTGCCAGCCACGAAGCTGAAGAAGACCGGCTCGTGGTCAAGCCGGGCAAATGGACCCTGGTCGTGGTCATGCAATTGCGCAGCGAGACACGGCGGTTCAGTGAACTGCGGCGTGGCATCGGCGATATTTCGCAGAAGACGCTGACCATTACCCTGCGTGAACTGGAGCGGGACGGGTTCGTCTCGCGCACCATATTCCCCACCATTCCGCCCCGGGTCGATTATGAATTGACCGCTTTGGGCCAGGAATTGCTGCAGCTGGCCGATGGCTGGCGCCAGTTTGCCGCCCGCAACCGCGTAGCGGTGGAGGCGGCCCGGCACCGTTTCGACCTGGCCGCCGGCGAACCAGCGATAAGGCTGGTCTCCAGCAGCTGAAGGGCATCCGGGCGTCGCCGGTAGTCCGGCGGCGCCTGGAGTGGGACCGGCACGATTACAGGTTGACCGGAGCCAGGGTGTCGCGGTCGAAGAACTGCATGGTCTGATGGCCGGCATCGTCAGCGACGAAGGCACGCACATAACCATTCCATTCTTCGGCAGAGACGGCGTTGATGCCGTTGGCGCGCAGCTTGGCAACGTCAACCTGGCCATCCCAGGTGCTGTAGCCGCCATTGTTGTGCGAGGCGAACGAGCTGGTCAGCGAATCGCTGGCATAAGCAGGAAGAGCCACGCCAACGAGACCAGCAGCGGCAACCAGGGCAAGCATTGTGTTCTTGATCATTTTGGTGTTCCTTTCGTTTGAACACTCTGGAAATGATCTCGCGTCGGCCAAACAACAAGATATCAAATTGCTGCGCCGACCCCTTGAAGTTCGGAAAATCGTTCAGAGGGTTTTATCAGGGAAATCAAGGGGTTCTGGTGTAACTCGGTTTCCTCGACGCCACCATGTTTCGCCGCCAACACGATCAGCAATGCTGCGGCTTTGCGGGTGTCCGGAACCAATTTGAAGGGCACGGCTTAACCCTCAAAGGAGCCGAAAATGCCCATCAGCGTCGCAATTTTGAAGACCGAAATGGTCACCCACAATGTGCGTCATTATCGCGTCGAAAAACCAAAAAATTTTCACTTTGGCCCTGGCCAGGCCACCGAAGTGTCCATCGACAAGGATGGTTGGCGCGATCAGAAGCGGCCGTTTACCTTCACCTCATTACAAAATGACGACACGCTCGAATTCACCATCAAGAGCTATCGCGACCATCCGGGCGTGACCAATGCCCTTTGGGGGCTGGAAGCGGGCGACCGGCTCTTGCTGCGCGATGTATGGGGAACGATTCAATATAAAGGGGCCGGCACCTTCATTGCCGGCGGCGCCGGCGTGACGCCATTCATCGCCATCCTGCGGCAGCTCCATGCCAAGGGTGGTCTTGCAGGCAATAGGCTGATCGTTTCCAACCAGACCGAGAAGGATATCATCCTGCGGGACGAGTTCGAGGCCATGGCCGGGCTCGAAACGCTCTGGACAGTGACCAATGATCCGAAATCGTCTCTGCTGCAGGAGCGGATCGATGCCGATTTCCTTCGCAGGCATGTTGGTGCCTTCGATGGACGCTTCTATCTCTGCGGGCCCGATGCCATGGTCGACCAGTTGCGCGGGACGCTCGAACAGCTGGGCGCCGATGTCGGCAGCGTGACCTGGGAGCGCTAGCGGTGGCGGCGCTCTTGCGGTGTGGCGCCAACGGCGCTATATAGAGGGCCAACATCTCTGGCAGTTTGCAGAGTGGGAGCCGCCCGGCCCCGCTCTTTTTTATTATCCGAAGGGACCCATGGGTTTCGATCTCACAGAGAAACGCTACATCAAGGAGACGGGCCTGGAAGCCCGGATCGCCCGCATTGTCGAGCCGGTCGCCAACGATCTCGGCTTCTCGCTGGTTCGCATCAAGGTGACCCAGGAGAACGGCTGCACGTTGCAGATCATGGCGGAAGACGAGAATGCTCGGTTCACCATCATGGATTGCGAAGCGCTTTCCAAGGACCTCTCGCCGGTCCTCGACGTCGAAGATCCGATCGATCGCGAATACCATCTGGAAGTCAGCTCGCCGGGCATCGACCGGCCGCTGGTGCGCCGGCGGGATTTCGAGGCCCATATCGGCCATGAAGCCAAGATCGAGCTCAGCGACATGATCAATGGCCGCAAGCGTTTCCGCGGCTTCATCAAGGCGACCGACGACGAGGCAGTGACGATCACCCTGCCCGACGCCCCCGGCGGGACCGATCCCGACCACCGCCTGCTCTTTACCACCCTGGCCGACGCCAAATTGGTGATGACCGACGCCCTGATGGAAAAGGCGCGGCTCGACCAGGAACTCCACCCGATCGACGACGATGAGACCGAGACGGTCGAAATCGCCGCCAATGACGACGAAGATTTCTCCAAGGAGACACATTAAATGGCAGTCAGCGCGAACCGCCTCGAGCTTTTGCAGATCGCAGATGCCGTTGCCCGTGAAAAGTCGATCGACCGTATGGTTGTGATCGAGGCGATGCAGGACGCCATGGAAAAGGCCGCCAAGGGTCGCTATGGCGCAGAAACCGAGATCAAGGTCGAGATCAACCCACGTTCGGGCGAAACCCGCATGTGGCGCCTGCTCGAAATCGTCGACCAGGTCGAGGAAACCAGCCGCCAGGTTGATCTCAAGACGGCCCAGGCCCGCTCGCCCGAAGCCAAGATCGGCGACTTCCTGACCGAGCCGCTGCCGCCCATGGAATTCGGCCGCATTGCCGCCCAGTCGGCCAAGCAGGTCATCGTGCAGAAGGTGCGCGATGCCGAGCGCGACCGCATGTATGAAGAATATTTCGGCCGCATCGGCGAAATCGTCAACGGCAGCGTCAAGCGTGTCGAATATGGCAATGTGATCGTCGATCTGGGCCGGGGCGAAGCCATTATCCGCCGCGACGAGCTGATCCCGCGCGAAATGTTCCGCTATGGCGATCGCGTGCGCGCCTATGTCTATGACGTGCGCCGCGAACAGCGGGGCCCGCAGATTTTCCTCAGCCGCACGCATCCGCAATTCATGGCCAAGCTCTTCATGCAGGAAGTGCCCGAGATCTATGATGGCGTGATCACCATCCGCTCGATTGCCCGCGATCCGGGCTCGCGCGCCAAGATCGCCGTGACCTCCTCGGATAGCTCGATCGATCCGGTCGGCGCTTGCGTGGGTATGCGCGGCAGCCGCGTGCAGGCCGTGGTGGCCGAATTGCAGGGCGAAAAGATCGATATCATTCCCTGGACCGATTCGATTGCCGATCTCGTCGTCTCCGCATTGCAGCCGGCCGATGTGGCCAAGGTGGTGCTGGACGAGCAGGCCGAGCGCATCGAAGTGGTGGTGCCCGACGAGCAGCTGTCGCTGGCCATTGGCCGCCGCGGGCAGAATGTGCGCCTGGCAAGCCAGCTGATCGGCTGGGATATCGACATCCTGACCGAACAGGAAGAGAGCGAGCGCCGCCAGAAGGAATTCACCGAACGCTCGACCTTGTTCATGAATGCCCTTGACGTGGACGAGATGGTTGCCCAGCTATTGGCTTCGGAAGGCTTCTCCTCGGTCGAGGAGCTGGCCTATATCGATCTCAATGAAATCGCCTCGATCGAAGGCTTTGACGAAGAGACGGCCGGCGAAATCCAGAACCGCGCCGCCGAATATCTGGCCGAGATCGACCGGGCTTTCGATGAAGAGCGCAAGGCGCTTGGCGTCGAGGACGAACTCTACGAGATCCCCGGCCTCAACGCGGCCATGCTGGTCGCCCTGGGCAAGGATGGCGTCAAGACGGTGGAAGACTTCGCCGGCTGCGCCTCCGATGACCTGGTCGGCTGGTCGGAACGCAAGGATGGCGAGACTAAGCGCTTTGACGGCACGTTCAAGGATTTCCCCGTGTCCCGCGAGGAAGCCGAGGACATGATCCTGCAGGCCCGCCTCAAGGCCGGCTGGATCAATGAAGAAGACCTGCCGGTTGCCGAAGACGGCGAAATCAGCGAAGAGGCCACGGCCTGATCGGTTCGGGGCGGAGGGCGGCAATGGCCCAGCGCGACCAGACCACCCGCATGTGCGCCCTGACCCGGGCGGAAAAGCCCGTGGCGGAACTGATCCGCTTCGTGCTCGGCCCCGACGGGGTGCTGGTGCCCGATACCGAAGCGAAAGCAGAGGGACGGGGCGTGTGGATTAGTCTCAGCCACGATGCGGTGGCCGAGGCTGTCAAGAAGAAGGTATTCGGGCGCAGCCTCAAGACCGAGGTAGGCTTGCCCGAGGACCTGCCCGGACTGACCGAATTGCGGCTGGTGCAGCGCTATCTGGGCGCGCTCAGCATGGCCAAAAAGGCCGGGCAGTTCGTCAGCGGCGCGATGAAGGTGCGCGGTTTGCTCGAAACGGGCAATCTGATCGCACTGATCACCGCGACAGACGCCTCCGCCGACGGGCGCAGCAAGATGGTAGGGCCCTGGAAGGCCCTGCATCATGCGGCCCGCGAGGAGGGAATTTCGGGGTTCGACGTGCCACATTTCGAATTGCTCAGTTCCGAGCAATTGGGTTTGGCACTTGGGCTCGAAAATGTGATACATGCTGCCCTGACGAAAGGGGCGGCAGCCCAAGCGGCGGTAGAAAAGGCCCGAAGACTGGCCCTCTACACCGCCAAACCGACGGATGAAGGCACCGGCCGCCATGCGGTTGACGGTGATCTTTTGCCGAACGGACAAGTTTGAGAGACGCGAGAAGTATGGCTGATAACGACGACAAGCGCACGGACGACACTGGCGCCAAGAAGACGCTGACACTCAAGGGGGGCCCGGGTCTGGGCAATCGCCCCGGCATGTCGCGTGGACCGTCGCGCAGCACAGTGGTCGTCGAGAAGCGCACCCGCCGCGTCCCCACGCCGGGTGCTCCCAGTGGTGTGCCGCAACGCCCGCAATCGTCGGGTGCGCCAAGCCAGGGGCGTCCGCCTCAGGGCCGCCCTGCACCCCAGCAGCGGGCGCCGCTCGGCCTGTCCGCCGCGGAATCGGAGGCCCGTCGCCAGGCCCTGGCGCTGGCCGCTGCCCGCCAGAGCGAGGATCGTGAGCGCTTTGCCGCCGAAGAGGCCCGCCGCATCGAAGAAGATGCGCGCCGCCGCCAGATTCGCGAGGAAGCTGCACGTCAGGAAGAAGAACGCCGCCAGGCCACCGAGGCCGAAGCGGGTCCTGTAACGACCCCTGCCCCCGTGGCCGAGCCGCAGCCGGAAGAGCCTGCGGCCCCGCAGGCGGAAGCCGCGCCGGCCTATACTCCGGCCTCCCAGCGCAATGCCGGCCCCTCAAGCGTGCGTGTCGTAGCGGGCCGCCCAGGCCAGCCGCCGCGCCCGCCCCGGGCCGAACGGCCCAGCAATACGCGCCCTGAAAACGAACGCGGTGCCAATGCGCTGATTCGTCCGGGCACCGCTGGCGCCCGTCCTGGTGCTCCCGGCGCTCGTCCTTCGGGCACTGCCGGCCGCCCGGCCGGCGAACGCCGTCCGGCTGGTGCCGGCATGGCCCCGATCGGCAATGTGCCCCCTGCCCCGCCCAGCGAGGCCGATGGCCGCAAGATCCGGACCGGCGCGCCCGTTACCCGGCCGACCTCGGAAGCCGAGCTCGAAAATGCCCGCCGCGCCTCGCGCGCTGCGCCCGAGCGCCCGGTTCGCCGTAACGATGAGGGCAATGCCCGCGGCCGCCTGACCGTTGCCAGCGCCACGACAGAGAGCGATCGCGATCGCGGTCCCTCGCTGGCCGCCATGCGCCGCCGCCGCGACAAGAAGATGGGCCGCAACCAGCAGACCGCGCCCAAGCTCAGCCGCGAAGTGACCATTCCGGAAGCCATCACGGTGGGCGAGCTGGCCAACCGCATGGCCGAACGCTCCGTTACCGTCATCAAGATGCTGATGGCGCAGGGCCAGATGGCCACGATCAACGATGTGCTCGATGCCGATACGGCCGAGCTGATCGCGGCCGAACTGGGCCATACGGTCAAGCGCGTTTCCGATGCGGACGTCGAAGAAGGTCTCTATGACATCCCGGCCGACGACAAGGCCGAGGATCTGACCGATCGTGCGCCGGTGGTGACCATTATGGGTCACGTCGACCACGGCAAGACCAGCCTGCTCGACGCGATCCGCGAGGCCAATGTCGTTTCCGGCGAAGCCGGCGGCATTACCCAGCATATCGGCGCCTATCAGGTCGAAAAGAACGGTCACAAGATCACCTTCCTTGACACCCCGGGCCACGAGGCGTTCACCGCCATGCGTGCCCGCGGCGCCCAGGCGACCGATATCGCGGTGCTGGTGGTGGCGGCCGATGACGGCGTGATGCCCCAGACCATCGAATCCATCAAGCATGCCAAGGCGGCTGGGGTTCCGATCATCGTGGCCATCAACAAGATGGACAAGCCCGAAGCCAATCCGACCCGCGTTCGCACCGAGCTGCTGCAGCACGAAGTGTTCGTGGAATCGATGGGCGGCGACGTACTCGACGTGGAAGTGTCGGCCAAGACCCAGGCGGGTCTCGACAAGCTGCTCGAAACCATTCTGCTGCAGGCCGAAGTGCTCGAACTGCGCGTGGCCCGCGACGGCCGTGCCGAAGGTCTGGTCATCGAAGCCAAGCTCGATCGCGGCCGCGGTGCGGTGGCGACGGTGCTGGTGCAGCGCGGTACCCTCCATGTCGGCGACATTCTCGTTGCCGGCACCGAATTTGCCCGCGTCCGCGCCCTGATCAATGACAAGGGCGAGCAGGTCAAGGAAGCCGGTCCCTCCATTCCGGTGGAAGTGCTTGGCTTTACCGGTGTGCCGAGCGCGGGCGACCGCTTCTCGGTGGTGGAAACCGAAGCCCGTGCCCGCGAGGTCACCGAATATCGTCAGCGCGCCATCCGTGAAAAGACGGCCGGGGGCGGTGCGACGAGCCTTGAGCAGATGATGAATCAGCTCAAGATCGCCGGCATCTCCAAGTTCCCGCTGATCATCAAGGGCGACGTGCAGGGTTCGGTTGAAGCCATCGTTGCTTCGCTCAACAAGCTCTCGACCGACGAAGTGTCGGCGCAGATCCTGATGAGCGGGGTGGGCGGCATCACCGAATCGGACGTGACCCTGGCGGCGGCGTCCAATGCCATCGTCATCGGCTTCAACGTGCGCGCCAACAAGCAGGCCCAGGATCTGGCGACCCGCGACGGCATCGAGATCCGCTATTACAACATCATCTACGATCTCGTGGATGACGTGAAATCGGCGATGAGCGGCCTGCTCAAGCCCGAGCGCCGCGAAACCTTCATCGGTTATGCCGAGATCCTGGAAGTCTTCTCGATCACCAAGGTCGGCAAGGTCGCCGGTTGCCGGGTCACCGAGGGCATTGTGGAACGCGGCGCCGGCGTGCGCCTGCTGCGCGACAACGTCGTCATCCACGAAGGCAAGCTCAAGACGCTCAAGCGCTTCAAGGACGAAGTCAAGGAAGTGCAGATGGGCCAGGAATGCGGCATGGCCTTCGAAAACTACGAAGACATCCGCCAGGGCGACGTCATCGAATGCTTCCGCGTCGAAACGGTGCAGCGGACGCTGTAAGGCGCGAGCGGCAGACACGATATAGCAAAGGGCGTGGCCAACCGGCTGCGCCCTTTCTCATTTGGGATGGCGCCAATGACCAAGCTGGTCCTTATCCGGCACAGCATGCCGCTGATCGATTCAGCACGGCCCGCCCAAGATTGGGTGCTCAGTGCAGAAGGCCACGCGGCGGCGGTCGTGCTTGCCGAACGGCTGACCGATCGGGGAATAGCCGCAATGGTCTCCAGCGACGAGCCAAAGGCCCGCCAAACCGGCGAGGCGATCGCCGCCGCTTTGCGGCTGCCGCTCACCCTGGACAGAGACCTGCGCGAGCATGAGCGGGCAAATACAGGCTATCTGCCAAGGCCCGAATTCGAGGCAAGCATCGCCCGGTTCTTTGCCCAGCCCGAAGAGCTGGTTTTCGGCGAAGAGACGGCGGACCAGGTCTTCGAGCGCTTTTCGGGTGCGGTAAGGCGCGGTCTGGAGCCAGGCCACGGCACTGTCGCTCTGGTCACGCATGGCACGGCGCTGACCCTCTACCTCGCCCGCACGATCGGCATTGCTCCGCTCCCATTCTGGCGCTCGTTGACCCTTCCAATGGCGATAGAGGTTGAAGGCGCAGCGTTGGATATCCTCTAGCGGAGCCCGGCTCCCGCCCCAAAACCAAAAGACCCGGCTCTTTCGAGCCGGGTCTTCTCTGTAATTTTCCGGGCCATTGTCGCGGCAGCGGCAATCTTTTTTTCGGTGACTACGGATTCCGAAACAAGGATCCCCGCTGTCGCGATAATGGCCCGAATGCGGAGCTTAATTGATCACCGTGACGCGCGTGCCGGTGGGGACGCGGGCATAAAGATCGAGGATGTCCTGGTTCATCAGGCGGATGCAGCCCGAGGAAACATTGGTGCCGATGGTATAGGGCTCGGTCGTGCCATGCAGGCGGAAGAGCGTGTCCCGGCCGCCCTTATAGAGATAGAGGGCACGCGGGCCGAGCGGATTGGTGGGGCCGCCTTCCATGCCGCCGGCATAGGGACCGTAGCGGTCGGGCTCGCGCTTGATCATGGACTGGGTGGGCGTCCAGCGCGGCCACTGGGCCTTGCGGCCGATCGTGGCAGTGCCGCGGAACACCAGGGCTTCGCTCTTGCCGACACCGATGCCATAGCGCAGCGCGCGGCCGCCTTCGAGCACCAGGTAGAGGAAGCGAGCGGGGGTATCGACGACGATGGTGCCAACGGGCTCGGAGGTGATGTAGGGAACCTCCTGGCGCCACCATTGCGGATCGACGCGGCGCAGGTCCATCGCGGCAATCGGGAAGGGTTCGTTATAAACGGGGCCATACATGGCCTGGTAATAGGGATCGATGCGGGGCTCTTCGACCACCGGGGCGCGCGATGTGGTGCAGGCGGCCAGAGCGAGGGGCATACCGATCATAAACAAACGGCGATTGAGCACAGCGAATCCTATGGGGCAACGCAATAAGGTTTGAATTAGCAATGACCTATGCAGACAAAGCTGAGTTGCATAGTGCAGGAAAGCATCACTTGCCGAACGGCGTGCGAGGCTTCCGGTTCCTCTCAGCAAAGTGAAGGACTTATGCTTGTGGCAAAGTTACCACAAAAGCGAAAAGGCCCGGAATATCCGGGCCTTTCCTGATTCCGTAACGAGCCGGATTACTCGGCAGCGGCTTCTTCGGTCTTGATTTCCTTGCCGGTCGCCTGGTCGACGACCTTCATGGAGAGGCGGACCTTGCCGCGCTCGTCAAAGCCCAAGAGCTTGACCCAGACCTTGTCGCCTTCCTTGACCACGTCGGTGGTCTTGGCAACGCGCTGATCGGCCAGCTGGGAGATGTGCACCAGGCCGTCCTTGGCGCCGAAGAAGTTGACGAAGGCGCCGAAATCGGCGGTCTTGACGACGGTGCCCTGATAGATGGCACCCACTTCGGCTTCGTCGGTGATCGAGCGGATCCACTTGATGGCCGCTTCGATCTGGCTGCCGTCGGACGATGCGATCTTGATCGTACCGTCATCCTCGATATTGATCTTGGCGCCGGTCTTTTCGACGATCTCGCGGATCACCTTGCCGCCGGTGCCGATCACTTCGCGGATCTTTTCGGTCGGGATCTTCATGGTTTCGATGCGGGGAGCGAACTCGCCCACTTCGCCACGGCTGGCCGAGATGGCCTTGGCCATTTCACCCAGGATGTGGATACGGCCGTCCTTGGCCTGGCCAAGGGCGATCTGCATGATCTGCTCGGTGATGCCGGCGATCTTGATATCCATCTGCAGCGAGGTGATGCCCTGGTCGGTACCGGCAACCTTGAAGTCCATGTCGCCCAGGTGATCTTCGTCACCCAGGATGTCGCTGAGAACGGCGAACTTTTCGCCTTCCAGGATCAGGCCCATGGCGATACCAGCCACCGGACGCGCCATCGGCACGCCGGCATCCATCAGCGCCAGCGAGGTGCCGCAGACGGTCGCCATCGAGGACGAACCGTTGGATTCGGTGATCTCGGAGACGATACGGATGGTGTAGGGGAATTCCTCGACCGAGGGGCGGATCGGGTTGATCGCACGCCAGGCGAGCTTGCCATGGCCGATTTCGCGACGGCCGGGCGACCCCATGCGGCCAGCTTCACCCACCGAATAGGGAGGGAAGTTGTAGTGCAGCAGGAAGTTCTGCTTCTGGGTGCCTTCGAGCGAGTCGATGAACTGCTCGTCTTCGCCGGTGCCCAGCGTGGCAACAACCAGCGCCTGGGTTTCGCCGCGGGTGAACAGCGCCGAACCATGGGTGCGGGGCAGAACGCCAACTTCGGAAACGATCGGGCGAACGGTCTTGAGATCGCGGCCATCGATGCGGAAACCGGTGTCGAGCACGTTCCAGCGCACGACCTTGGCCTGCAGGTGCTTGAACACGGCGCCAACGTCTTCGGCCGAGAGTTCGCCAGCTTCGACGCGGGCGGCGAAATGCGCCTTGGCCGTGGCCTTGACGGCGTCGACGGCAGCGTAGCGCTCTTCCTTCTTGGTCAGCTTATAGGCAGCGCGCAGATCGGCTTCGACGACGGCGAGCATTTCGGTTTCGATTGCCGAATGATCTTCCGGCTCGAAATCGCGGGCGTCCTTGGCGGCGAGTTCAGCCAGCTTGATGATGGCTTCGATGACCTTGCCGCTTTCGGCATGGCCGAACATGACGGCACCCAGCATGATTTCTTCGCTGAGTTCCTTGGCTTCCGATTCAACCATCAACACGGCGTCGGCGGTGCCGGCCATGACCAGGTCAAGCTTGCTATCAGCGCGGCGGTCGACGGGCAGGTTCAGCACATATTCGCCATCGACATAACCGACGCGGGCGGCGCCGATCGGGCCCATGAAGGGCACGCCCGAAATAGTGAGGGCGGCGGAGGCCGCGACCATCGAGAGCACGTCCGGATTGTTCTCCATGTCGTGCTGGAGAACAGTCACGATGACCTGGGTCTCGTTCTTGTAGCCATCAGGGAAGAGGGGGCGGATCGGGCGGTCGATGAGGCGCGAGATCAGCGTCTCGGCTTCGGTCGGGCGGCCTTCGCGCTTGAAGTAACCACCGGGGATCTTGCCGGCGGCGAAGTACTTTTCCTGGTAGTTCACGGTCAGCGGGAAGAAGTCGATGCCCGGCTTGGGCGACTTGGCGCTGACAACTGTGGCGAGGACAACGGTTTCACCGAGCGTCGCCAGCACAGCGCCATCGGCCTGGCGGGCGATCTTGCCGGTTTCCAGCGTCAGGGGCTGACCGCCCCAGTTGAGCTCGACCTTGTGGTAGTCGAAATCGATAGTCATCTTGGTATCGTCTTTCCATTCTGCCGGTTGAGCGGGAACGCGAGGGGCGTAGCAAACCCACGCGAACTCAATCCGGTGTGCCCGCACCCCATCCGCACCCCATGTGCGTAAAAGGCTCAAAATCAGGCACTGTTTTTACAGCTGGCTAGGACGAAACATGGGCAAGACAACAAGCAGCTCCCCTGTTGGATCGGGCGCCGCAGGACAACAAAACCAGGAGCTGATTTTGCAGCGTGCGGCATGAGGAGCGGCCAATAATCCTGCCATGCTCCGGCTCTCGCCGGTCTACGCTTGCGCCGCATTTCGGCGGCAAAAGGCGAATGCGGAGAAAAGACCCCGCATCCGCAAGTTGAATGCGCTCTTAGCGGCGCAGACCGAGCTTTTCGATCAGGGTCTTGTAGCGGGCTTCGTCGGACTTCTTGACATAGTCGAGCAGGCGGCGACGGAGCGAAACGAGCTTGAGCAGGCCGCGGCGGGAATGGTTGTCCTTGCCGTGATCCTTGAAGTGCTCGGTGAGGTTGGCAATGCGCTCGGAGAGGATGGCAACCTGCACTTCGGGCGAGCCGGTATCGTTCGGCTTGGTTGCATATTCCTGGATCAAAGCGGTCTTGCGCTCGGGCGTAATCGACATCGGAAATATCCTTTCAAAGGAGGATTGGGGTCGCCCCGGCCGGGATGTCGTCCAGGCGGGGCCGCTAACGCCCGGGGCCCAAAGGCCGCGAACTTGGGGCTGCATATAGGGCAAAGCGGGCAATAACGCCAGAATTTATTCCGAATCGGGTTCGGCGGCCGGGGCAGGGGCCAGAGCCGGGTCAATGCCGGCCAGGGGAATGGCAAAGCGCCATTCCATGCCATCGTCATGGCCGATGCGTTCTACCTGGGCGTCGAGCGCGCCGCCAACCATGGATTTGAGGACGGTGGTGCCAAAGCCCTTATGCTCGCTGGTCTCGATCTTGCGAGCGACCTTTTCCCGCCAGACCAGATCGAGCCTGTCGTCAACGCGATCCCAGGTGACCGACAGGTGCCCTTCATCGTCGAGGAAGGCGCCATATTTGACCGCATTGGTCGCCAGTTCGTGCATGGCCATGCCCAGGATCTGCGCGGCCTGGCCGTTGAGGCGAATGTCGGGGCCGGCAATGGTGACGCGCCCGGGCGCGGTAGGGCTGAACGGCTCGATGTGATGCTCGATCAATTCGGCCAGCAGGACCCCGGCCGTGCCGTGGGTGAGCAATAGGTCGGTGGAGCGGGCCAGGCCCAGAATGCGGCGCTCGAAGGCCTGCACGTAGCTGGGCAGGTCAGTGGCGCCGCGGGCGGTCTGCTTGGCCATGGCGGCGATAACCGTCATCTGGTTCTTGGAGCGATGGGCCAGCTCGCGCATGAGGAAACGCACTTCGCGCTCGGCGGCCTGGCGCGCCTCGGAAGCCTGTTCCAGCGCTTCGGACACTTCGGCGATTTCCGAAACCGGATAGGGCTTGGCGACGACCGGTTCGCCCGCGCCTAGCCGCCGCGCATCGCGGGCCAGACCCCGTACGGAACTGCCGATGCGCCGGCTGCCCCAGAACAGAGCCGCCAGGATCAGCCCGAGCAGCACAATGCCACCGGCGATCAGCAGCAGCACGGCAATCAGCAGGGGCTGGGAAATGCTCCAGACCGGCGCCCAGGCGACAAGCCGCCAGCCGGTCGTTCCCGAACGCTGGATCACGCCCAAAGCGGCGCCTTGCTTGGTGTCGAAATGCTGCCAGCCCAGGGCAAAACCCTGCGTCATGGCATTGAAGGGGGCAAAGACCTCGCCGGTGGCGCCGACGCCGGGCGTCGCGGCAATGATCCGCCCGTCATTGTCGAGCAGGGCGGTGTTCCAGCCCTCGGGCAGGCTATTGGAGGTGAGCGCGCCGGCGAAATTGCTGGCCGGCTGGTTGAGCGCGATCAGCTTGCGGCCATGGGGGCCCAGATCGACGGGCAGGAGAATATTGTAGACCCATTGCCTGGAGACGGCGCCCAGCAGCAGGTCGGTAACGACGATCTCGTTGCTCTCGAAGGCGCGCTCACTCGATTTCACGTCGCGCGTCACGCTGGAGGGGCTGTCGAACGGCTGGCGTGTGCTGGCGAAAGTGGTGAAGTCAGGATTGACGATGAAGAGATTGGCGCTGGTTTCGGCCAAAGCCAGCTTGCTGGTATCGTAGAAGGTCTCGAAATCGCCCATGCGCAGCAAGGGCGAGGCGGCGAGCACGCGGAGCGTGGTGACATTGGCGGCAATTTCACGCTCCATGGCCTGCACGATGGAGCGCGACGTGGCCACGATCAGCGTCTCGACCGTGCTCTCCTGGGCGACCTGGTTGCGCTGGATCAGAATGCCGGCGAACAGGAAGCTGGGCACAATGCCGACAAGCGCCAGAACCAGAAGGTAAAAGACGATCGAGCGGGATCCGGACCGGGGTTGGATATGGTTGGTTTCCGCCTTGGCCATGCACACCCGAAAATGCAGCGGCAGCAGGCGCACGATTCGTCCCACTTTGCCTTGAGGCAGCATAGGGGGTTTGGTCGGGGATGGGCAATCGTAAAGGCGGGGGACGGGTGCGGATGGGAAGAGGACGGAGGGGGGGATGCTCGAGGATTGGAGTACCCCCTCCTAGCCTCCCCCTGATAGGGGGAGGGATCTCTCCACTCTTGATGCTCGATCCAGTTCCAACCACAAGGCGGTCCCTCCCCCTATCAGGGGGAGGCTAGGAGGGGGTATCCCAACAAGAAAGCAAACAGGGGCTCCCACCCGCGCTGTGCGTAGCCTCAATATTTCGCGCTGGCGTCGCTGGCCGGAAAGCTTTCGTCCACGGCTTCGTCCTGTTCGTCCCAGTCCTTGGGGGAGCCGGCCTGGGCGTCCTTGCCGGCATTGCGGACCTGGACCGGGGAATCCTTGGGGCCGGGCTTTTTGCCGTCCCGCATGGCTGCAGCGGCGTCTTTTTTGGCCTTGGTCATGAAGACCTCCCTATTCCTAATTGCTCGCAGTACAATTCATGGGCCCTGGCGCTGGTTGCAGGGCTTTGAGTCTTGGGGCCGGCTCTGGTAAAGAGCGGCCATGACCGAGATATCAGCCAATACCAAGAAGCTTTTCATCAAGACCTATGGCTGTCAGATGAATGTCTATGACAGCGACAGGATGGCCGACGCCCTGGCGCCGCAAGGCTATGAGCCGACGGGCGACATTGCGCAGGCGGACCTCGTGCTGCTCAATACCTGCCATATCCGCGAAAAGGCGTCCGAGAAGGTCTTTTCCGAACTGGGCCGGCTCAAGGAATTGCAGAATGAGCGCCGGGCTTTGGGCGGCGACATGCTGATCGGGGTGGCGGGCTGCGTGGCGCAGGCCGAGGGCGAGGAAATCGCCCGGCGTGCGCCGGTGGTGGATATGGTATTCGGGCCGCAGGCCTATCACCGCCTGCCCGATATGCTGGCCCGCGCCGAGGCGCAGCGGCATATGCATCCGAGCCTCAAGCAGGCGGTGATCGACACCGACTTCCCCGAGGAAGACAAGTTCGACCACCTGCCGGCGGCAAAAAAGGAAGTGACCATCAAGCGCGGACTGACCGCGTTTCTGACCGTGCAGGAAGGCTGCGACAAGTTCTGCAGCTTCTGCGTGGTGCCCTATACGCGCGGGGCGGAAGTCAGCCGTCCGGTGAGCCAGGTCATCGCCGAGGCAAGGGGCCTGGTCGAGGCCGGGGTCAAGGAAATCACGCTATTGGGCCAGAACGTCAACGCCTATCACGGCGTCGACGGAGCGGGCCGGGCGGTGGGGCTGGGCGAACTGGCCTACCTACTGGCCGAAATTTCCGGGCTGGAACGGCTGCGCTATACGACCAGCCATCCGCGCGACATGGACGATGCGCTGATAGCAGCCCATCGCGATCTCGACATCCTGATGCCCTATCTGCATCTGCCGGTGCAATCGGGCAGCGACAGCATCCTCAAGGCGATGAACCGACGCCACACGGCGGCCGAATATATGAAGGTCATCGAGGCCATCAAGACGGCGCGGCCGGACATGGCGCTGTCGGGCGATTTCATCGTCGGCTTCCCGGGCGAGACCGATAGGGATTTCGAGGACACGCTCAGGATCATTGCCGATGTCGGCTATGCCTCGGCCTATTCGTTCAAATATTCGACCCGCCCGGGCACGCCGGGGGCCAATCTCGATGGCCAGGTCGCCGAGGAGATCAAGACCGAACGCCTTTACCGGCTGCAGGAACTGGTCAATAGCCAGACCACCGCCTTCCACGCCTCCTGCGTGGGCAAGGTGCTGCCGGTGCTGATCGAGCGGCCAGGCCGCATGCCGGGACAGGTGGGCGGACGCTCGCCATATCTGCAGGCTGTGCACCTGGAAGGATCAACGGACCTGATCGGGGCGATCCACCAGGTCGAGATTGTTGGCACCAGCACCAATTCGTTGGTGGGGCGGTTGAAAGTGGCGGTGGCGGCTTAGGGGGCACTGCTTGAGAACCGAAGCCGACACCCCACCGCTCCCACCAAATATTTGCGACGTGATGGGGCTGGGAACGGGTGGGCCGAAAGTAGCCGGGGAGCGCCGCCAGACCCGGTTATTTACCCATCGCCAGACCCTTGGCCCAACCGTGCCAATAGGCCGCGACCTCGGAGGTTTGCTTGATGATGCGGTCGGCGGCGGGCGGGGCAGGCCACAGGTCCAGCCGGTAAGTATCGACCGGGACCTCGGTGACATTGGTGTCCAGCTCGTTCGCGGCCTGCATCTTGCGGGCATGGTATCGCGCCCGATACGAGCCGGCCGGAACCGCCATGGGGGGGCCGCTATCGGCCGCCCATTCCGATAGGGCCACTTCGCCCTTGGGCGCCTGGCAGGAGACCTCGACAATTTCATCCCAGGTTTCATCAATGCCGGGATCGGTATCGAACAGATTGATGGTGAGGCCCACCTTGCCGGTATGCAGACCAGTGATCAGGAACAGGAGATCGGGCGCGCTGGCCCCACAGATGCCGTTGCTCTGACCGCGAAAGCAGTCCTCCATCGAGCCATTAAACTGACCGCCAAGCTCAAGATAGGCCTGACCATATTGCACACTGATATTTTGGCTGAACAGCGTCGTCACGGATTTCCCTCCCGGTCCTGCCGTTAGTTTCTCGCATTCATTTGCCCGCAAGCGCAAATTGCGCCCTTGGCAACGGCAGCAAGCGTCACAATATTGCTACAGACATGACGCGCAAATCGGCCTAGCGTCGGTCTTGTATTCGCGGTGCAAGCCCGCGCCGCGTCCCTTCAGGGAGCCACACCAGTTTGAGCAGGCATTTGTCACCGACCGCCGACAACGCACTCGCATCGCAACTCGAACTCGCTTTTGAAGACAATCGCCTGGCTGCCCAGCTTTATGGCGATTTCGACCAGAACCTGGCGCTGATCGAACAGCGGCTCAAGGTTTCGGCCACTCCCCGCGGCAATCATGTTCTGCTCAAAGGCGCGGCCTCCACGGTCGACCAGGCCAGGCGTGTGCTCGAATCGCTCTATGCCAGCCTTGAGGAAGGCCGCAGCGTCGACATTGCCGATGTCGATGCGGTGATCCGCATGATCGAGACCGAGGACAGCCAGCTGACCCTGCCGACGCTGGAGCGCAAGGGCAAGGTGCGCATGGCCCAGATCGCCACGCGCAAATCCACCATTGTCGCGCGCACGCCCGCCCAGGACGCCTATATGCGCGCCATGGAGCGGAGCGAATTGGTATTCGGGGTGGGGCCGGCCGGTACGGGCAAGACCTATCTGGCGGTGGCCCATGCGGCGTCGCTCCTCGAACGGGGCGATATCAACCGCATCATCCTGTCGCGTCCGGCCGTGGAAGCGGGCGAGCGGCTGGGCTTTCTACCGGGCGACATGAAGGAAAAGGTCGATCCCTATCTGCGCCCGCTCTATGACGCGCTCTATGACATGATGAAGCCGGAAAATGTCGAGCGCTGCATCACCTCGGGCATTATCGAAGTGGCGCCGCTTGCCTTCATGCGTGGCCGGACACTGGCCAATGCCGTGGTCATCCTCGATGAGGCACAGAATACCACATCGATGCAGATGAAGATGTTCCTGACCCGTCTGGGCGAGAACTCCAAGATGATCGTCACCGGCGATCCGACCCAGGTCGATCTGCCGCGCGGGGAGAAATCGGGGCTGGTCGAGGCGGTGCATCTGCTCGAAAAGGTCGAGGGCGTGCATATCAGCCGGTTCAGCGACAAGGATGTGGTGCGCCACGCCCTGGTGGGTCGTATCGTGCGGGCCTACGAGGCCGACACGGCCAAGAAACTGGCCGACAAGGCCTCCGAAGGACTGAGCCGCTGACCAATCCGCCGATCGATATTGCCATTATCCGCAATGATGAAAGCTGGCCGGAGGATTTCGATCCTCTGGCCGAACGCGCTGTTCTGGAGGCGCTCAAACATGCCAAGCCCAAGATCAAGGGGGCGGCGGAGCTGTCGATCCTGCTCACCGATGACGAAGAGCAGCATGAGCTCAACAAGCAATGGCGCGGCAAGGACAGCTCGACCAATGTCTTGAGCTTTCCCCAGATCGAGCCCTTCGGGCCGGTCATCGGCATATTGGGCGATATCACGCTGGCGCGCGAGACGCTGGAGCGGGAAGCGGCGGATCTGGGCAAGAGCCTTCCCGATCACTTCACCCACCTCATCGTGCATGGATTCCTGCATATTTTGGGGTATGATCATCTTACCGACGCCGAGGCCCTTCAAATGGAGGGCCTTGAAACCCAGATATTGGCGGCACTGGGGATAGACGACCCCTATGCCGATTAGCGCGGTGCCCCTATAGTTGCGGGCGCAGTTTCCCAAATGAGGACAGAAAGCCGCCCGTTTGGCGGCATGATGCAATGAACGATAGCGACAGTCTGGGCCACACAGCGCCCACCAATCCCGAGCCTCCTTCTAGTCCCGCCCCCGTTTCAACACGGGGGCCTTCGATCTGGAACCGCATCAAGGCCCTTCTGGCCTTGCGCACGGTTTCCCTGCGCGACGATCTCCAGGTCGCACTCGAAGAGCAGGGGAGCGCCGAAACCGCCGACTTTTCCGAAAGCGAGCGGACCATCCTGCAAAATGTGCTCAAGCTCTCCAATGTGTCGGTTGCCGACGTGATGGTGGAGCGCAGCGACATCCAGGCCATCGAAGCCGATGTCAATCTGGGCACGCTCCTGGCCAAATTCCGCGAAGTCGGCCATTCGCGGCTGCCCGTCTATGACGATGGGCTGGACAATATTTTGGGCTTCATCCACGTCAAGGACGCGCTGGGCAAGATCACCGAGCCGGTGACTGATCCGAGCAAGGACGTGCCGGTCAAGCTGGTTTCCACCGTGCTCAAGCAGAAGATCGGCAAATTCGATCTGATGCGCACGGCCATGTTCGTGCCCACCTTCATGCCGGTCGGTGATCTGCTGCAATCGATGCGTGCCTCGAGAGTCCATATGGCCATCGTGGTGGATGAATATGGCGGCACCGATGGCCTGGTTACCATCGAGGACCTGCTCGAAGCGGTGGTCGGGGAGATCGAGGACGAGCATGACGAGCTGGCCGCGGCTCTGATCCGCAAAGTGGGGATCGATACCTATATCGCCGATGCCCGCGCGGAGCTGAGTGATGTACGCACACTGATCGGGCCGGATTTCGACCCCGGCGAATTCGGCGAGGAAGTGGAAACCATTGGCGGGCTGGTGTTCGATCTGGCCGGCCATGTGCCCAAGCGGGGCGAGCGGGTCACACGGCTCGAAGGCTTTGAGTTCGAAATCCTTGCCGCCGACAGCCGCCGCATCAAGCGGCTGCGCATCCGCCGCAAGCGCCCGGAAGGAAGCGCCGAGCCCTTGGCGATCACCGACCAGCGCAGCGAGGCCGAGAAAGCCGCAGCGGAATAGAGAAAGGCCCGGAGTGATCCGGGCTTTTTGTTCCACCGCAGCGCGTGACCAAAAAACAAAAGGCCCAAGGATTGCTCCCTGGGCCTTTGGCTTGCTGCGTAACTGGTAAGACGCTCAGACCTGCTGAACGGCCTCAACGCCGGGGACGAAGTGGCGGAGCAGGTTTTCGATGCCGCTTTTGAGGGTGGCGGTGGAGGAGGGGCAACCGGAACATGCACCCTGCATGTGCAGGAAGACCGTACCTTCCTTGAAACCCTTGAAGGTGATGTCGCCGCCATCCATGGCAACGGCCGGCCGGACGCGTGTGGCCAGCAATTCCTTGATCACCTCGACGGTCTCGCTGTCTTCTTCCTCGAAGAATTCCTCGACTTCGTCGAAATCGGCGGCAGGGGCAGCACCCTCGGCGATGACGGGCTTGCCGGAGAGGAAGTGATCCATGATCACGCCCAGAATGGCCGGCTTGATATGGGCCCAATTGGTCTCGTCCTTGGTGACCGAGATAAAATCGGACCCCAGGAACACGCCGGTCACGCCGGAAATGGCAAACAGCCCGGTGGCCAGCGGGGACGCCGCGGCGGCATCGAGGCTGCGGAAATCGCGCGGTTCGCCAACCAGCACGTCGCGCCCGGGCAGGAATTTCAGGGTTGCCGGATTGGGCGTGGCTTCGGTCTGGATGAACATCGATCAGGTCCTCGGACGGGCACTTAGAACGCTTCTAAAATAGTCTTTTGAGCGCGGAGTGCAAGGCCAAACGCGCATCGCGACCATGCGCCGCGTTCACGGCGAAACCAATGGGCGATATGGCTTGATCCCATGATCCGCTTGTTTCGCTTTATCGGCCTTGTCGAAGGCATTACCACGCTGGCGCTGTTTCTGGTCGCCATGCCACTCAAATACTGGTTCGGCATGCCCGAGCTGGTGCGCCCGGTGGGCATGATCCACGGCCTGGCCTTCATCGCCTATATATTGGCGATGGTCTTTATCCTGCCGGGCCGGGGCTTTTCGGGCAAGGATTGGATGCGGACGACCATCGCCTCGTTCTTTCCCTTCGGGACCTTTCTCAATGACCCGTTTTTGAAGCGCAAGCAATTGGCCGATGAGGCGCGGATCGCCTGAGATTTCTGGCGTAGCCGCGCCATCCCTCAGCAGATCGCGATGATTTCCTCGTCGCTCATGCGGCCGGGGACGACGGTGAGCGGGATGGGCAGGGCATTGGCGCGGCTGGCGAAATGCATGACCAGCGGGCCCGGACCATCGGCCGATGTCGAGGCGGCGAGCACCAGAATGGCAATGTCGCGGTCCTGACCGATGACGGTTTCGATCTGCTCTGGGCCCTCGCCTTCACGGATCACCGATTCGACTTTGACATCGCCGATTTCCTTGAGGCGGGCGAGGCGCGCATCAAGATTGCGCTCGGCTTCTTCCACCGCCTCGGCGCGCAGCACATCTTCGACGCCCAGGCCGATAAATTCGGGCTTCTGCACCACGCTCATCAGCACCACGGTGCCGCCGGTGCGCTTGACGCGGAAGGCGGCAAAGGTCAGCGCCCGGTCGCATTCGGGCGTTTCATCGATGACGACCAGGAATTTCCGCCGGTATTCGGTATCGTACATGACGTTGGCTCGCGGTTAGCGGATGAAGCCGACAATATTGCGGATATCGGCCATGATGGGCTGGGCGATGGCGCGGGCCCGGTCGGCACCGCCGCGCAGGATCGTGTCCATTTCGCCGCGATCACTGACCAGCCGCTTCATTTCCTCGGCAATGGGGGCAAGCACGGCGACCGAAAGATCGGCGAGAGCCGGCTTGAACACGCCCCAGCCCTGGCCGCCGAATTCGGCCAGCACGTCATCGACAGTGCGATTGGAAAGGGCGGCATAAATGCCGACGAGGTTTTCCGCCTCCAGACGCCCGGCAAGGCCGGCGGCTTCGCTGGGCAGGGCTTCGGCATCGGTGGTGGCGCGCTTGATCTTTTTGGCGATGAGATCGGCATCGTCCATCATGTAGATGGTCGAGAGGTCCGAGGCATCGGACTTGCTCATCTTCTTGGAACCGTCCTTAAGCGATTTGACGCGCATGGCAGGGCCGGTGGCCAGGGTTTCCGTGATGGGGAAGAAATCGCCCTTGTGGCCCAGCGCCTTGATCTGCTTTTTGAAATCGTGATTGAACTTCTTGGCGATGTCGCGCGTCAGCTCGAGATGCTGTTTCTGATCTTCGCCCACCGGCACCCCGGTGGCCTTATAGAGCAGGATATCGGCGGCCATCAGTGAGGGATAAGCGAACAGACCCAGCGAGACATTCTCGCTGTTTTCGCCGGCCTTGTCCTTGAACTGGGTCATGCGCGCCATCCAGCCCATGCGGGCAACGCAATTGAAAATCCAGCTCAGCTCGGCATGTTCCATGACCTGGGACTGATTGAAAATGATCGACTTTTTGGTGTCGATACCGGCCGCGATATAGGCCGCAGCGATTTCATAGGTCCAGCGCTTGAGGTCTTCAGGCTCCTGCCACACGGTGATGGCATGCATGTCGACGACGCAATAGATCGTCTCATGGGTGTCCTGCAGCGGCACGAAACGGCGGATGGCGCCGAGATAATTGCCCAAATGCAGATCGCCCGAGGGCTTGATGCCGGAAAAGACGCGGGGAGTGAAAGCCATGAAGAAAGCCTAGCGGTTCAAAGAAGCCGGTATTGAGGGAACACTTATATCCGAGAATGGATATTGGGAACTGTCTTCTCGGATGCGGCCTATTGGGTGCGCTTGCGCCGGAGCCTGCTGGCCAGCAGGCCCAGTTTTTGCGCCCCGGTGATGTAGACCAGGGTGAAATAGACCACACTGCCGAAGACACAGATGACAAAGAGCGCGGCCGCCTGGGCAAGGAAGGGCGCGCCGGGGGCAAAGAGCGCTGTGGCGCGCTGGGCGAGCAGATAGAGTATGGCGGCCATGACAAGGCTGCTGGCTATGATCAACCCATGCTTGCGCAATGAGGCCAGGGGCAGAGAGAAATAGCCGCGACGGGCGAGAAACAGGCCGAGCAGGGCCGCATTGAGCCAGGAGGAAATGGTGGTGGCGAGCGCTATGCCGACATGTTGCAGGCTCGGGAACAGCCAGAGCGAAATGCCGATATTGGCGAGCACGGAGAGGCCCGCGAAAATAGTGGGGGTGACGGTGTCCTTGCGCGAGAAAAAGCCCGGTTGGAGTACGCGGATCAGGACAAAGGCGGGCAGGCCCCAGGCATAGCCCACCAGCGCTTCAGCGACGGGGATGGTGGCGGTCGCGTCGAAAGCGCCGCGCTCGAAGAGAACCCGCACAATGGGCACCGAGAGCGCGGCAAGCGCGGCGGCGGCGGGCATGGAGAGCAGCATGGAAAGCAGCAGTGACTGATCCTGGCTTTGGGCAGCTTCCTTATTGCGACCGGCGCTCAGATGGCGGCTGAGTTCAGGCAGGAGCACGGTGCCGATGGCGATGCCGATAATGCCGAGGGGGAGCTGATAGAGCCGATCGGCATAGGACAGCACCGAAATAGCCCCTTCAACGCCCGAGGCGATGACCGTGCCGACCAGGATATTGATCTGGGTAATGCCGCCGGCAAGGATTGCGGGAATGGCGAGCAGCCAGAAGCGGCGGGTCTCGGCATTGGGGCGGGGAATACTTATGCGCGGCACGAAATTAGCGCGGCGAACCGCGCCATAGACCAGGGCGAGCTGCGCAACGCCGCCAAGCATGGTGGCGATCGCCACCCAGAAGGCGATGTCAGCTTTGTCCTCGAGCACCAGAATAGCCAGCGGCACGAGAGCGGAAATGTTGACGATATTGAGAATGATCGGCGCGAAAGCCGAGGCGAAGAAGCGCCCGAGCGTGTTGAGAATGGCGGCATAGGCAGCCATCAGCGACATGCAGGCGAGATAGGGAAACATGATGCGCGTGAGGTAGACGGTCAGCGCGAATTTTTCCGGATCGTCGAACCCCGGCACGAAGACCCGCATTATGGGCTCCATGAAGATTTCGGCCAGGATGGTGACGAGAAGGATTGCCGCGACCAGCCAGCTCATGATGCGGCTGGCCAGCAGTTTTGCCGCCTCTTCGCCCTGGGTTTCCAGCGCTGTGGAGAACATGGGCACGAAGGCAGTGTTGAAGGCGCCTTCGGCAAAGAGCCGCCGGAACAGATTGGGGAAGCGGAAGGCGGCGTTGAAGGCGTCGGTGGCCGGGCCGATGCCCAGAACGGCGGCCATCAGCGCATCGCGCACAAAGCCGGCAATGCGCGAGACCAGTGTCAGCCCGCCGACAGAGAGGAAATTGCGGTAGAGGCTCATGGGTGCCGCGTGCGCGAGGGGTTCGGCCCCCTCACCCTAGCCATTGACCACCTTCTGTTCCGCCGGCTTGGGGTGGAACACGGTCATCAGCGCGTCGTGGATTTTGCGCTGGCGGGGTTTGCTCATGATCTTCTGGCCGGTCAAATCGGTGACGTAGAAGACGTCAACGGCCTTTTCGCCATAGGTGCCGATATGGGCGGAACCGATGGTGAGGTTGAGATCGGAGATTTCGCGCGTCATGGCGTGGAGAAGGCCCATGCGGTCGAGGCCGGAGACCTCGATGACGGTGAATTTTTCCGACAGCGCGTTGGAAACCGACACCTGCGCGGGCAGGGCGAAGGGCTTGAGGCGCTTGTTGTGGCGGCTTTCCTTGCCCAGATCGATCAGGATCTGCCGTTTGCCCTGCAGCAATTGGCGGACCGTGTCGATGATGCGGGTGGCGCGGACCTTTTCGTCCTCATCGGAGGTGAAGGAGCGGCGTAGCCGGAAGGTGTCGATGGCGCGGCCGTCGCGGGTGGAGAAAATCTGCGCGCCAATAATAGATGCATCCTGCATGGTACAGGCGCCGGCGATGAGCGAAAGCAGGCGCGGATGATCGGCCATGTAGAAGCTGACTTCGGTAATGCCCTCAAAGGCCTTGATGCGGATCGAGCCGGCAAAGGTTTCGCCTGAGCTATCGGCATGGCGGATCATGCGGGCATGTTCGAACTGCAATTCGGGCTCGGCGCGCAGCCAATAATGATCGTAGTGGCGGGCCATATAGGCTTCGACATCGGCGGGGAGCCAGGTATCGAGCTTTTCGGCCAGTTGGTGGCGGGCAGTCTCGATGCGATCCGATTGCGTGACCTGGCTGTGGCCACCGGATAGCAGGGGCTCGGTGGCGTAATAGAGCGCGCGCAACAGGCTGCCCTTCCAGCCGGTCCAGACGCCCGGCCCCACGGCGCGGATATCGCAGGCGGTGAGGATCATCAGCAACGCCAGGCGCTGGGGCGATTGGACCACGTCAGCAAAGGCCTTGGCGGTTTCGGGGTCCTGGATATCGCGGGCCTGGGCGATTTCGCTCATCAGCAGGTGATGTTCGATCAGCCAGGAGACGGTGTCGGTTTCCGCGGGGGTGAGGCCAAAGCGCGGGCAAAGCTTTTTGGCGATGCGCATGCCGGCGATGGAGTGGTCCTCCGGACGCCCCTTGGCGATATCGTGGAGGAACAGCGCGACATAAAGGAGGCGCGTGTCATTGAGTTGCGGCAGGAGCTCATGGGTGAGGGGCAGCTGATCGCGGAGGCCCCCATTGGCGATATCGGCCATGACGCCAACCGAGCGGATCAAATGCTCGTCCACGGTATAGTGGTGATACATGTTGAACTGCATCAGGGCGACGATCTTGCCGAAATCGGGCACGAACTTGCCCAGCACGCCGCTTTCATTCATGGCGCGCAGGATGCGTTCGACCGACATGGGGGCGGTGAGCGTGGTCAGGAAATAGCTATTGGCCTTGGGATCGTTGCGCACCTTGTTGTCGATGAGGCGCAGCGAGCGGGAGATGACCTTGATGGCGTCGGGATGGAACAGCAATTGCTCGCGCCCGGCGACGAGGAATATCTTGATGAGATTGACCGGGTCTTTCTCGAACACATCGGGGGCGGCGATATTGAGCCGGCCGGTATCGAGCACGAAATCGGTTTCGCCCTTGATACGGGACTTGCCCGAGCGGAAGGGGGCGAGCACGCGGCCCACCAGGTCCATATCCTTGGCGTGGTTGAATTCGAGGCTGGCGCAGATGATGCGGGTCAGATCGCCCACATCCTTGGCGACCAGGAAATAGCGCTTCATGAAGCGCTCGACGCCCAGCATGCCCAGGCGCTGGGCATAGCCCATGCGATGGGCCAGTTCGGGCTGCACGTCAAAGGTCAGCTTTTCCTCGGCGCGGCCGGTGAGGAAATGCAGATGACAACGCACGGCCCACAAAAAATCCTCGGCGCGCGAGAAGAGGCGATATTCGCCATTGGACAGCACGCCCTTGCCGACCAGTTCATGGCTGGTCTTGACCTGGTAAAAGTATTTGCCGATCCAGAAGAGGGTATTGAGGTCGCGCAGGCCCCCTTTGCCATCCTTGATATTGGGCTCGACCACATAGCGCGTATTGCCCATCAATTTGTGGCGTTCATCGCGCTCGGCCATCTTGGCGGCGATGAATTCGGGACCGGTCTTGGGCATGACTTCGGTTTCGAAGCGCTTGACCAGGGAATCGAACAGGGTCTTGTCGCCGGTGAGGAAGCGGGCTTCGAGCGTAGCGGTGCGCACGGTCATGTCGGCGCGGGCCATGCGGATGCTTTCATCGACCGAGCGGACGGCGTGGCCGACCTTCTGGCCCAGGTCCCACAGCAGATAGAGGATATATTCGGTGACCTGCTCGCCCCAGGGCGTCTGCTTATAGGGCAGGATGAACAGCAGATCGATGTCGGAGCCCGGCGCCAGCGTGCCCCGGCCATAGCCGCCGACGGCGGAGAGCGCGATGGCTTCGGCGCCAGAGGGATTGTCGACCGGATAGACGCGTCTGGTGGCGAAAAGATAGACCGCCGTGATGATCTCGTCCTGCGCGTCGGAGAGGTTTTGCGCGCAGCGCGTGCCCTTGCCATTGGCCAGCAGTTCATCTTCGGCGCTCTTGCGCGCCTCGGCCAGGGTCTTGCGCATATGGGCCAGAACGACGGCCCTTGCGGCGGCGCTTTTGGGCGCTTCATCGCCAATAGCGGCGTCCAGTTCGGCCAATAGCGCCTCGGCGCTTTTCAGCGCGAATTGAGGTTTTCGCGGCTTGGCTTCAGCTTCGGCGAGCGTCATCGCGGAGTTTCTTTAGTTCGTAGAGGGCTTCGATCGCTTGCTTGGGGGTCATTTCGTCTGGACGAACAGCGTCGAGCGCGGCGTGGACTGGATCAGGACCGGCCGGTTTGGCGGCAGGCTGATGGGCAAAGAGCGGCAGATCATCTAGCACGCTGGCCTTCTGACCGGAAGAGGCCGTACCGGCCGAGCGCTGCTCAAGAATATCGAGCACCTGGCGCGCGCGGGCCAGAACCGGCTCGGGCAGACCGGCCAGCCGCGCCACCTGGATGCCATAGGAACGGTCGGCGGCGCCGGGCCCCACTTCATGCAGGAAGACCACTTCGCCCTCCCATTCGCGCACCTTCATGGTGACGTTGGAGACGCGGGAGAGAGTTTTGGCGAGACTTGTCAGTTCGTGGAAATGGGTGGCGAAAAGGGCGCGGCAGCCGGTGGTTTCATGCAGCGCCTCGACCGCCGCCCAGGCGATAGAGAGACCATCGAAGGTGGCGGTGCCACGGCCGATTTCGTCGAGCACGACCAGCGAGCGACGGGTGGCGCGATTAAGAATGGCCGAGGTTTCGACCATTTCGACCATGAAGGTCGAGCGGCCATGGGCAATGTCGTCGCTGGCGCCGACACGGGAGAAGACGCGGTCGATGACACCGATATGGGCCGATGTAGCAGGCACGAAACTGCCCATTTGCGCGAGAATGGCGATCAGGGCGTTCTGGCGCAGAAAGGTCGATTTACCGCCCATATTGGGGCCGGTCACCAGCCAGAGGCGGCCGCCGCCGATCTCATCGGCACCCGAGAGATCGGCATCATTGGCAACAAAGCTCTGGCCTTCGGCCCGCACCATATCCTCCACCACCGGATGGCGGCCGGCACGGATGTCAAAGGCCAGGGAAGTGTCGATCTCGGGCCTGGCATAATTGCGGGTAGCGGCCAGGTGGGCGAGGGCCGTCGTAACGTCAAGCTCGGCCAGGGCATCGGCGAGCTGACGCAAGGCATCGGTGCGCGTCAGGACATCGTAACGCAGGCTGGCAAAGATTCTGAGCTCGATTTCAAGCGCGGCCTCATGCGCCCGGGCAATGCGACCTTCGAGATCGGCCAATTCGGTCGTGGTAAAACGCATGGCATTGGCCAGCGTCTGGCGGTGGATGAAGCTTTGCCGGTGCGGCTCTTCGAGGAGCCTGGTGCCATGAGCCGCCGGCACTTCGACGAAATAGCCGAGCACGCCATTATGCTTGATCTTGAGGGAGCGGACGTCGGTTTCCTCGATCAGCCGCGCCTGGAGCGCGGCAACAACGGCCCGGGTCTCGCTGGCGAGCGCCCGCTCATCGTCGAGGGGCTGGTCGTAGCCCTTGCGCACGAAACCGCCATCGCGGCTGAAGAGGGGCAAGTCATCGTCCAGCGCCAGCGTCAATTCGGAGGCGAGCGGGGCAGGGGCGGCGGCAAGCGTGGCGGCAAGCCGCGCCAGCACGGCGGGGGCGTCATCAAGGCGGCTGAAGTGGGTGGAAAGTGCCAAGGCCGCGCCGACCGCCTTGCCGATGGCAGCCAGATCGCGCGGGCCACCGCGATCGAGGGCAAGCCTGGTCAGCGCCCGCGCCAGATCGGGCACGGCTTTGAGATCGCTGCGCAAGCGCCCGTTGAGCATGGTATCGCCGGCCAGGGCCGACACGGCATCGAGCCGCTCGTTGATGGCTGATGCATCGGCCAGGGGCGCAGCCAGCCGCGCCGAAAGCAGGCGCGAGCCGGGCGCGGTGACGGTCAGGTCGATGGCATTGCGCAGCGAGCCGCGCTGCTGGCCACGCTGGGTCTGGTGCAGTTCAAGGCTGGCTCTTGTGGCCTGGTCGATGGCCATGCTGCGGGCCGTGCTGCCAAGCACCGGCGCGCGCAATGCCACGCCGACGCCCTTCTGGCTATCACTGATATAGGCGACGACGGCGCCCAGTGCCGAGCGGGCGGCGCGGGAGAGGGCGGAGGCATCAAAACTGCCGCCCGGGAAAGCGTCGCGCAGCACGATACCGGCCACTTCGCTGTCAAAGCTTTCGGCGGGCGCAATATGGCTGATCGGCAGCCAGGCGGGCGCGAACAGATGCCGCTCGACCAAAGCCAGCCGCGTCGCCTCGCTCAGGATCAGTTCGGCCGGATCAATGCGGGCCAATTCGTCCTGCACCTGATCGGCGGCGAGATCGGCGGTGAAGCTCTCCCCGGTCGACACGTCGGTCCAGGCGAGGGCGAAGTCGGTTTCCCCATGGCGCACCATGGCGAGGGCGGCGAGGAAATTACTGGCGCGGGCGTCGAGGTGATCGTCCTCGGTCAGCGTGCCGGCGGTGATGAGGCGCACGACATCGCGTTTGACCACCGATTTGGAACCGCGCTTCTTGGCTTCGGCGGGGTCTTCCACCTGTTCGCAGATGGCGACGCGATGGCCCAGTTTGACGAGCTTGTTGAGATAGTCATTGGCGGCATGGATGGGCACGCCGCACATGCCGATATCTTCGCCCAGATGCTTGCCGCGCTTGGTCAGCACAATGCCCAAGGCGGCGCTGGCGATCTCGGCGTCCTCGAAGAACAGCTCGTAGAAATCGCCCATGCGGTAGAACAGCAGATAGCCCGGATTGACTGCCTTGATCTCGAAATATTGCGCCATCATCGGCGTCAGCGCCGGGGCGGGCGAGATGGGTACGGAGTCGGGGAGCGCCTGGTCCATGAATGCTTTGAAATATGCGGAAGGAAGGGGCCAAACTAGGGCAGGTTGGCGGATGACACAACCGCGCGCCGGGCATTTGCCCCCCGCTCAATTGCCCAGAATCAGCCACCAGGCCAGGCCCTGGGCGATGCAAAATGCCAGCACGGCCGACCAGGAAAGACTATCGGCAATGTGAGCGGGAAAACGAAACCAGCCCAGATGGGAGGCGACGCGCAATACGGCCAGCACGATGAAGGCGGTGAGATAGGCCAGGATCGCATAAAAACCGATGGTCCAGCCCTTGGCGTAATTATTGTCGGTGCCGGGAATGCCCAGGATCCAGGGGACGAGAGCCAGGGCACAGAGAACAGCCACCAGCACGGGCACGGCGGTAATCAGGAAACGGGACATGGAATCCTTGTAGCCAGGAAAAGGGCACCGGTCACGAGACCGGTGCCCTTGCAATTATGGCGGAAGGCCGAAGGCTTGGCGAGATGCTACTTGGCCCTGGAGGTACGGCGCCGCGTGGCCGGGGCGGGGGCGGCGGCCGGCTCGATCACCTTGCGATAGAGATGCCAGGTGGCATGGCCGAAGATGGGAATGACCACCGCCAGCCCGACAAAGAGCGGAAGCGAGCCCAGCGCCAATCCGATGGCCACGATGAGGCCCCAGGCAAACATGGGGATGGGATTCTTGAGCACGGCGCGGATCGAGGTGGTGACGGCGACATAGGCGCCCACGTCCCGATCGAGCAGCAGCGGGAAGGCCACGACTGTCGTGCAGAGGGTAATGATGGCAAAGGCCAGTCCCAGCAGGTTGCCCACGATGAGCAGCGTCCATCCTTCGGGCGTGGTCAGCACCTGATTGACCAGGGCGCCCAGTTGATCGGGCGTCGAGGCAGGAAAGAGGCTTTGGTAAAGTCCCTGCGCGGTGGTGAGCCAGAAGGTGAAGACGGCAAACAGGAAAACCCCCACGGCGGCGATGGAAGCGATGGCGGGCGAGCGCAGGACTTCGAAGGCATGGACCCAGGAGGTATCGAGCCCCAATTCACGCCGCCGGCTGATTTCATAAAGCCCGATGGCGGCGAAGGGGCCGATCAGGGCAAAGCCCCCCATCAGCGGATAGAGCAGCGGCCAGGTGTGATAGCCCGACATCCAGACGGCCAGCACGATGCCGACCAGCGGATAGATCAGGGTGAGCAGGACATAATGGGATGGCTTGGCCCAGAAGTCGGACATTCCGCGCTTAAGTGCGTCCATCAGATCGGCAAGACTTATCTTGCGGATCGTGGGGTGCTCCAGCACCTCGGTAGCGCCGCCAATCACATGAAAATTCGCCATGAATTGCCCTCCTCCAGAGCGTGGGGAGGCCGCGTTGCATGACCGGGTAACATCGCTTCGGTCACGAAGCGCGACCAGATAGACGATGAAGGATAGCCCAGATGCGACAGATTGTCGCCCCCGGCTCGGAAAATTGTGAAGGGGACGTTTGCACCGGGGAGTCATTCCCGCGAAAGCGGGAATGACATTGCGGGTGGGCGCGCGCCCTAGTCGCTAAATCTCGTAGCGATCCGTCGGGTCCTCGACCGGCCGATAGACGAAATACTCAAAGTCAGCCGGGCTGGCAGTGCCGTTGAGATCGTGGGCGGCCATGCCGACAAAGGCGCCGGTAAAGCTGCCATGGGCCTGGTGCCCACCGCATTCGTCCGAGAGAATGGAAGCGTCGAGCACCGGGCCGATGGGCTGCAATTGCTCGCCGTCCAGCGCGTAGAAGAATTGCAGTTTTGCGCCGCGGATGGTTAGGGCCAGCTTGACCTTGCCGCTATTGGGAATCCGCAAGGGATCGGCTGGGAAACGCAGATTGCCGTCGGGCCAGCTCATTTCCGAACTCATCAGCAGCAGCTCGCGCTGCCCGTCGGAATGGGCTGTTACCGCCAGATAGAAGAAATTGTAGCGGCTGTAATAGGCGGTAAGGCCCGCCATGGTGCGCTCGTCAGTGGCGGGGAAATCCAGCACGGTTTCGGCGTCATAGGAAAAATGCGTCTGGCGGCGGGCGACGAGCGATTGCTCGAACCAGGAGCCGATCGACTCGCGGCCGAACAAGCATAGCTTGTTGTCCTTGAGGGTGAAAATCCGGTCGGGCTCGGGGGTGCGCAGCCATTGGAAGTCTTTGTGCAGGGCGCCCTCGAAAGTGTAGCGCTGCTCGGCCCAGTATTTTGCGGCGTCGAAGGTGCCGGGCACGTCGACATGGAGCGATGGGACCGGTCCCTGTTTCACGTGAATCCAGTCGTCTTGCCCCCAATAGGCTTCCTGGATCGCGGTTTCGCGGCCAAGGACGCAGCGGCGGTTCTGCGTAGTGGGCCGGCCGGTGAGATGGACGAGATAGGT
This sequence comes from Devosia yakushimensis, assembly GCF_030159855.1. Lineage (NCBI taxonomy): Bacteria > Pseudomonadati > Pseudomonadota > Alphaproteobacteria > Hyphomicrobiales > Devosiaceae > Devosia > Devosia yakushimensis. The sequence goes on along the minus strand of NZ_BSNG01000004.1, from coordinate 135,649 downwards.
CTTGCCCTCGGGGGTTTCGACCAGGTCGCCATGGCCGGCGCGCTGCAGGGCGGCGAAGGGCGCGTCCTTGGAGGTGAGGATGTGCTTATCGGGATGGGTTTCGTAGGGCCCCCAGATGTTGCGGGAGCGGGCGAAGGTGACGGCATGGTCATAGGCCGTACCGCCCTCGGCGGTCAGCAGATAATACCAGCCGTTTCGCTTATAGAGATGGGGGCCTTCGACCAGTTTGAGATCGGTGCCCTGGTAGATGTTCTTGACCGGACCCACGAGCTTACCCTGGGCGGGATCGAATTCCTGTAGCGCGATACCGGCGAATTTGAGCGGGCGGGCGCGATGGTCCCACAGCATGTTGACGAACCATTTCTTGCCGTCGTCATCGTGGAACAGGGAGGGGTCGAAGCCCGAGGAATTAACATAGACCGGGTCGGACCAGGGACCCTCGATATCCGGCGCGGTGACGATGTAATTATGGGCGTCCTTGAAGGAGCCGTCCTTGCGCTTGACGTCGGTATAGACCAGCCAGAATTTTTCCCCGTCATGGGAGAGGCAGGGCGCCCAGACGCCGCAGCTATCGGGATCGCCACGCATGTCGAGCTGGGCCTTGCGCGTCAGCGGACGGGTGACCAGCTCCCAGTTCGCCAAATCTCTGGAGTGATGAATCTGCACGCCGGGGAACCATTCGAAGGTCGAGGTGGCGATGTAATAATCCTCACCGACACGCAGAATGGAGGGGTCGGGATTAAAGCCGGGCAGGATGGGATTGGTGATCTGGGGCATGTTTCCTCCTCCCGCCACCGTCTTCCTTCTCCCCTTTGTGGGAGAAGGTGGCGCGCGGCGCCGGATGAGGGGTCTGCGATGGTTGAAAGAACCCCTCACCCGCCCTTCGGGCACCCTCTCCCACAAGGGGAGAGGGGAAGGGTCCTGTGTTTAGATCAGACGAAGCGGTTGACCAGGTTTTCGAGATATTCCTGGCGGCCGGACTTGGGCTGGGGGTTGATGGCGTCGGCATGAACCTTGGCGGCGATGTCAGCCAGGCTCAACTTGCCGGCAAGGATGTCCTTGCCCAGGCCATTGTCCCAGCCGGCATAGCGGCCATCGAGCAGCTTGTCATATTCGCCATCCTCGATCAGGGCGACGGCGCCCTTGAGGCCGCGCGCCAAGGTGTCGAGACCCAGAATGTGGCCATGCAGCAGGTCCGCGGGGTCCAGCGACTGGCGGCGCACCTTGGCGTCGAAGTTGAAGCCGCCCTTGCCCAGACCGCCCTGCTTGAGAATGTAGTAGAAGGCCAAAGCCATTTCGCCCGCATTGTTGGGGAAGTGGTCGGTGTCCCAGCCGGACTGCAGATCATTGCGGTTGGCGTCGACCGAGCCGAGCTGGCCGAGCGAGGAGGCAACGGCCAGTTCATGCTCGAATGAATGACCTGCGAGGAAGGCGTGACCGACCTCGATATTGCACTTCACCTTCTTTTCGAGGCCGTATTTCTGCAGGAACCCAAAGACCGTGGCGACGTCGAAGTCATACTGGTGCTTGGACGGCTCCTGCGGCTTGGGCTCGATCAGGATCTGGCCCTTGAAGCCGATCTTTTCGGCATGCTCGATGACCAGATGTAGGAAGCGGGCCATCTGGTCCTGCTCCTGGCCGACCTTGGTGTTGAGCAGGGTTTCGTAGCCTTCGCGGCCACCCCAGAGCACATAATTCTCGCCGCCCAGTTCATTGGTCAGCTCGAGCACGGCCTTCACCTGGCCGGCGGCATAGGCGAAGACTTCCGGGTCGGGATTGGTGGCGGCGCCCGCCATATAGCGGCGGTTGGAGAACAGGTTCGCCGTGCCCCAGAGCAGCTTCTTGCCGCTTTCCTGCATCTTGGATGCCAGGATATCGCCGATGACGCGCAGGTTCTTGTTGCTCTCCTCGAGCGTTGCGCCTTCGGGGGCCACATCAACGTCGTGGAAGGCAAAGAAGGGCACGTCGATCAGGTTGAAGAATTCAAAGGCAACTTCGGCCTTGAGCTTGGCGCCGTCGAGCCCCTTGTCGAACCAGGGGCGATCGAAGGTACGGCCGCCAAACGGGTCGCCGCCTTCCTGGGCAAAGGTGTGCCAATAGGCGATAGCCGGGCGGATATGGTCTTCCATCCGCTTGCCGGCGATCACTTCGTCCTTGTTGTAATGGCGATAGGCCAGCGGGTTCTTGCTGGCCGGGCCTTCATACTTGACCTGGCTCAGACCCTTGAAAAAATCACTCACGAAATTGCCTCCTCGATGGCGGGGTAAAGGGCGCGATAGCGCTGGTATTGGTCGGAATAGGCGGCCGACAGAGATGTGTCGGGCGCGATGACGGTTTTGATCGGCGGCATGGTCATGATGTCGGCCGGGTTGGCCCCGGTGGCGGCACAGAGGCCGAGCCGGGCGGCGCCCAGCGCGCCACCAAAATCGCCGTCCTCGGGGAGGGCGATTTCCATGTCGAGATTGGTGGCCAGCAGCTTGAGCCAGAGCGCGGATTTGGAGCCGCCGCCGACAGCGAGCAGGCGATCGATTTTGGTGCCGGCGTCGGACAGGACGCGCTGGCAATCGCGCATGGCGAAGGTGACGCCTTCCATCACGGCCTGAGCCAATTGAGCCGGCTCGGTGCTTTGGCTGAGGCCAGTGAAGGAGCCGCGCGCTTTGGCATTGTTATGCGGGGTGCGCTCACCGGAGAGATAGGGCAGGAAGATTTCTTCGCCGGGACCTTTGAACTGGGCCTCGGCGGCGGCAGAGAGCTCGGCCTGTTTCTGGCCGGTGATGCGCGACAGCCAATTGAGGCTATCTGTGGCCGAAAGGATCACCCCCATCTGGTGCCAGGTATCGGGGATGGCGTGGCAGAAGGCGTGCACCGCGCCCTTGGTATTGGGACGGAACCGGTCATTGGAGACGAAGAGCACGCCCGAGGTGCCGAGCGACACGAAGCCCTCGCCCGGGCGGATCGCGCCGATGCCGCAGGCCGAGGCGGCATTGTCGCCGGCACCGCCGGCAATCACCACATTGCCCGACATGCCCCAGCGCGCGGCCAGATCAGGCTTGAGGCTGGACGAGGGGGCGGAGCCTTCGACCAGGCGCGGCATATGGGACCGATTGAGGCCGGTGACGGCCAAAAGCGCATCGGACCAGTCGCGCTTGGCGACATCAAGCCAGAGCGTGCCGGCCGCGTCGGACATGTCCTCGACATGCTCGCCGCTCAGCAGCAGCCGCACATAGGCCTTGGGCAGCAGCACTTTGGCGATCTTGGCGTAGATATCGGGCTCGTGTTTGCGCACCCAGGCGATTTTGGGGGCGGTGAAGCCGGGCATGGCGATGTTGCCGGCAATATCGCGCAGCGACGGAAGAGCGGCTTCCATTTCGAGGCATTCGGCAGCCGAACGGCCGTCATTCCAGAGAATGGAAGGCCGCAGGACCTCGTCATCCCTGCCCAGAAGCACCGCGCCATGCATGTGGCCGGAGAGCCCGATGCCCCGGACCCTGGCGAGATCACCCGCATGAGCGGCGCTGAGCTTGTCCACGGCGGCAAGCGTGGCCGTCCACCAATCGGCCGGATTCTGTTCGGACCAGCCGGGATGGGGGCGGGTGGGCTCGACCGAGGCGGCCGAAGCTTCCCCGATCGGCTTTCCGCGCTCGTCGATCAACAGCGCCTTGACGCCGGACGTGCCGATATCAATGCCGAGAAAGGTCATGAGGCACGTACCTCAATTGCGGTCGAAAACATGATCTGAACGTCCTCCCGGCCCGTTTTCGGGCCACGCCGGTTTGGTGATTGGCGTCTTGCTTAGCGCAAATTGTCGCGCAGGAAAATCCCGATTTCAATGGGCGCGTCGCTCAGCGGCCCGCTGCCGCCCAGCGCCAGGGCCCGCGCCGCCGCGATAGCCTGGCGGATTTCGCCATCCGGATTCTGGTCGAGCACCACGTCTATGGCGTCACTGGTCAGGCCTTGCCTGGTGGCAGTGGTCAATTCATGGGCAATGACGCGAATGGTCCCGGCACGGCCGGAGGCCTCCAGCGCCTCGACCAGCCCGGCATTGCCGGCGCCGAGATTGTAGAGCCCGGAAAGGTCGGGATGTTCGGCCAGAAGGGCGGCGACAATGGATGCCGTTTCAGACGTTTCATCATGGCCCTCAAGCGGGCCGACCATATTTATGGCGGGAAATTCGGCGGCAAGGACAGCGGCAAAGCCGGCCAGCCGATCGGAGTGATCGCGCAAATGCAGGGACCCGGCGATCACCGCTACCTTGCCGCCCTGGGGCAGGAAACGGCCAAGAAGGGACGCGGCGGTGCGTCCGGCTGCCGCATTGTCGATACCGATGAAATGCCGCCGCTGGGTGCCCGGCAGGTCCGAGACCAGGGTCAGCACGGCCATGCCCCTTCGGGTGGCGGCATCGACCGAAGCGAGAACGGCCGCATCTTCCCCTGCCACGATAACAGCGCAATCGCAGGTTTTCGGGTCGAGTCCATCGAGCGCCTGGGCCAATGCGGCGCCGTCCAGCGCACGGACGCGCAGGGTTTCGATATGCACCCGGTCGGTCAGGGCCGGCCCGGTCCAGCGGGTCACGGCATCGGCAAGGCTGGCCATGAAGGCATTGGAGCCATCGGGAATGATGAAGGTGACGCCGATATCGCGGGCCCGGGCGAGGAGCGAAGCGGAGAGATCGCGCTGAAAGCCGATCTCGGCAATGGCCGTCTCGACCTTCTCGACCGTCGCCGCGCGCACGCCGGGGCGGCCATTGAGCACGCGGTCTACCGTGGCGAGCGACACGCCTGCCACCCGCGCTACGTCATGCACGGTGACGCGCCGTCTGGCCCCGATCTCGTTCACGGCACTAGCCCTTTCTCTTTGCTCGTACACTCGGCAGCGCTCAAGAAAAGGTCAAGTCCGACATTGCTTGCGGCCAAGAAAGCGCGCTAGAGCTTACCCGTTCTGATTGCATCAGAACGGGGGCTCTACGTTTTTTGTTGTCGCGTTTTCGAACCGGAAAAGTGGTGTCCACTTTTCCTGAAAACGCTTAGAGCTTACCGCCGGACTCTGGAGGAAAAAGTATGACCATTGCGGTTTCGACATTCGGCGAGCACGCAGGCAAGCGGGTGGATCAGTTTCGCCTGGTGAGCGATACGGGCGTTGAAGTCGACATTATCGGGTATGGCGTTGTGGTGCGCGACTGGCGCGTGCCGGTGGCCGGAGCGCCGCGTTCGGTGGTGCTGGGCTTTGACACTTTCGATGCCTATCCCGCCCATAGCCCCCATCTGGGTTCGCTGGCCGGGCGCGTGGCCAACCGCATCAAGAGCGCTTCCTTCGAGCTTGACGGAAAAACATACAAGCTGCCGGCAAATGTCGGTGACCTGCAATTGCATGGCGGGGCCGAGGGTCTGGGCCGGCAGGTATGGGACGGGGAAGTGGACGCAGCCAATAATATGGTGCGCTTTACCCATTTCAGCCCCGATGGGGCCATGGGCTATCCCGGCAATGTCAATTTTTCGGCGACCTACCGGCTCAAGGGCCATCGTCTGCTACTGGAACTGGCCGCCACGACCGACCGTGCGACGCCGATCAGCCTCGTGCAGCACCAATATTTCAACCTGGGTACCGGGCCAGACGTGCTCGACCACAGTATCCAGGTCAATTCGAGCGCCTATACGCAACTGGGCGAAGACCTGGCGCCCACCGGGGCCATCCTGCCATCGGCCGGCACGCAATATGACCTGCGCAAGCCCCGCACCATGCGGGACGGCAATGGCGCGGCGGTAGATTACGATATCGGCATGGTACTCGATACCGGACGCAATCACGCCGACCCCATCGCCACCGTCACCGGGCCGGACGGAGCGCTGACGCTCAAGCTCTGGACCGACCGGCCGGGCGTGCAGGTCTATAATGGCGTCTGGACCGATATTCCCGTGCCGGGCCTGGGCGGACGCCATTACGGCAAGCATGCCGGCTTCTGCCTAGAAGACCAGGCCTTTGCCGATGCGGTGCACAATCCGCATTTCCCCAATGTGATCTATTCGCCCGAGCGGCCCTATAGCCATTGGTGCGAATTCGAGATCGCCTGACGACAGGCTCTCAGCCGTCGCCCCACCCCTTGCGGGGAGGGGTGGCGGGCGTTGCTGTTTCCCAAAACTCGGTGTTATTCCGGGATGATTTAAGGAACGGCCCCCAATTCCACCCCACCACAATCGCCTCCCTCGGGCTCGACCCGAGGGCCATTCGCCGCTTGTGCCAGACTGAGAGCGGCCCTCGGGTCAAGCCCGAGGGAAGCGCGGTGGGTGTGGGTGGTTCCTGGGGATGCGCGGCTGGAAAACGGCACGGCGTCTCGTTGTACCCACCGTGTCATTCCGGCGCAGGCCGCGATGACATCGGGGGTGGGAACGGGCCGCAGAGAGCGGCAATAGGCCGAATCACTGCTGCCAAGCGCTGTCAGCACGGCTGATTGAAGCTTTCCTCATGTTGCAGCGTTGCTGTGAGACGAGGAGAGACAAGATGGCCCCCTTCACGATTGCCGTTTCCGATGCCGATATTGCCGATCTCAAGGCGCGGCTGGCGCAGACTCGATTTCCCCAGGCCCTGCCGGATGCCGGTTGGGACGATGGGATAGACGAGGCGTTCCTGCGCAGCTTCATTGCCTATTGGCGCGAGGACTACGACTGGCGGGCCGCCGAGGCGCGGCTCAATGGCTTTTCCCAGTTTACCGAGGTCATCGAGGGCGAGCTGGTGCATTTCGTCCATGTACGCGGGCGGGGCGAGACCAATGTGCCGATCCTCCTGGCCAATGGCTGGCCGAGCAATTTCGTCGAATTGCTGCCGCTGGTGCCGCTGCTGACCGAGCCGGTCGATGGCGTTGGTTTCGATGTCGTGATCCCCTCGCTGCCGGGCTATGGTTTTTCCGGCAAGCCCAGCCGGCCGGGCATGAACCTTACCCGCGTTGCCCCGCTCTGGGCCGAGCTGATGAGCCGGCTGGGCTATCCGAAATTTCTCGTTTCCGGCTCCGACATGGGGGCAGGCGCCGTCATGGCGCTGGTGCGCGATTTCCCCGAGCGCCTGATCGGGGCCCATTACATCAATGTCTATTTCGGCTTCCCCAAGCCCGACGACCTGTCTCCGGAAGAACAGGCCTATATCCAGCGCGGCAATTACTGGGCCTTTGCCGAAGGCGCCTATGCGATGATCCAGGGCACCAAGCCGGCGACATTGGCGGTGGGCCTGAACGATTCCCCGGCGGGGCTGGCGGCCTGGATTCTCGAAAAATTCCGCACCTGGTCGGACAATGGCGGCGATATCAGCAATGCCTTCGACTTCGAAGACCTGGCGACGATCCTTTCGGTCTATTGGTTCACCCAGACCATCGGTTCGTCGGTGCGGCTCTATAAGGAGGCCTTTGCCGATGCCGAATTGCCCAAGAAGCCGGCCAGGCATAATGTGCCCCATGCCATTCTCCTGCCGCCCGCCGACAATCCGGCGCCGCGCGCCTGGGGCGAACGCAATCTCTGGAATATCGTGCGCTGGACCGAGCTGAGCCAGGGGGGCCATTTCCCGGCCCTCGAAGTACCCGAGGCCATGGCCCACGACATCCGCGCGTTTTATGGCCAGATCGCCTAGCGCAAGAATGCTTGGCGGGGTCGTGGGAATCTGGCATCCAGAGCTGCCAGAGGAGAACGAAACATGGACAAAACCGAGCGGCTCTTTGCGGTCATGGACGCGCTCAGGCGGCATCGCCGGCCGGTTACGGCGGCGGCTCTGGCCGAGGAACAGGGCGTTTCCGTCCGCACGCTCTATCGCGATGTGCAAACCCTTATCGGGCTGGGCGCGCCCATCGATGGGGAAGCGGGGGTGGGCTATATGCTGAAACCTGGCTTCTTCCTGCCCCCGCTGATGTTTACACCCGAGGAGCTCGAAGCTCTCGTTCTGGGGGCGCGCTGGGTGGGGGCGCAGCCCGATGACGGGCTGGGGGCGGCAGCGCAAAACGCCCTGGCAAAAATTGCAACCGCCTCGCCCGAAGACCTGCGCGACCGCATCAACGATACCGGGCTGTGGCCAGTGGCGGTGTGGAGCGCAAGGGCCCCAACGCCCATGCCCGTATTGGGCCAGGTGCGGCTGGCCATGCGCACGGAAAAGGCGCTGCAAATTGCCTATGAAGATGAAAGTGGCCGCGCCAGCGAGCGCGCCATCTGGCCGGTGCAGCTGGCCTATTATGAAGGCAAGCAGGTCATTGCCGCCTGGTGCTGCCTGCGCCAGGCCTTCCGCAATTTCCGCACCGACCGTATCGTCTCGCTTGATATTACCGATGATCGCTATGGCAAGCGCCGGGTTATCCTCGAACGCGAATGGCGGGAAGTGCTGGCGGCGGAACGGCGGGGCGAATAGCTGGCGGCGTTTCACGTGAATCGCAGAACGAGCTTAATTGAACAGATTGGCCACGACGGCCAGATCCTCCGGCGTGATGCGGCCTGCCGCAATACCCGCCAGCCAGAGCAGTTGCACACAGGCCAGGCACCAGGTCAGCAGGGCAAAGCCGGGCTTGGCCGTCTTGTGCCGCAGCCGGCTTTGCCCCAAAAGGCCGCCAATAATGCCGAAGCCGAGATCGACCCCGTGAAGCGTCACCTCGGCAATGCGCCATTGCCCGGCCTGGGCATAGCGTTTGTCGGCTGCATATAGCCCGAAGGACAGGGCGCCCATGACCAGATAGGCCAGACCCAGCCAGGCCGGCGCGGCGGCCATGGCGAGATCATAGCCAAGCAGTGCGGTCAGCACCAAAGCCAGCCAGGGCCGCATATCGAAGGGCCGCGGGTTAGCCACCGGCTCCTCGCGCAGCCGAACCTGTCGCGATGGGGCAGGGTTGGCGCCAAGAATCCGCACCTTGATTGCGCGCGGGCGGCCCTGCGGATCGACGCCTTTTTCAAAATTGACCCGATCGCCCGCAAAGGGGCGTGTGGTAATGCGCTCTATGGATTTGATATGCACGAAATAGCGTTCGCCGCGCGCATCGCGAATGAAGCCGAAGCCGCGCTCGTCATTCCAATCGACCAATTGTCCGGTTTCGCGCATGCTTGTCTCCCTGCAGTCAGCATAAGCGCAGCCGGTTAAGCAGGTTTGTCCTTTCCAACCTCCACCGCCCGGCCTCAAATCGATTTGCATTTCCTATTGATCGGTAAACGACGATGGAGTTAGGCTGCGGCTTCCTTTCATTTTTTCATGCCGTTCGTCATGTCCAATACCGCGAAGCGTTTCGTTCAAACCCAATTGGCCCGCACAGAGGTTGAGATCGGGGGCGAAAGACCCTGGGACGTGCAGGTGCATAATGAGAGCCTCTATGGCCGGGTGCTCAGCCAGGGCACTCTGGGCCTGGGCGAGAGCTATATGGATGGCTGGTGGGATGCCGAAGCGCTCGACCAGTTCCTGTTCAAGCTCATCACCGCCAATATCCAGGACAATTTCCCCAAGGACCTGGCCCTGATCGGCAGCGTGCTCAAGGGCAAGCTGCTCAACCTGCAGCGGCTGCGCGTTACCGAGGTGGGCGAGAAGCACTACGATATCGGCAACGATCTCTACGCCGCCATGCTCGACAAACGCATGATCTATTCCTGCGGCTATTGGCACAATGCCAATACGCTCGAGGCCGCACAGGAAGCCAAGCTTGACCTGATCTGCCGCAAGGTGGGGCTCGAGCCCGGCATGCGCATTCTCGATATCGGCTCGGGCTGGGGCGGGTTCCTGCAATTTGCGGCCGAGCGCTATGGCGTTTCGGGCATTGGCGTCACCGTCTCCAAGGAACAGGCCGCCCTTGCCAATGAGCGCACGGCGCATCTGCCGGTCGAGACGAAACTGCTCGATTATCAGGCGCTGGACGGGCAATTCGATCGCATCATCTCGATCGGCATGTTCGAGCATGTCGGCTACAAGAATTATCGCGCCTATTTTGAAAAGGCGGCACACCTCCTGGCGCCGGGCGGACTGATGCTGCTGCACACGATCGGCGGGCACAACTCGACCAGCCATGGCGATCCCTGGAGCGAAAAATACATTTTCCCCAATGGCATGCTGCCCTCCATCGCCCAGGTAGGCAAAGCCATAGAGGGTCTGTTCGTGATGGAGGACTGGCACAATTTCGGCGCCGATTACGACAGGACGCTGATGGCCTGGCATGAGCGGTTCGTCGCCGCCTGGCCGCGGCTGAAAGACCAGTATGACGAGCGCTTCTACCGGATGTGGCGCTATTATCTCAATGTCTTCGCCGCCCTGTTCCGGGCGCGCAATATCAGCCTCTGGCAGGTGGTGCTGTCGCCGCAGGGGGTGCCGGGCGGCTATACGAGCGTGCGCTGAGGCGTGATTCACGTGGAACATTGTCCACAGGGTTTTGCACAGCTGTCGTCACTCTGCCATGCGCCAATGCTTGGATTGCGGCTCTCATGGGGTGTGCACACGTCATGCGCGGCCGTATCCTTGTCATTGTCTTAGCAGTGCTGTCGGCGCCTGCCCGGGCGATCGACATCAGCACGGGCGACACGCTTGATGACGCGCGTCGCCTCGTCGAAGGTGAAAAGTGGCTTAGCGCCCAAATGGTGCTGCAACGGCTGGTGACCGCCGATCCCGACGATGCCGATAGCCTCAACCTGCTGGCCTATACATTGCGTCACACCGGGGACCTGGCCGGTGCCGAGCGATTTTATCTGCGGGCGCTTGCAATCGAGCCCGGTCACCTTGGCGCCAATGAATATCTCGGCGAGCTCTATATTGAGACCGGGGCGCGGGACAAGGCGGCCGACCGCCTGGCCGTCATCGAGACGGTTTGCGGCCTGGACTGCGAAGAATATCGCGAACTCAAGGCCGCCCTCGACGCCGCGCCCTAAAAATGCAGCCGGCGCAGCGGCAGCTTGATGGGGGCAGCGAAGCCGGTTTGCAGGTCTGACCAGAAGCGATCGCGCAATGGCTCTGGGAAGAGGTGGCCGGAAGGTAATTGATCGCGGGCAAACCAATTGGCTTCGATGATGGATTCGCTTTCGGCGGGATTGGCCGTCACGTCGATTTCGGTGTCGCTCCACAATTCGTCAAGATAGGCTAGGCGTCGGACCTTTATGGTCACGCCGCTTTCCTCCAGCGTTTCGCGTTCTGCTGTAGCTTCCAGCGTTTCGCCGCCTTCGACGCCACCACCTGGGCCGACCCAGAAATCATGGCGACCCGTCCGGTGATGACGCACCAGCAGAATTTTCTCCTCGCGCAGCACCAAGGCGCCGGCGGAAATGCGGTGGGCCACTATGCCAACCCCATATTGACGCGATAGCTCAGCGCCTCGGCGATATGGGGGCGCGCCACCCGATCGGTCCCGGCTAGATCGGCCAGGGTACGCGCCACCTTGAGCACACGATGATAGGCGCGGGCGGAGAGATTGAACCTTTCGGCGGCCTGCAGGAGCAGGTTCTGGCTCTCCTTGTCCGGGTTGACCAGTTTTTCGATCAGCGTCGGCCCGGCCGCGGCATTGGTGAAGATTTCGGGCGCACCATGCTCGAGGAAGCGCTGGCGTTGCCGTTCCCGCGCAATGGCGACGCGCCGGGCGATGGTCGTGGAACTTTCTGCGGCCGCGGCCGGGGCGATCATATCGGCGGCGGTGACGGCGGGCACATCGATGCGGATATCGATGCGATCGAGGAAGGGGCCGGAAACGCGGGCCTGGTAATCGCCCGCGCAGGCGGCGCCGCGCTTGCAGGTGTGGCCGGGCGTGCCGGCCATGCCGCATTTGCAGGGATTCATCGCCGCGATCAGCTGCACCCGGCTGGGATAGCTGACGCGGGCATTGGCCCGGGCAATGACGGTTTCCCCGCTTTCGAGCGGCTGGCGCAAGCTATCGAGCACCTGGGGTGAGAATTCGGGCAATTCGTCGAGAAACAGCACGCCATTATGCGCCAGGCTCACCTCGCCGGGCCGCACCCGCAGGCCGCCGCCGACCAAAGCCGCCATGGAGGCGGAATGGTGTGGCGCGCGGAACGGCCGCCGGTCGGAAATAGCGCCGCCAGCCAATTCGCCGGCAATGGACTGGATCATCGAAATATCGAGCAATTCGCGTGGATTGAGCGGCGGCAGGATCGAAGGCAGCCGCGCCGCCAGCATGGATTTGCCGGCGCCGGGCGGACCGATCATCAGCATGTTATGCCCGCCGGCCGCCGCCACTTCGAGCGCCCGCCGCGCCACCTGTTGGCCGCGCACTTCGGCCAGATCGGGCAGCGCTCCGTTCGGCAGGTATTTGCGGGGCTGCGGCCGGGCGGCAAGCTGGCGGCCGGTCAGGTGATTGACCAGCGCCAGAAGGCTCTCGGCGGCGACGATATCGATACCCTCGCCGGCCCAGGCCGCCTCGGGCCCCGAAGGAGCCGGACAGATAATGCCCAGATCCCGCCCCTGGGCGGCAATGGCCGCCGGCAGCACGCCGCTGACCGGGGCAAGGCGTCCATCCAGCCCCAACTCGCCCAATACGAGATAATTGTCGAGCGCATCCTGCGGGATGGCCCCGATGGCCGCCATCAGGCCCAGGGCGATGGGCAGATCGTAATGGCTGCCCTCCTTGGGCAGATCGGCCGGAGCAAGATTGACGGTAATGCGCTTGGGCGGCAGGCCCAGCCCCGAGGCAATCATGGCGGCATAGACGCGTTCGCTCGCCTCCTTGACCGCCTTGTCGGGCAAGCCCACCATCAGGAATTTCGGCATGCCCGGCGCGATCTGCACCTGCACATCGACCGGCACCGCTTCGATGCCCTGAAACGCCACGGTCGCAACGCGAGTGACCATGCCCAACACCCCCCAAACCCGCTTGGACCCTAACAGAGCTCATTGGGACGAACAAGAACGTAGAGCGAACAGCGGCAAGGTTCATCCCGGCGTCGCAGCGCCGTTACAGGGGGCCGCTAGGGAAGGGTTACACACACCCAGTCCGGAGCCCGGCATGTCCAAGATTTCCACCTCTCTGTTACTCGCCTTTTCGCTCGGCGCCGCGATAGTGCCGCAAGCCTGGGCCTGGACGCTGCCCGAAGCCGAGCTGCCGCTGGGCAGCGCCGGCCTGCAGGAAGAGCGCAGCACAGAGGATGTGGTGCCCGGCGTGCAGCATGTTCATATCCTGCGCGGCGGCACGGCCGAGAGCCAGTTCTGGACCATCGAGATCGGCTTTGCCGCTACCGATGCGGCCGCCCAGAATCTGGAAGAAAAGCTCGTGGCTGCCGGGCTGGAGCCGCGCCGCGACCCCAGCACCTTTTCGCTCGACGGCAAGCCGCTGGGTCACATGATCCGCTCCGGCCAATTCGCGACCGCTGCCGAGGCCGCCGACGGCATGGCCGCCCTGGTGGCCGCGGGGCTCAAGCCGGCGCTGCGTTTTACCGGCGAAGATGGCGGGGCGGCGCAGGGACCCTTCGTCGTCGATATCCTGGCGATTGACCCAAGCCGGTTCGAGGGTTCGGTGCAGGCGGCCCTGGCGGCCGATGCCGTGGCCGGCCGGGAGACCACCTCCTCGATTGCCCAGCGATTGGACGCCATCGCAGCGGTTAATGGCGGCTATTTCGTTGTCAACGAAACCGGTGGCACGCCCGGCGATCCAGCCGGCATCAGCGTCATCGATGGCCAGGTGGTCAGCGAGGCGGTCAATGGTCGGCCGGCGCTGCGCCTGGGCACGCAGTTCGGCATCCTGCCCGATATGCGCAGCGACATCGCGCTGAGCTTTGCCGGTGGCGCGACCCTTACGGCCGATGGACTCAATCGCCAGCCCGGCCTTATCACCAATTGCGGCAATCCGGGCGACACGCCGCTCGAGACCCCGGCGCATGATTTGACCTGCACCGATGCCGACGAGATCGTGATCTTCACCCCGGCCTTTGGCGCGCCCTTGCCCAGTGGCCCGGGCTTTCAGGCCCGGTTCGCCGCTGACGGCGCGCTGATCGCGGCTACCCCGGCGCTGGGCGGACCGGTGCCGGCTGAGGGCTTTGTGGTCCAGACCACCGGTAGCCAGGCCGAGGCGCTGGCGGAGGCGGCCAAGAGCGGGGCAGCTGCGAGTTTCGACATTGCCGTCAGCAGCGCCGGCGAGACGGTATCGCTGGGTGAGGGCGACTATCTGGTCAATGGCGGCCCGACCCTGGTGGCGGCCGGCGTTGCGGTCGCCAAGGGTCCAACGCCCGAAGGCTGGTCGCCCGACATGATCGGGGAAACCGATCGCAACAGCTTTTTCAATGGCTGGTTCGTGCGCCGCAATCCGCGCACCGCGGCCGGCGTCACTGCCGATGGCTGGCTGCTGCTGGTCACTGTCGATGGCCGCAGGCCCGAACATAGCCTGGGCGCCAGCATTCCCGAAATGGGCGCATTGCTCGCGGCGCTGGGCGCCAAGGATGCGATCAATCTCGATGGCGGCGGCTCGACCGCCATGGTCATCGGCCAGAAGCTGATCGGCGTGCCTTCGGACGCCACCGGGGAGCGCCCCGACGCCGATGCCATCGTGCTGCTCGGCACCAAATAGGCTGATGGGCCAGGGGCGCGGAGCTTTGCCGCGCCCCGGAACGGGGCACGAACGGATTATGGCTTGTTAACCATGCCGGCTGCCACACTGGTTACCCTAATTCTCCATTAACCCGAGCATGTTGATTCAAAGGCAGATTTTATTTGTTGCGTAGAGTTCTGCCCGATGACCGCCAGCCGGCCATTCTTTTCCATTTCCGCCCTGACCAAGGCGAGCCTTGCCGCCGCATTGGTGTTCATTCTGGCGGCCTGTTCGACGGGCGGTGGGCTTTACGGCGCCATTCCGGGCGATAACCGGCCGCATAAGGGGGTCGACCGGGCCCGCAATATGCCGATCCAGGGGATCGACGTGGCCCGCTATCAGGAGAATGTGGATTTTCCCGCGGCGTTCGGCGCCGGTATCCACTTCGTCTTCATGAAGGCGACCGAGGGCAAGGACTATATCGACCCCAATTTCCGGGTGAACTGGGAACGCGCGCGCCAATCGGGCATGCCGCGCGGCGCCTATCACTTCATGACCTGGTGCTCGCTGGCGTCCGAACAGGCGGCCTGGTTCGTGGCCAATGTACCCAACGACCCCGATGCGCTACCGCCGGTGCTCGATCTCGAATGGAACAATCATTCGAGCTGCAGGAACAAGCCCAGCCGCGCCGATGCGCTGGAAAAGATCCGGCTGATGCTGGACGTGATGGAACGCCATACCGGCAAGCTGCCCATCATCTATACCGACATGAATTTCCACCGCGATATTCTGGAAGGCGAATATTTCCCCAATGCCTTCTGGCTGCGCTCCACGGCCGCCGAGCCGCATGAGCGCTACAAGAACCGCACCTGGACCTTCTGGCAGTGGACGCAGACCGGGGTGGTGCGCGGCGTGCGCGGGGAAGTGGACCGCAATGCCTTTTACGGCAACCAGAATGACTGGCTGACGTTCCTCTCGACCGGATGCGATCCGCGGGCCATTGCCGCACTATTGCCGACCGGGCGATGCGGTTTTGCCAAGTAGTGGCGGGCCTTGCCAGCCTATTGAGGCGGGATTAGCTTCGGCAGCGTAATTGCGGGCGGGCGCCCGACCACGAGGAGGACCAGAAGATGGCCAAAGGACAGATGCGCAGCAACAAGGAAGCCAAAAAGCCCAAGAAGGACAAGTTGGCCGCCGCCAAGCCCGTCACCGGACTGGGCGCCGGCAGCAATGGCAACGTGGCCAAGAAATAGGCCGAGGCTTTTTGCGCTGGGATTGCTGACGGCCGGCTCATGCCGGCCGTTTCCGTTTCAATGCGAAATATCGACAACGGCCGATGGCACGGTGCGCGTGGCACCGATCCCGGCTGCCCCGGTGCCGATAATGGCAAAGATCAGCAAGACGATTGCTGCGGTGATACGCATAGGCCCCCTCCGCCTCATTCCGGTCCTGGGAACGATAGGTGCGCCCCTCGCGTCGAAGGGTCAACCATGCCATTAAGACTTGATTAACATAACAATTTTACGAAATTTTTAGATTTTGGACGGTGCGCCTAGCCGCCCAGCAGGCCGCTGGCCTTGACGCCGTCGAAGACGAATTGCACCGCCAGCGCCGCCAGGAGAATGCCGACCACGCGCGACACCACGGCGAGCCCGGTAACCCCAAGCACGCGCTGGATGGGGATGGCGACCAGCAGGGTCAGCCAGGCAAGGAAGAGAATCACGACGACGGCAACCAGCACTGCCCAGAATTCGAGATTGGTACTGGCGCCGGTGGTGAGCAGGATCACCGCGCTGATGGCGCCGGGACCGGCCAGCAGCGGCATGGCCAGCGGGAAGACGGCAATATCCTCGCGTTGCCGGGCTTCGACCTCTTCTTCATCGGTCGTGCCGGTGCCACCCGAATGGCGGGCAAAGACCATGTCGATGGCAATCAGGAAGAGCAGCAGCCCGCCCGCCGTGCGCAGCGCCGGAATGGTAATGCCGAAAATTTCGAGAATAGCGCTGCCCAGAACTCCGAACAGCAACAGGATCACCCCGGCAATAACAACGCCGCGGGTGGCGAAGGCAAAGCGCTGCTTAGCCGTATTGTGCTTGGTGAGCGCGGCGAAAATGAACGCGATATCGGCCACGCCCACAGTAGCAAACAGGGTCGCGAAGGCGACGAAGAATGTCGTGGTGGGCATTGGCTGAAAGGTCCCCGGCTTTTGGCCACCAGCATTAGCGGCTTAAACGGGCGGGGGCCAGTCCTGCGCGATCACCAAGCCTCGTTCAACACCATTTCGACCAGGCGATCCAGCGTCTGGAACGGGCAATTGGCCGCCATGGCGACGACGGCGATGCCGCGGGCGGGGCAACGCACGGCCTTGGCGACAGCGCCGGTCCATTCGCCGCCATGAATGAGCAGGCGCTGGGTGTGATGGGTCCGCAGGCCCAGACCCCAGCCATAGGGCGCAGTCATGCCATTGGCGAGTTGCCCTGGAGCCTCGACAATGCCGGCAATGCCCAGCGCGTCCTGGTTCTGCTGACGCAGCCACAGGGCAAAGGCGCGGCTGGTTGTCCAGAGCCCGCCATCGCCCTGCGTCAGAGGCAGGCACGGCCCCATATGAGCGACCTGCGGATAGGCTGGGATATCCCGCACAAAAGCCATGCCCGCAATGCCCAGCGGCGCAAGCAGGCGGGCATTGACGAAGGCGGCGAATGGCTCGCCGGCAATGCGCTCCACGAGCCGGGCGAGCAGAATATAGCCCAGATTTGAATAGGCATAGCTGGTGCCGGGTGGCGTTACCAAACGCGGCAGGGCAGCCAGCGCCGTGGAAACAAAATCCTCGGTCCAATCGCCTGACGCCTGCGCTTCCAACGCACCGGCGGCAGGCAGGCCGGCAAGGTGATGGGCAAGGTGACGCGGCGTAATATCTGCGGCCCAAGGCGGCAGATCGCTCAAATGGCGCGTCACCGGCTGATCCGGATCAAGCCGCCCGTCGCGGACGAGGATTGCGGCCGCTGCCCCGGTGAGTTGCTTGGCAAGGCTGGCACCATAGAAGCGGTCGGACGCCACGACCGCCCGGCCATCCGGCCAAGTGCCGGTGACAAAATCCTCGATAATGCCGGACGCGGTGCAGCGCGCCACAGTGACCGGATTGCCCGCGGCAAAGCCCGCAAGATCAACGAGCGATGCCAGCGGACGCATTCAACCACCTCTGCGACTTGTTTGGCTAAGCGACCTTGTCGAGCAGATCAGGCGACAGATGCGCGCGGGCGTCCAGGACTTCCATGCCGACAATGCGCCCATCGGCGTCATAGTCCAGCACAATGCCTTCCGAGACCTCTTCGCTTTCCTCGATGGGTTCGGGCGAAAAGCGGATATAGGCGGCGTTGGCTTCGCGGTCATAGGTGACGGTCGGCTTCATTTGGGCCTCGCGCGGCGATCAAGGAACGCCGAAAGTATACGGATTTCTGCCGAAGTTTCCACAAGAGCCACGCGGAGGTAACGGCCGCCGCGCTCAGGAATGGCGCGGAAGCGGCGAATGACGTCGGGATTGCCTGGGTCGGCCTCCTGCCAATGGGGCTCGAAAACCGTCAGCTCCACCCAGACCGGATCGAGCTGCCGCTCCGCCACGGCGTCCAGCGCGTGTTGAGTGAATAGCATTGGCTTGGCCATCTCTTACCTCCAAGAATTAGGCCAATCCTTAGTTCGGCAATGGTTGAGCTGAAAAACTACCGCCGCTTCTCGATCGCATCCCAGATCATCACCGCAATATCTGGCCCGCCGAAGCGTTTGATTTCGCGGATGCCGGTGGGGGAGGTGACGTTGATTTCGGTGAGGTAGTCGCCGATGACGTCGATGCCGACGAAAATCATGCCGCGCTCTTTCAGCGCCGGGGCGATGGTGGCGCAGATTTCGCGTTCGCGCTCGGTCAGCTCGGACAGTTCGGGGCGGCCGCCGACATGCATATTGCTGCGCGCTTCGCCATCGGCGGGGATGCGGTTGAGGCCGGCCACCGGCTCGCCATCAATGATGATGATGCGTTTATCGCCCTTGCGCACGTCCGGCAGGTATTTCTGGATCATGAAGGGCTCGCGGTAATTGGCCTCGAACAGCTCCAACAAGCTCGCCAGATTATGGTCGCCCTCCTGGATGAAGAACACGCCCGCCCCGCCATTGCCGTAGAGCGGCTTGACGATGATATTGCCATGCTCCTTGCGGAACTCGTGGATTTGGGTGCGATCGCGCGTCACCAATGTCGGCGGCATCAGTTCGGGGAAGTCGGTGACGAGGATTTTTTCGGGCGCATTGCGCACGGCGGCCGGCGGATTGACCACCAGCGTCTTGGGGTGGATGCGCTCAAGCAAATGCGTGAGCGTGATATAGTTCATGTCAAAGGGCGGGTCCTGGCGCATCAGCACCACGTCCTGGGTGGACAGATCGATCCGGCTCGCTTCGCCCAGGGTGAAATGCTCGTCCTTGGGCTTGTCGATGACGGTGATCGGGGCGGCCAGCGCCGAGACCACATTGCCGCGCAGGGCCAGCGTGTCGGGCGTATAATGCAGCAAGTGATGTCCGCGTTCCTGGGCCTCCAGCATCAGGGCGAAGGTGGAATCGCCGCGTGGATTGATACTGGCGACATGGTCCATCTGGACGGCGACTTTGAGCGACATGGAAGGCCCTTTGCTTGGCAATGAGTGCAATGACATGGCGCGCGGCGCGGCCGGACGCAAGAGCTTTTGGCCCAGTGATTTTTCCCGAGTCGCCAGTGTCACAATGGCGGCGCATAGTGCATGCGCTGTTCATGCGCTGGAGGGCACCATGAAGATCGCAGCATTCAATGTGGAGAATCTGTTCGACCGGCCCCGGGCCTTTAATCTGGAAGACCAGGCCAAGGGTGCCGAGATCACCGATGCGGTGGCCGAGATCAATGTCCTGATCAACAAGGACGAGTATTCCGAAGCCGACAAGAAGCGGATGCTGGTGCTGATCAAGGAGCTCAAGCTCACTTCGCCCAATCCGCCTTTCGCCATCTTCCGCAAGATTCGCGGCAGCTTCTGGAAACAGCCCAAGACCGGGCCCATGGTGATATCAGCCAAGGGCCGCGCCGATTGGGTGGGCTGGGTGGAATTGCGCACCGAGCCCAACAATGCCGTGGCGGTGATGAATACCGGGCGGGTGATCAAGGAAGCCGGTGCCGATATCCTGGCAGTGATCGAGGCGGAAGATCGCGTTGCGCTGAAACAGTTTTCCGAACAGGTGCTGCTCAAGCTGGGCGGCGATCCCTATGACGAAATCATGCTGATCGATGGCAATGACGAGCGCGGGATCGACGTGGGCCTGATGGTCACCAATGGCTATTCGGTCGGCCTGATGCGCAGCCACATTGCCGATATGCGGGAAAATGGCGAGCGCATCTATTCGCGCGATTGCCCGGAATATCAGGTGATCACGCCGGGCGGGGAGACCATCTGGATCCTGCCCAATCACTTCAAATCCAAATTCGGCGGCAATGACGAAAATTCGATCGGCAAGCGCCGCGACCAGGCCAAGCGCACGGCCGAAATCTATGAGGGACTGCGTGCCGAGGGGCACGACGGAATCGTCATCCTGGGCGACCTCAACGACACGCCCGATTCCGAACCGCTACAGCGCCTCCTGGCAGAAACCGATCTGAGGGAAGTCACCGACCATCCCAATTTCTCGACCGGCGAGTTTGCCGGCAAGGGCACCTATGGGCTGGGCAATGACAGCAACAAGATCGACTATCTGCTGTTGTCGCCAAAGCTGTTTGACCGGGTGACCGCGGCGGGCATTTTCCGCAAGGGCGCCTGGCCGGGCTCCCGGCCCAAGCGCTGGGAAGTGTTTCCTGAGCTGGACAAGGAAATCCACGCCGCCAGCGATCACCATCTGATCTGGGTGGAGATTTCCGACCAGGTCTAACCACCAAAGGCGTTGCGGATGTGCAGCGGCCAGCGGCGGGGTGTGAGAAAGATCACGTCGAAACGCAGTGGCGTTGCCGCCAGCGCGGGGTGGCGGGATAGCCAATATTCGGCTGCCCGCACGATACGCTGCTGGTTGATCGCTTCGAGCGTCTCAGCCTGGCTCGCGGCATCGCGGCGCGCCTTGACCTCGACAAAGACCGTCACGCCGAAGCGCTCGGCGATGAGGTCGATTTCCCCGACCGGGGTTTTGTAACGGGTCTCGACAATGCGGTAGAGTTTTAGCCGCAGGAACCAGGCGGCCAGCGCCTCGCCGCGATGGCCGCCCAATTGGGCTGATACGCGCGCCTTACTTTTCGGCTTTGAGGGCGAGGGCGGCATCGTAGACTTCCTTGCGCTTTAGCCCATATTTTTTGGTCACTTCATCGACTGCCGCGCGCAAGGGCTGCTTGGCCATTTCGGCAGACAGGTCGGCCTGCCAATCGGCGGCATCCGGCGTGCTGGCTTCGGCAGCGCCGGCAACGACGATGACGGCTTCGCCCTTGGTTTCGCTATCGGCGAATTCGGCGGCCAGAGCCGGCAGGGTGCCGCGATGGACGCGCTCGAAGCGCTTGGTCAGCTCCAGCGCCACGGCGGTCTGCCGCTCGCCAAGGATTTCGGCCATGGCAGCCAGCGTGTCATCGAGCCGGCGGGGACTTTCGTAAAACACCAAAGTTTCACGTGAATCCTTGAGCGCGGTAATGGCATTGGCCCGCGCGCCGGCCTTGTTGGGCAAAAAGCCGTGAAAGGCAAAGGCGTCGGTGGGCAGACCCGCCACGACCAGCGCCGAGAGCAGGGCCGAAGCACCGGGAATGGGGAAGACCGGCAGATTGGCTTCGGCCAAAGCGCGGATCAGCGGAAAGCCCGGATCGGACAGCAGCGGCGTGCCGGCATCGGAAATCAGCGCAATGGCCTGGCCGGCAGCGACGCGGGCGACAATGTCGTCGGCCTTGGCGCGCTCATTGTGCTCGTGCAGCGCCACCCGGCGCCCCTTGATGCCATAGTGATCGAGCAGGCGCGCGGACATGCGCGTATCCTCGCACAGCACGACAGAGGCGGCAGCGAGGGTTTCGAGCGCCCTTATGGTGATATCGCGCAAATTGCCGATCGGCGTCGCCACGACATAAAGGCCGGGGGCGAGGGGCGGGGCGGCAAAGGCGGTGCCGGCGATGAAATAGCCGGAGGTGGGTTCGGTCATGGCTCTGCTTGTCGCACGTCATTGACGCCGAGTTAACGATATCGGCTCAAGATGTTAACCGATTGCTATCAATTCGAGGGCAGGGGATGGGCAATATCGGACCATCCGCAGGGCGAATCCGGTTGGCGCTGCTCCTGGCGGCGGCACTCGCCCTGTCCTCCTGCACCCCCGGCCAATACCAGATCGGCTCGCGCACCTTCAGCTTTCCCTTTGGCGATTCGAGCCCGCAACAACAGGCGCAGCCCATCCCCATGCAACAGGGGGGCATGATGCCCATGCCGGTCGCGGCGGGGCCCTCGGAGAGTTTTGGGCGGGGGCCGGTCAAAGTGGCCTTGCTGCTGCCGCTGAGCGGGGATCCCGGCACGGCTTCGGTAGGCATGGCGCTGGCCAATGCCAGTAAGCTTGCCATCGGCTTCATCGAGGCCAATCCCAATATTGCCGAGAATATCACCATCACGCTGCGCGATACGGGCACCAGCATCGAGGGCGCGACCAGCGCGGCGAGTGCTGCCGTGTCGGATGGGGCCAAGCTGATCCTGGGGCCATTGCGGGCCGATCAGGTGACGGCGGCGGGCGCGGTGGCGCGCTCGGCCGGACTGCCGCTGATCGGATTTTCCAACAATCCCAATGCCGCCGCCCCCGGGGTATACCTCTTGAGCGTCTTGCCCGATGCCGAGATGAAGCGGTCGCTGGCCTATGTGCGGACGCAAGGCAAACGCGGCATTGCCGGGATTTTTCCCAATAGCGAGTTTGGCCAGGCGCAACAGGCGGCGTTCCGGCAGCAGGCGGCGGTGGCGGGCTATCAGCCGCAGGCGGTTTATGGCTTCACCAGTGCCGGGGAAATCCCGCAAATCATCGGCCAGGCGCTGCCACTGATCCAGAGCGGGGTGATCGATACGCTCTTTTTGCCTGATCGGGCCAGCGCGCCGGGTTTTGCCGCGGCCTTGCAGCAAGCGGGCGTGGCGCCCGGCCGGGTGCTCCTCGTGGGCTCGGCCGATTGGCAGGGGGACATGGCGATCTTGCAATCGGCGTCGTTGAGCGGCGCGGTTTTCCCCAGTGTCGACGATGGCGGGCTCAATGCGATCCGCGGCGAGTATCAGGCCCGCTTCGGCACCCAGCCGCATCCGCTCTCGACCATCGCCTATACGGCCACGATCCTGGCCAATGTGAATACACTCTCCATGGCCAACCCGCCCTATAACCAGACGCTGCTGATCTCGGCCACCGGCTTTAACGGGCGCGATGGCGTGTTCCGGTTTTTAGGCAATGGGCGCAGCGAATATGGGCTGGTGGTCAAGAAGATCGCGACGGGGGGGGCGGTGATGGTGGACGGGGTGAAGCTTTAGCCCGCTCCTGAGCCATCTCAGCGCCGAAGTTGAACGCCGCATCGTTCAAGACCTGGCGGGCATGCCCGTCATTCATGCGCTCCGCGCGCTGGTGGAGCCAGGTAACCGCCAGCCGAACACCGTCTCTTTTCCCACGAAGATATTCGTCCATCCTGGTCATTCTCAGTCCCCCAAACGACCTGTCTTCGATTTAGGCCGCCAGATCCGCCACCACCGCATCGAGCACCGGCCAGCCACGGTCCGTCACGCGGATATTGCCATTGGGCAATGTCTCGACAAAACCATAGCCCTTGAGGTCATCGATCTGGCGCTGGTTGATCTTGCGGCCGGAAATGGCGGTGAAGCGGGAGGGGGAAATGCCCTCTTTGAGCCGCAGGCCCATGACGAGGAATTCGTCGCCCTGTTCTTCCCAGGTCAGCACGTCATCCACGACCATGCCGTGGCCATGGGCATTGACCTTTTTCTGCCAGTCGAAGGGCATTTTCTCGGCGGCGGTGGCGTGGCGCTGGTTGTTGATCATCAGCCGGCCATGGGCGCCCGGACCGATGCCGGCATATTCGCCATAGCGCCAATAAAGCATGTTGTGCCGGCTTTCCTGGCCGGGGCGGGCGTGGTTGGAAATCTCATAGGCGGGCAAGCCCGCCGCCGCGGTCAATTCCTGGGTCAGCTCATAGAAATCGGCCGAGAGGTCCTCGTCGGGCATGGCCAGTTTTCCGGCCTGGTGCAGATCGAAATAGCGCGTGCCCTGCTCGATGGTGAGCTGGTAGAGGCTGATATGGCCGCGCGCCATCCACAGCGCTTCCTTGAGCTCGTCTTCCCAATCGTCCAGCGTCTGGTGGGGACGGGCATAGATCAGGTCAAAACTGGAGCGCTCGAACACCGATTGGGCGATACGCACGGCGGCCACGGCCTCTTCGACCGTGTGCCGGCGGCCCAGTTCGGCCAGCGGCTTTTCGCGCAGCGATTGCACGCCCAGCGAGACGCGGTTGACGCCGGCGGTGCGGAATCCCTTGAAGCGGTCGACTTCGACGCTGGTGGGATTGGCCTCGAGCGTAATCTCGGCATTGCGCTCGATGGTCCAGTGTTTGGCAATGGCGTCGATGATCTTGCCGGTGGCCCAGGGGCTCATCAGGGAGGGCGTGCCGCCCCCGAAAAACACCGATTGCACGACCCGGCCCGGCGTCAGCTGCGCGGCATGGGCGATCTCTCGCTCATAGGCAGCGACATAACCCTCCTCATCGAAGGGGCCGCGATGGACATGACTGTTGAAGTCGCAATAGGGGCATTTGGACGCGCAGAACGGCCAATGCACATAAACGCCGAACAGGTCATTGCTGGCTGGCTGAGACATTACCGGCTCCCCAAAACGGCTGCCACGATGTGGTCAGTCCCGGGCAATCTGGTCCTCGACGAACTTGGAAAAGGCGCGGGCGCGATGGCTGAGGCCATTCTGGCCCGGCGTCCAGCTATGCTTTGCCGTGCTGGCCATCTGACCAAAGGTGATGTCGTGGCCCGCGGGCATGAAAACCGGATCGAAGCCGTGGCCCATCTCGCCGCGCGGTGGCCAGACAATGGTGCCATCGACGCGGCCCTCGAACAGGGCGTCGCGGCCGTCGGGATGGGCCAGGCACAGCGTTGCCATGAAATGGGCCTGGCGCTGGCTGGGTGAGGTGGCATTGGCGGCCTGCAGCGCATCCTCGACGCGCTTCATGCCATGGCCGAAATCCTTGTTGGGGCCGGCCCAATTGGCGGTATAGACACCGGGATCGCCGCCCAGCGCATCGACGCACAGCCCCGAATCATCGGAGAGCGCCAGCATGCCCGACGCCTGGGCGGCGGCATGGGCCTTGATGCGGGCATTTTCGGCGAAGGTCGTGCCGGTCTCGTCCGGCTCGGGCAGGTCGAGCTCGGCCGCCGAGACGATTTCGAGGCCGAAGGGCTCGAACAATTCCTGGAATTCGACCAGCTTGCCCTTGTTGTGGGAGGCCAGCACGAGGCGGTCGCCGGCATGCAGGCGCGGGATGGCAGTCATCGGGTTGCTCCCTTGGCCTTGCCGCCCTTGCCGGCGGCGCGCGCCGACTGATCGAGGGCGCGGGTCACATCGTGCCAGAGCGCACAATTTTCGCCGGGCCTCGAGCGGATGGGCTCGACCGGGGGCGCCGGCTGATTGCGGGCGATCTTCTTGAGGATCCAGCCGATCATGGGGCAAAAGCCGCTTGTTGCAGCAGGGTCAGTTCGCCAATGCCCTGCTCAGCCAGGGCCATGAGCGCATTGAGCTCGTCGCGGCTGAAGGGAACCTGTTCGGCCGTACCCTGGATTTCGACGAACTTGCCCGAGCCGGTCATGACGAAATTGGCGTCGGTATGGGCCTCGACGTCTTCGAGATAGTCGAGATCGAGCACCGGGGTGCCGCGATAGATGCCGCAGGACACTGCGGCAACCGAATCGCGCAGCGCCACGCCCTTGGTGAGCTTGCGCTCATCCATCCATTTGATGGCGTCGCTCAGCGCCACATAGGCGCCGGTGATCGAGGCGGTGCGGGTGCCGCCATCGGCTTCGAGCACGTCGCAGTCCACGGTGATCTGGTTTTCGCCCAGCAACTGCATGTCGACCACGGCGCGGAGCGAGCGGCCGATCAGGCGCTGGATTTCCTGGGTGCGGCCCGATTGCTTGCCGGCGGTGGCTTCGCGGCGGGTGCGGCTGCCGGTGGCACGGGGCAGCATGCCATATTCGGCGGTGACCCAGCCCTGGCCCTTGCCACGCAGCCAGCTGGGGATGCTGGTTTCGACTGAAGCCGTCACCAGCACCTTGGTATTGCCGAAGCTGACAAGGCACGAGCCTTCCGCCTTCTGGGCGACGCCGCGCTCGATTGTTACGGCGCGCATCTGGTTGGGCTCACGTCCGGAAGGCCGCATGGGCAAATCACCTGAAGACAAGTCAAAGAAAAGGGCTGTTAACCGCCTCTTAACCCTGATGAGCCCCGCTCACAAGCCGCACCGGCTTGGCGCGGGCCAGCAATACCCTTAAATGAGGGCAGAAGGTTAAAGCGGACGTTTTTATCTTTTTGTGATGACAAAGCCCCCGGAAGACTTCCTGAGCGTGCTCAACGCCCGCAGCCAGGACATCTTTAGAAAGATCGTCGAGCGCTATCTCGATACCGGCATGCCGGTGGGATCGCGAGATCTCTCGCGCATGCTGCAGGTGGGGCTGTCGCCCGCCTCGGTGCGTAACGTGATGGCTGATCTCGAAGATCTGGGATTGATCGCGGCGCCGCACACGTCGGCCGGACGGGCGCCGACCCAGGAAGGCCTGCGGTTTTTCGTCGATGCCATGCTCGAAGTGGGCGCGGTCGATGAACGCGAGCGCAGCCAGATCGCCAGCCACATCGAAGGCCGACAGGGGCAGGTGGAAGACCTTTTGACCGAAGCCAGCCAATTGCTAAGCGGCCTCAGCCAGGGCGCAGGCGTGGTGATCGCGGCAAAATCGGACATGGTGCTGCGCCATATCGAATTCGTGCGGCTCGACGCCACGCGCGCCATGGCCGTGATGGTGGGGCAGGACGGGCAGGTGGAAAACCGGATTCTCGACCTGCCGCCAGGCCTGGCCGCCAGCACGCTGACCCAGGCGAGCAATTACCTGGCCCACCATGTAGTGGGGCGGACCATTGCCGAGGCCCGCAAGATCCTGGCCGAACAACGCGCCGAGCAGCGGGCAGAACTCGATGAATTGACCCAAAAGCTGGTCGATGCTGGGATTGCGACGCTCAGCCAGGCCTCGGCCTCGAGCCAGCCGACGGTGATCGTGCGCGGCCGCGCCAATCTCATCAATGACGCCATGGCCTCGGACGACCTGGCGCGGATGCGGCAGCTCTTTGATGAGCTGGAAAGCAAGGATGGGCTGCTGGACCTCTTGGGCGATGCTGAAAAGGCGCAGGGCGTGCGCATCTTTATCGGCTCGGAGAATAAGCTGTTTTCGCTCTCGGGCTCGTCGGTGATCCTCTCCCCCTATAAGGACGCCAATGACAAGGTGGTGGGCGTGCTTGGGGTAATCGGGCCGACAAGGCTCAATTATGCCCGCATCGTGCCGGTGGTGGATTACACCGCCAATGTGATTTCGGCGATGATGGCGCGGAAACGGTAGAATTGCTGGGCCGCGCATAGTTTGCCTCCCTCGCCCCAGAGGGGAGGACCGGGGTGGGGGTCGTTGGAACAAGAAGCCGCATGCCCCCTCAATCCCTCCCCTCAGGGGCGAGGGAGGGGCTGTCCCAAGATCCCGCCAAGTTTTCCAAGGGTTGAAAAACTGCCCTGTTTGGCCGATATGGCTGGTTAAATCCCGATATCTCTGCGGAACCCAAATTCATGATGAGCGACGAAAACGCCGCCAATGGCGAAACGCCCGAAGTCGAAATCCCTGAAGTGACGCCGGAAGTCGATCCGGTCGAGGCACTGCGCGCGGAAAATGCCGAGCTCAAGGACCGGGTGCTGCGCACCATTGCGGAGATGGAAAACCTGCGCAAGCGCACCGAGCGCGACGTTGCCGATACCCGCTCCTATGCCATTGCCGGCTTTGCCCGCGACATGCTGGCAGCCACCGATGCGCTGAGCCGGGCCCTCTTGGTGCTGCCGGCCGAAGCACGCGAATCGGGCGATGCCACCACCAAGGGCCTGATCGAGGGGATCGAAATGGCGGAGCGCGAAATGCAGCGCCTGCTCGCCAAGCATGGCGTCAAGCCGATCGAGGCCGAAGGCCAGAAATTCGATCCGCACAAGCACCAGGCGATGTTCGAAGTGCCCGATCCGAGCCGGCCGGAAGGTACGGTCGTGCAGGTGGTGCAGGCCGGTTTCGCCATTGGCGACCGCGTGCTGCGCCCCGCCATGGTGGGCGTCGCCAAAGGCGGCCCCAGCCACGCCCCGGCGGACGAAACGGTCGACAAGAGCGTTTGACGGCGTGAAGCCGGCTGAGCAAGCTAGGGCGCCAGCAATGGCGCCCTTTTTGTTTTCCGGGGAGGAGGATGGCGTTGGCAGACGATCTGTATGATCGGCCCGAGCTTTATGATCTGGTGTCGCCTGCCGACCCGGAAATGGAGAACTTCTACGTGGAGGAGGCGGGCGGACCCGGCAGGCAGGTTCTGGAACTGGCCTGTGGCACCGGACGGCTAACCCTGCCGCTGGCGCGTTCGGGGGCCGATGTCACGGGCGGCGATCTGTCCCAGACCATGCTCGCGACAGCGCGGCAGCGGGCGAATGCAGAGGGATTGGCGCCCAGGCTGGCGCAGCTCGACATGCGCGATTTCGAGCTTGGGCGGCGCTTTGACACGATTGTCGTGGCGGCCAATTCGCTACTGCACCTCACCCAGACAGGGAATCACCTCGCGTTTCTTGCCGCTGCGGCACGGCATTTGCAGCCAGATGGTCGCCTCATCTTCGATATTTTTGTGCCCAGCGCCTGGATACTCAGCCGGCCTAGCGGGGAACGCCAGTTATTGGGATTGTTCGAGCATCCCGAATTGGGAGAGGTCCGTATCGAAGAAACCATCGCTTATGACCCGATCAGCCAGATCAGCCATATCGACTGGTATTGGTCGCGTCCGGCAGAGAGCGATTTCCGCCATACGAGACTGGAGATGCGGCAGATTTATCCGCAGGAGCTGGTGCTGTTACTTGAGCGCGGCGGTTTTGCGCTGGTCGAGCGGTTTGGTGGGTTTGATCGTCGTCCGCTCACGCCCACCAGCATGCGGCAAGTGGTGGTCTGCGCAGCAAAGTAGCAAAAAAACTCGATCTGCACCTCCCCCTCGACGGGGGAGGTTGGGAGGGGGTGCATGAGCCCGGATATCGGGGCTCTCGCCCCCTCCCTGACCCTCCCCGCAAAGGGGGAGGGTGACGACTGAGAGATCGAACTACCCCAAAATATCCTTGCTCATCACGCGTTCCACGCCGGCTTCCGCCATATCGTCCCACGCCCTGGCCAGGCTCCCAGCATTATCGATAGCGCGTGTCGCATCCTCGATGACGGTGACGTCATAGCCCGCCGCAGCGCCGTCGATGGCGGTCCAGCCGACGCAGAAGTCGGTGGCGAGGCCCACGACATAGAGCCGGTCCACGTCGCGCTCGTTGAGATAACCGGCCAGGCCCGTCAGCGTTTCGCGGTCAGCTTCCTGGAAACCGGAATAGGAATCGATGAGGCGATTATAGCCCTTGCGAATGATCAACTGGCCCTGGGGGATATCGAGATCGGCCGAGAGTTCGGCGCCATGGCTGGCCCAGACGCAATGGTCCGGCCAGAGAACCTGGCTGCCATAAGGCAGTTCGATGGTTTCGAAAGGCGCTTTGCCCTCATGCTGGCTGGCAAAGGAAATGTGGTCCGCGGGGTGCCAATCCTGGGTAAAGATCACATTGGTGAATTTCTTGGCCAGCGTATTGATCAGCGGCACGATGTCGTCGCCGCCGGCCACGGCCAGGCTCCCCCCGGGCAGGAAATCATATTGCATATCAACGACGACCAGCACGTCTTTGGTTGTGATGGCGATCGTCATGGCAGGCTCCTCGAAGTGAACTCCTGCCAGAGTGCCCGGCCCCGACAGAAGGGGCAAGAGGGTGTGGAAGCAGGCGATGAAGCGAACTGGCCGTCAACAATCGACCAAGCCGTTGCAAATCAGGGCTCTGCGCGCTTGAAGCCCATGAGCCACCCCCCTATATACGCCCAAGGCCCAGCAATGGGCACATTCCAGTTGCAAGGAACCCGGCTCGCATGGCCACGGGGCTGCTTCGCAAGGAGGGCTCCCCAATGGGTTTGCTGAAAGAGAGGCTAGAGTAATGGCTAAAGTTATCGGTATCGACCTGGGCACCACCAATAGCTGCGTCGCAGTGATGGATGGTTCGAACCCCAAGGTCATCGAAAACGCGGAAGGGGCGCGCACCACCCCCTCGATGGTCGCCTTTTCCAAGGATGGCGAACGTCTGATCGGCCAGCCGGCCAAGCGCCAGGCGGTCACCAATCCCGAAAATACCCTGTTTGCCGTCAAGCGCCTGATCGGGCGCCGGTTTGACGATGCTGTCGTGGCCAAGGACAAGAACCTGGTTCCGTTCAAAATCGTCAAGGCCGACAATGGCGATGCCTGGGTCGAAGCTTCGGGCGACAAATATTCGCCGAGCCAGATCTCGGCCATGGTCCTGCAGAAGATGAAGGAAACCGCCGAATCCTATCTCGGCGAGACCGTCACGCAGGCCGTCATCACCGTTCCGGCCTATTTCAACGACAGCCAGCGCCAGGCCACCAAGGATGCGGGCAAGATTGCCGGCCTTGAAGTGCTGCGCATCATCAACGAGCCCACCGCGGCCGCGCTCGCCTATGGCCTCGACAAAAAGGCCGCCGGCACGATCGCCGTCTATGACCTTGGCGGCGGCACGTTCGACGTGTCGGTGCTCGAAATCGGCGATGGCGTGTTCGAAGTGAAGTCGACCAATGGCGACACCTTCCTGGGCGGCGAAGACTTCGACATGCGTCTGGTCGATTACTTTGCCGACGAGTTCAAGAAAGAGCAGGGCATTGACCTGCGCAATGACAAGCTGGCTCTGCAGCGTCTCAAGGAAGCTGCCGAAAAGGCCAAGATCGAACTCTCCAGCTCGACCCAGACCGAAATCAACCTGCCCTTCATCACCGCCGACGCGTCTGGCCCCAAGCATCTGACGCTCAAGCTCAGCCGTTCCAAGTTCGAATCGCTGGTCGATGACCTGATCCAGAAGACCGTCGAGCCCTGCAAGCAGGCGCTCAAGGATGCCGGCCTCACCGCTGCCCAGATCGACGAAGTCGTGCTGGTCGGTGGCATGAGCCGCATGCCCAAGGTGCAGGAAGTGGTCAAGCAGCTCTTTGGTAAAGAGCCGCATAAGGGCGTGAACCCGGACGAAGTCGTGGCGCTGGGCGCGGCCATTCAGGCCGGCGTGCTGCAGGGCGACGTCAAGGACGTGCTGCTGCTCGACGTGACCCCGCTGAGCCTTGGCATCGAAACGCTGGGTGGCGTGTTCACCCGCCTGATCGATCGCAACACGACCATTCCGACCAAGAAGAGCCAGACCTTCTCGACCGCCGAGGACAGCCAGTCTGCCGTGACCATCCGCGTGTTCCAGGGTGAACGCGAAATGGCCGCCAACAACAAGCTGCTCGGCAATTTCGACCTGACCGGCATTCCGCCGGCACCGCGCGGCGTGCCGCAGATCGAAGTGACCTTCGATATCGATGCCAATGGCATTGTGCAGGTTTCGGCCAAGGACAAGGGCACCGGCAAGGAGCAGCAGATCCGCATCCAGGCCTCGGGTGGTCTGTCCGACGCCGATATCGAAAAGATGGTCAAGGAAGCCGAGCAGAATGCCGAAGCCGACAAGGCCAAGCGCGAGGCTGTGGAAGCCAAGAACCAGGGCGAGAGCCTGATCCACTCGACCGAAAAGTCGCTCAAGGAATATGGCGACAAGGTTACGGCCGAGGACAAGGCCGCCATCGAAACCGCGATTGCCGACCTCAAGGGCGTGATCGAGGGCGAGGATGGCGAGGCGATCAAGGAAAAGACCGCCGCTCTGGCCGAAGCCTCGATGAAGCTGGGCGAAGCCATGTACAAGGCCAGCCAGGCGGAAGCCGAAGCCAAGGCCAATGGCACCGCCGATGAGGACGAAGACGATGTCGTCGACGCCGACTTCGAAGAGGTCAAGGACGACGACGACAAGAAATCGGCTTAAGCCCGGTTTTGAATTTTTGCAGAAGGGGTCCGGCGCAAGCCGGGCCCTTTTTGTTTTGGGCTGGTGTTGCGCCGATGCCAGCCCGCCGTTTCACGTGAATCACCGCCGCAAAAACAGCACGATTGGGCCTAAATCCCGGCCGAATAGGGGGATCAAACAGAGGCTTGCCAAGAACGAGGTGGCCTCATGACCGATTCCAGCGCGAACCTTCCGGAGCCGGCAGCCAATATGGATACGATCGGACGCCTTGCCGAATTGATCGGCGGCGATCCGATGAGCCGGCTCGATACCGATATGAAGCATGTGCTCGACGCCCTGGCCGAACTGGGCGCGCGGCCACTGGAGCAATCGACGCCCAGCGCGGCGCGGCGCCAGCCCAAGGCCGCCGATGCCATTGCGGGCATCCTGGCGCTGCAGACCCGCGAACCTGCCGATGATGGCGTCACTGCCGAGAATATCGACATCGAAACCGGCGAGGACAGCGCATTGCCCGGCCGGCTTTACCGGCCGCTGGGCCTGCTCAGCCGGCTCAATCCGATGATCCTCTATTTCCACGGTGGCGGCTTTGTCACCGGCGATCTCGATAGCCATGACGCCTCGGCCCGGGCCCTGGCGCGGCGCACCGGCGCCATGGTGATCTCGGTAGCCTATAGGCTGGCGCCCGAGCACAAATTCCCGGCCGCCCATGAGGATGCCTGGGCGGCGTGGAAATGGCTGGTGGCCAAGGCGCGCGAGTTGGGCGGGGATCCTCGCCGGCTGGCGATTGCCGGCGAGGATGCAGGCGCCAATCTGGCAGCCAATGTGGCGCTGCGCGCGCGCAAGGAGCGCGTGACCCAGCCCGTGCATCAGGTGCTGATCCACCCCATTGCCGGCAGCGATCTCGCCACCGCGTCCTATGGCGCCACCTTGCGGGTCCGCCCGATCGGGCTGGCCGCCATGCGCTGGCGCTTCCGGCATCTGTTCGAAGATGCCGAGGCCATCACGGACAAGCGCATCGATCTTGTCGCGCGCGACGATTGGCGCGGCGTTGCTCCCGCCACCATCGTGCTGGCCGGCATCGATCCGCTGCGCTCGGAGGGCGAAGCGCTGGCCGAAGCGCTCGAGGCCGCCAATGTCCCGGTCAATTGCTGGGTCTATGACGGGGTGACGCAGGGCTTTTTCGGGCTGGGCGTGCTGGTCACCAAGGCGCTGTTCGCCCAGGGCGACGCCGCCGATGCGCTGAGCAAGGCCTTTATGTCCGACCGGCGCGGCTAATCCGCTTGCACCTTCGAATCAGCAATGTTGAACCCGGTGCCGTCGCTTGCTAAGAGCGGCGGCACAGGTTTTGCCCGTTATGCAACCCCCAGCCCCTTGCGGGGAGCGGGGTTGATTGCCATCTAGGGGCTTGACGTGGGGCTGGTTTGATCAGGGGCGTAAGCGCCCCCAAAATGCATTCGGAGTTGTTTCTTGGCCAAACGGGATTTCTACGAGGTGCTTGGCGTGGCCAAGGGCGCCGACGATGCAGCGCTGAAAAGCGCCTATCGCAAGCTCGCCATGCAGCACCACCCCGACCGCAATCCCGGCAATGCCGAGGCCGAGGCCAAGTTCAAGGAAATCAACGAAGCCTACGATACGCTCAAGGATGGCCAGAAGCGCGCCGCCTATGACCGGTTCGGCCATGCCGCCTTTGAAAATGGCGGCGGACGGGGCCCTGGCGGTTTCGGCAGCGACTTCAATTCCTCCATGTCCGATATCTTCGAGGACATTTTCGGCGACTTCATGGGTGGCGGCCGCCGTAGCGGGGGAGGTGGCGCGGCCAAGCTCCGCGGGGCCGACCTGCGCTATAATCTCGAAATCAGCCTCGAAGAGAGCTTTGCCGGCCGCACGGTCGAAATCGATGTGCCCACCCTGGTCGGCTGCACCACCTGCGATGGGTCGGGCGCCAAGCCGGGCACCGGCACCCATACCTGCCGGCAATGCAATGGCCATGGCAAGGTGCGCGCGGCCCAGGGCTTTTTCACCATCGAGCGGACCTGCCCGGTCTGCCAGGGGCGCGGCCAGATGATGGACCAGCCCTGCACCGATTGCGGTGGCCAGGGCCGGCGCCAGGAAAACCGCAAGCTCAGCGTCGATATTCCCAAGGGCATCGAAGACGGCACCCGCATTCGCCTCGCCAATGAGGGCGAAGCCGGCCTGCGCGGCGGCCCGCCCGGCGATCTCTACATCTTCATTTCGATCAAGCCGCATGAGCTGTTCCAGCGTGACGGCGCCGATCTTTATGCCCGCATTCCCATTGCCATGACCACGGCGGCCCTGGGCGGGGAATTCGAAGTGCCCACGCTCGACGCCACCCGCGCCAAGGTGAAGGTCGCCGCCGGCACCCAGCCGGGCCAGCGCGTGCGCCTCAAGGGCAAGGGCATGCCCGTGCTGCGCAGCAAGGATGTCGGCGATCTCTATGTGCAGCTCGATATCGAGACGCCCCAGGCCCTGAGCCGGCGGCAGCGCGAACTGCTCGAGGAATTTGCGCGGCTCGAGACGGAAGAAAACAGCCCGACCTCGGGTGGCTTCTTCGACAAACTCAAGAAGATGTTTGAGGCCTAAGCTTCCGTTTTACCCAAGGTGTCATTCCGGCCCCCGGGACGCTTCGCGCCCGAGGACAGGCTCCGGCCGGAATCCATACCGAATGCCATCCCGGCATCGTGGTTGGGGAGAGCTGTGTATTCGTCTCCCACAGTCGCTTTCCTCGGGCTTGACCCGAGGACCTTTCGTCGCTTGTGTCGGGCTGAGAATGGCCCTCGGGTCAAGCCCGAGGGAGGCGCGGTGGGTGAGGCGGGGCAGAGAAAGTGCTCGACCGCTCTAGCCCTCACTCCTGCACATAATTCGGGTCCATCCACATCACTTCCCAGATATGGCCATCGAGGTCGGCAAAGGCCTTCGAGACCATGAAGCCATAGTCGTCGCCGGGCCGCACTTCGCTACCGCCGGCGGCGATGGCCTTGTCGAAAAGTTCGGCAACCGCTTCCCGGCTGTCGCGGGAAATGGCGATCAGCACCTCGCTCACCACCTTGGCATCGGCGATCGCCTTGGGCGTGAATTGCCTGAATTTTTCATGCGTCAGCAGCATCGAGAAAATATTCTCGTCGATCACCATGGCCGCCGCGGTCTCGTCGGTGAACTGGGGATTGAAGGTAAAGCCAAGCTTGCCGAAAAAGGCCTTGGACGCCTCCAGATCGGCGACGGGCAGGTTGACGAAGATATTGGTGGCCATGATGCGATCTCCTCACGCTTTCACTAAAGCATTTGCTTAAGTTAAATCGAAGCGGGGCAACGCGTCAAGCCGGCTCTTGCCGAAGCGGGGAGGGCCGGGCAAAGTTCCTTTGTTCGAAGAGGATTTTCCCCACCCATGCCGACCGCTCTCACCCTTTCCGGCTCTATCCGCACGGGATCGTATAATCGCATGCTGCAGGCCCATGTCGGGCAGAAGCTGGAGGCAGCCGGCATTGCCGTCACCGCCCTCGACCTCGGCGATTTCGACATGCCCATCTTCAACGAGGACCTGGAGCCCGACAATGTGCCCGAGGCCGCCGTGCGGCTGGCCGAGCTCTGGCGCAGCCATGACATCGTCTTCATCGCCAGCCCCGAATATAATGGCGGGGTATCCCCGCTGATGGTCAACACCCTGGCCTGGGTCAGCCGCCAGCGGCCCAGCCCGTTCCGGCACGCAATCTTCGGCATTGGTGGGGTCAGCTCGGGCAAATACGGCACTATCTGGGCCCTCAGCCACTTGCGCGAATCGCTGACCAAGGTGGGCGCCCTGGTGGTGCCGACGCTCCTGGGCATCGGGCCGGCCAGCGAGGCGTTCGACGAGGCAGGGGCGCCGGTCGAGCCGGCAATCATCCGCAAGGTCGAACAGCTGATTGAAGAGCTGACGCATTTTTCGCGGGGGCGATAGGCATGCGGGCGCTTTATCTCACCCATCCGCAGGTTGCCATGGACCCCAATGTGCCGGTGCCACTCTGGGGATTGTCCGCCGAAGGGCGGCGGCGCGCCGAAGACTTTGCCGCCAGCAGCGCGGTGCCGCGGGGCGCGACGATTTTCTCGAGCAGCGAACGCAAGGCGGTGGAGCTGGCCGAGATCATCGCCGCGGTGGCGGGCGGCCCGATCGTCAGCGATCACATGATGGGCGAGAATGATCGTAGTGCCACGGGCTTCCTGCCGCCCGAACTTTTCGAGGCCACGGCCGACCGGTTCTTTGCCGAACCGGAAACCAGCGTCGACGGCTGGGAGCGGGCGGTGGATGCGCAGGCGCGCATTGTGGACGCAGTGCGTGTGGCGCTGGCAGGGGTATCGCAGGATGCGATTGTCATCTTTTGCGGCCATGGCGCGGTGGGTTCGCTGCTCAAATGCCATGTCGGGGGGCGGTCCATAGACCGGGCGGAAGACCAAGGCCGGACGGGTGGAACCGGGGGCGGCAATGGCTTTGTGTTCGACTTTGCCCGCCGGCAATTGCACAGCGAATGGACCCGGATCGAGGATATCGCGGCGGACTGGCACCGGGGCTGAGGCTTGCGGCGCAGCCCTTTTTGCTTTAACGCGGCAATAATAGCGACATCGGAGGGAAAGACCATGAGTGGCCAGTTGATCGTGGGCCTCGACGTTTCGTCACGCGCGCGCGCCGAGGAAATCGTCTCGCTGCTGGGCGACAGCGTCGATTTCTACAAGATCGGCTACCAGTGCTTTTACGGCGCCGACGGCTATGGCCTGGGCCGGGACCTGCTCAGGGCCGGCAAGAAGGTGTTTTTCGATCTGAAGCTTCTCGATATCGACAATACGGTGGAAAAGGGCGTGGCCGCCATCGCCGAGACCGGCGCGACCATGCTGACGGTCCATGCCTATCCCAAGGCGATACGTGCCGCCGCCAAGGCTGCCGAGGGCTCCGATCTCTGCGTGCTGGGCGTCACTGTCCTCACCTCGATGGACGATGAAGACGTCAAGGAAGCTGGCTATGCGCGCGACGCGGCAGGGCTGGTGGCCCTGCGGGCGCAGCAGGCGCGCGATGCCGGCATCGGCGGGGTGGTGACGTCCCCCCATGAAGCCGAGATGGTGCGCACCATCATCGGGCACAAAATGTTCATCGTCACCCCCGGCATTCGGCCGGCCGGCTCGGCTTTTGGCGACCAAAAGCGGGTGATGGCGCCGGCCGAGGCCCTGGCATTGGGCGCAACGCACCTGGTGGTGGGACGGCCGATCATTGCGGCGCCCGATCCCAAGGCGGCCGCCGAAGCGATCCTCAACGAAATGAACAGCGGCACGCGGTTGGCATGAGGGGATATTCTGCCTGTATCGACATGCTCTTCGTGCCGGAAACGGCCGATGTGGCGCAGCGCATTCGTCTCGCCAAGGCGGCCGGCATGGCTGCGGTTGAATTCTGGCTCTGGTCCAACAAGGACCTCAATGCCATCGAGGACGGGTTGGGCCAGACCGGCTTGGCGCTGGCGGGGATCGTTGCCGAACCTTTTGCCGAATTGACGCGGACGAGCGATCACAATCGTTTTCTCGACGGGCTGGCGCAAAGCCTGGCCGTGGCGCAGCGGCTGGGGACCAAGGTGATGATCGCCCAGGCCGGGCCGCTGCTGTCAGGCGTGTCGCGGGAAAGCCAGCATGAGGCGCTGGCCGAGGCCATGACGCGCTCGGCCGATGTGCTCAAGGGATCAGGGGTGCGGCTGGCGCTGGAACCGCTCAATATCCTGGTCGATCACGCCGGCTACTTTTTGCACTCGACGGCTGAGGGCCTCGATATCGTCGAGGCGGTCAACCGCCCGGAAATCGCGCTGCTTTACGATCTCTACCATTCCATGGTGATGGGCGAAGTGCCGCAAGAGGTGCTGGCGGGGCGGGTGGATCGCATTGCCCATATCCATGTCGCCGATCATCCGGGCCGCAACCAGCCCGGAACGGGCGATTTGCCCTTGCGGGAAAGCCTCGATTGGCTCGCGGCCAATGGCTATGGCGGCTATGTGGGGCTGGAGTTCAAGCCGACAGGCAAGACTGCCGTGGCGCTTGACGAGACGCGGGCGGCATTGGGGCGATAGTTCTTTCTTCCCCTCTCCCCTTGAGGGAGAGGGACGGCATTTCTGCGTTCAGCAGAAATGACAGGGTGAGGGGTTCTGCGCTCGCCCATGCCAGAAGCGCAGAAGAAAGAAACCCCTCATCCGCCCTGTGGGCACCTTCTCCCTCAAGGGGAGAAGGGAAAAAAGAGGGACTTACCCCGCCAGCCCATGCCTTTCCGCCAATTCGGTCAGTTCCACCTGCGGCCGCGCGCCGATATGGCTGATGACTTCGGAGGCCGCCAGGCACCCGGTCTTGAGCGCCGATTCCATGGTCTGGCCACGGGCCATGCCGAGCAGGAACCCTGAGGCGAAGAGATCGCCTGCGCCGGTGGCGTCCACGACCCTGTCGACCGGAAAGGCCGGAACCGAGGTGATTTCGCCATTATAGACCGCCATGGCGCCATCGGCGCCCATGGTGATGGCGGCAAGTTCGGCATCCTTGGCGATTTCGCGCACGGCCTCCCCCAGATCATCGGTCTGATAGAGCGATTTCAGCTCATGCACATTGGCAAACACGTAGTCGATGGTCTTGCTGCGAATCAGGTCGAGGAATTCGGCGCGATAGCGATCGACGCAGAACGGGTCCGACAGCGTGAAGGCGGCCGCGCGCTCATTCTTGTGGGCATAATGGGCAGCCAGGATAAAGGCCTTCTTGGCCTCGACCGGATCCCAGAGGAAGCCTTCCATATAGGTGATGGAAGCGCCGCCAATCTCGTCGGGGCGGATATCGGCTTCGGTCAGCTGGTGGCAGGCGCCCAGATAGGTATTCATGGTCCGCTCGCCATCCTCGGACAGGAAGATCATCGAGCGGGCGGTCAAGGCGCCGTTCTTGAGGCGGCTGGTGGCATAATGCACGCCGATGGCATCGAGATCGCTTTCGAACACATCGCCCAGCGGATCATCGGCGACCTTGCCGACAAAGGCGGCGCGGCCCCCCAGCGAGGCGACCCCGGCGGCGGTATTGGCGGCCGAGCCACCGGAAATCTGCTGCCGGGTCAGCGGCATCTTGCCGTAGAGCTCTTCGGCCCGGTCGGTATCGATCAGGTGCATGATGCCCTCGCTCATGCCCTCACGCTCGATGAATCCTGTTTCCACCGGCGCGATGATGTCGACAATCGCATTGCCGATGGTGAGGACGTCGAAACGGGTGTGGGACATGAAGCGGTCCGCCGGTGAGGAAAATTACCGTCGCCCGGTTTAGACGGGTGACGGCGTCGGGGCAAGCTTTAGCCGCGTCTGCCGCAATGCGGGCCTCAAAGATGTTCGACAATCTCGGCGATCAGCGCCTCGGTGTCCTCGCCGGCGCGCAGGGCGATCTGGCCGTCGAGCAGCAATACGGCCAGGCCATGCACCCTGGCCCAGGCCGCCAGCGCCGCGATCCGGCCTGTCCTGGTATCGCCGCCACTGACATGGCGCAGGGTATCGAAGGCCATATCGGCGGCGATGCGCAGGCCGGGGCGGCCGTCCTTGCTGAGTTGGGGCGAGAACATCAGCCGGAAGAGATTGGCATTGTCGAGCGCGAAGAGCACATAGGTCTTGCCCATGGCCGCCATCAGGTCAGGTGGATTGGTGGCGGGAATGGCCTCCATGGCGGCGGTGAAGCGCTGGAAGCCGGTCACCGCCAGCGCTTCGAGCAGGGCCGCCCGGCTATCGAAATGGCGATAGGGCGCGGCCGCCGAAACGCCGACGGCCCGCGCCAGATCGCGCAGACCCAGCCCCGCCTCGCCCTCGCGCTCGAGAATAATGAG
Source organism: Devosia yakushimensis (assembly GCF_030159855.1). Taxonomy (NCBI): domain Bacteria; kingdom Pseudomonadati; phylum Pseudomonadota; class Alphaproteobacteria; order Hyphomicrobiales; family Devosiaceae; genus Devosia; species Devosia yakushimensis. The sequence continues at coordinate 96,121 of NZ_BSNG01000004.1, read as the reverse complement.
GGCCGCTTCGAGCAGGGCCTGGCGGAGATTGCCGTGATGATAGGGGGCGTTGATGGATGTTGACATTGATCACATAAGAGAGCAGATATGTGATCGATGATAACATACCGTGTTGAGGACGGGCAAATGGATATCGGACTCCTGCTGGCGATTGCTCACCACCTGGCGGTCTTTACCCTGGTCGGCATCATTGCCGCCGAATTTGCCATGCTGCGGCCGGGCATTGCCGGAAGCCGGCTCAACCAGCTCGCCAAAATCGATGGCGCCTATGGCGCGGTGGCGGGCCTGGTTATCGTGGTGGGGTTCCTCCGCGTCTTTTTCGGCGGCACCGATGCGAGCTATTACCTGACCAATTTCGCCTTCTGGGGCAAAATGGCGGCCTTCCTCGTGGTGGGGCTATTGTCGATCCAGCCGACGCTATCGCTGCTGCGCTGGCGCAAGCGGCTGGCCAGCGAGCCGGATTTTGCCCCGCCGGCCAGCGAAATCGCCGCCAGCCGCAGATTCGTGCATGGCGAGGTGGCCGTGCTGGTGCTGATCCCGATCTTCGCCGCGGCCATGGCACGCGGCTATGGCATAGCCTGAGGCTCAGGCACCCCTGGGCAAGGGTGATTTCGGCTCGAACCGGCACCATTGAGCGATGGCGCAGCGCCAGCATTCGGGCTTGCGCGCCTTGCAGACATAGCGGCCGTGCAGGATCAGCCAGTGATGGGCATGCAGCAGATATTGCGGCGGCACGGCCTTGAGCAGGGCCTGTTCCACCGCCAGGGGCGTGGCGCCGGGTGCCAGCCCGGTGCGATTGCCGACGCGGAACAGGTGGGTATCCACCGCGATGGTCGGCTGCTTGAACCAGATATTGAGCACCACATTGGCGGTCTTGCGGCCAACGCCGGGCAGGGCTTCGAGCGCCTCCCGATCCTCGGGCACTTCGCCATTATGCCGATCGAGCAGCATCTGGCTCAGGGCAAAGACATTCTTGGCCTTGGTGCGGAAGAGGCCAATGGTCTTGATCTGGGCTTCGATTGCGTCCTGCCCCAGGGCCACCATGGCGGCGGGCGAGGGGGCCAGCTCGAACAGGCGCTTGGTGGCCTTGTTGACCCCCGCGTCGGTTGCCTGGGCCGAAAGCACCACGGCCACCAGAAGCGTAAAGGCATTGATATAATCGAGTTCGCCCTTGGGTTCGGGCTCTATTTCATGAAACCGGGCGAAGATGGCTTCGATATCCGCCTTGGGAAGGCTCTTCACTTTTTTTGCCACGGCCATTCTCTCGACACTGATTCTGCGCCTATAGTCTTTCCCAGAGACAGCCATGCCGATGCAAGCCACAACCACTTCGCCGCTGTTTGCCGCGGAACTGACGCCTCACCGCGCCTTGGGGCGGGGCGGCAAGCGGCTTGTCGCGGCCCTGCTGGTTCTTTTGATTCTCTCGCCGCTCCTGCTGGTGCTGTCCGGCTCGTTCTGGGCCATGGCGGGCTTTGCCGCGCTTGATGGCGTGGCGATTGCCCTCACCTTCTATTTTTCCTCGCGCCAGGGCAAAAGGCGCGAAATCGTGCGCATGTGGTCCGACCAGCTGGAGATTGCCAGCGTGGATGCCAAAGGCGACCGCGTCTTGCGCCGCTTCGAGCCGCGGCTGGTGCGGCTGGTGCTGGAGCGGGACGACAATGAAAGAACGCTGGCCCTGCGCCTGCGGGCCGGGCGCGAAGACATCGAAATCGGAGCCTTCCTCAACAGCGATGACAAGGCGAGCTTCGCCAAGGCTTTTGGCACCGCGCTGCGCAAGGCCCGCGCCTGAGGCGCGTCAAAACCGGGTCGCATTATCAGTCACAAATGCCTAGATCATCCCATGACCAAGACAAGATCATGGGTGTTCCAATGAACCAGATCATGCCCCTTACGCCCGATACCGACTACGAAACCATCCAGACTGCCATCCGCTATCTGAGCGAGAATGGCCCGGACGTTGCCGACCTGCCGCGCTTTGCCCGCGCGCTGGGATTGACCGAGCGGCAATTGAGCGACCTCTTCCGGCGCTGGTGCGGCCTTTCTCCCAAAAGCTTTGCCCAGGCCGTGGCGCTGGACCATGCCAAGAGCCTGCTGCGCGCGCGGGAAAGCGTGCTCGATACCACCTATCAGGTGGGATTGAGCTCCACATCCCGGTTGCACGACCTGTTCGTTGCCTATGAAGCCATGCCGCCCGGCATTTTCCGCGCCGGTGGGGAAGGGCTCGACATGGTCTGGGGCGTCGCGCCCTCGCCCTTCGGGCTGGCCGTGGTAACGGCTACTGAATATGGCATGTCGGGGCTGGGCTTTGCCGATGCCAAAACCAGCGTGGAACAGGCCTTCGAAGACCTGGCCAATCGCTGGCCCAAGGCGCGCTTTACCCGCAACGATGCCCGTGTCGCCCCGCTGATCGCCCAGGCCTTCGATCCCGCGCGCTGGTCGGCAGACCGGCCGGTGCGGGTGGTGCTGATCGGCACCGATTTCGAGGTCAAGGTGTGGGAAACGCTGCTCAAGATTCCGGTGGGGCAGGCAACGACCTATTCGGCCGTCGCCAACCATATCGGCCGGCCCACCGCGGCGCGTGCCGTCGGCGCGGCCGTGGGCAAGAACCCCATCAGCTTCGTCGTGCCCTGCCATCGCGTGGTGGGCACATCAGGCGCGCTGACCGGCTATCACTGGGGCGTGCCGCGCAAACGGGCCATCCTGGGCTGGGAAGCCGGCGTGGTCTCGGCCGCGCATTAAGTTTCACGTGAATCGGTGGGGGATTACCCCCACCTAGCCTCCCCCTGATAGGGGGAGGGATCTCTCCACTCCTGGAACTGCATCGAGTCAAACCACTGAGCGGTCCCTCCCCCTATCAGGGGGAGGTTAGGAGGGGGTATCCCTCTTAAATTTCGATCCGCGCTTCGAGCTGCCCTTCGGCCCCGATATTGTAAACCGTGGGCTGACCCGTCGCGATTTCCCGCTTCAAAATCTGCTCGGGCGTCAGCCCCTCAATCGCCATCACCAGCGCCCGCAGCGAATTGCCATGGGCGGCGATAAGAATGGTCTTGCCGGCCTTGAGCTGGGGCAGGATTTCCGCCTCGTAATAGGGCAGGGTGCGGGCCGCGGTGTCCTTGAGGCTTTCCCCGCCCGGCGGGGGCACATCGAAGGAGCGGCGCCAGATCAGCACCTGTTCCTCACCCCATTTGGCCCGCGCATCATCCTTGTTGAGGCCCGAGAGGTCCCCATAGTCGCGCTCGTTGAGCGCGATATTGCGGGTGATGGTGACGTTGAGGATATCCATCTCTTCCAGCATCAGGTCCAGCGTGTGCTGGGCGCGGCGCAGGGCGGAGGTGTAATAGAGATCGGGCAAGATGCCCTTGGCTTTCAGCGCCTTGCCGGTGGCGCGGGCTTCCCCGATGCCCTTTTCGGTCAGGTCCGGATTGCGCCAGCCGGTAAAGAGGTTCTTGAGGTTCCACTCGCTTTCGCCATGGCGCACGAGGATCAGGGTGCCGGTCATATGGGAATTGTCCTTGTTCAGTCGATAAGGCCGAGCACGTCGACCATGGAATAAAGGCCCGGCTTTTGCCCATGGGCCCAGAGCACGGCGCGGGCGGCGCCATTGGCATAGATGGTGCGGTCTTCGGCCTTGTGATTGAGCTCGATGCGCTCAGAGGGCCCCGCCAGGATCACCAGGTGATCGCCGATCACCGTGCCGCCGCGCAAAGCGGTAAAACCGATCGTGCCGGGTTCGCGCGCGCCGGTATGACCATCGCGCCCGCTGACTTTCTTGTCCTTGAGCAGGACATTGCGTCCGGCTGCCGCGGCCTCGCCCAGCATCAGCGCGGTGCCCGAGGGGGCATCGACCTTTTTGGCGTGGTGCATTTCGAAGATTTCGACATCGTAATCGGCGAGGGCCGCCGCGGCCTGGCGCACCAGATTGGCCAGCACCACCATGCCCATGGAGAAATTGCCCGACTTGACGATGCGGGCGCCCGCCGCGCCGGCGGCGGCAATGGCCGCATCGTCGGCTTCCGAACAACCCGTCGTGCCGATGATATGAACGAGCCCCCGCGCCGCAGCCTTTTGCGCCAGGGCGACGCTGGCGCCGGGCGCGGTGAAATCGATAATGGCATCGGCGCCAGCGAGCACGGCATCGATATCGTCACTCACCAGAACGCCCAGGGCATCGCTGCCGGCCAGCGTGCCCGCATCCTTGCCGATGGCGGGCGAGCCGGGCCGGTCGATAGCGGCATGCAGCACGAGATCGGGATGGCCGGCTATGGCTTTGATATTGGCCGCGCCCATGCGCCCGCCTGCACCCGCCACTACCACCTTGAGCTGCGTCATCATCCATCTCCGAATAGTCGGCATCGGCTATAGCAGCGGCACGCGCAAACGCCAACAGCGCTACCGGAACACAATGGGCGTGATAGTGTTTGCCCAGCAACAGACCAAATCAGGACGCGACATGACCATCACCAACGCCCTGGCCGGCATTGCCGTGGAAGACATTGGCGAGGCGATCGACTTCTACGAGCGCCTGTTCGGACGCATGCCCGATGCCAGGCCGATCAATGACGTGGCCGAATGGAAGACGCCGGGCGGCGGCTGGATCCAGGTGTTCACCGATGCCGACCGGGCGGGCGCTTCGGCGCTGACCCTGGTGGTCGACGACATTGCCGAGGAATTGGGGCGGCTGGGGCTGCACGGCATCGTGCCGGTCGCCAAAGCCTTCGGGGATTTTTTCAAAACCGCCAAGTTCCGCGATCCGGATGGTAACCAGATCATCCTGAGCCAGCCACAACAGGGCACCTATTGAGGCGGCGAAAAACCTAAACCCTTCTCAGCTGCACTTCCTCGATCAGATGATCCCTGCCCTTTTTGAGCACCAGATCGGCGCGGCCGCGGGTGGGCAGGACATTGTCGATCAGGTTGGGCAAGTTGATCGTCCGCCAGATATTGCGGCCGAACTCGCCGGCTTCCTCCTCGCTCATTTCAGCGATACGGCGGAAATAGGAGGTCGGGTCCTGGAAGGCGGTTTCGCGCAGACGGAAGAAGCGCTCGAGATACCAGCCCTCCAGCTCGTCGGTGTCGGCGTCGATATAGATCGAGAAATCGAGGAAGTCGGACGCAAAGACGATCGGATTGCCGTTTTTCGGCAATTCGCCGGGCTGCAAAATATTGAGCCCCTCGACGATCAGGATATCGGGCCGGTCGACCACGACCTCTCCTCCCGGCACCACGTCATAGACCAGGTGCGAATAGACCGGGGCTTTGACATTGGCCTTGCCCGATTTGATATCGGCGAGGAAGGCGACGAAGCGCCCACGGTCATAGCTTTCGGGAAAGCCCTTGCGCTGCATGATGCCGCGCTCGGTCAGCACCGCATTGGGATACAAAAAACCGTCGGTGGTCACCAGGTCAACCTTGGGGCTCGACGGCCAGCGCTGCAGCAGGGCCTGGAGAATACGCGCGGTGGTGGATTTGCCGACCGCGACTGATCCGGCGACCCCGATGATGAAGGGCACTTTGTGGTCCGGTGTTTCGAGGAACCGCGCTGAAACATTGTGCAGGCCCTGGATGGCCTCGACATAGAAGGACAGGAGGCGCGTCAGCGGCAGATAGACTTCCTCGGCCTCTTCCAGCGAAATGGGGTCCGACAGTGTGCGCAGGCGGGCAATGTCGTCCCGCGTCAGCGTCATGGGCTCATCGGCGCGCAAAGCGGACCATTCCGCCTTGGTGAAATGGTGGTAGGGATTGGGTCCCTTGCGCTTGCTCATTCAGGAATTGTCCTTGCGGCTGGCCTTTTCGGCGAGGCCGGATTGGGCGGTGCGGGCATCGAGTTCGGCCATGACATCGTCCAGCGCGACGCCCGAAGCGCGCAGCAGGACCAGCAGGTGATAGAGCAGGTCGGCGCTTTCCTTGACCAGTTCCGGCTTGTCGCGACTGACCGCGGCAATCACCGCCTCGGTGGCTTCCTCGCCCAGCTTCTGCGCGCATTTTTCCACGCCACGGGCAATCAGCTTGGCGGTGTAGCTTTCGTCGGGCGAAGCGGCGGCGCGCAGAGCCAGGCGCTGGTCGAGAGTTTCAAGAGTCATAGGCATGAATGCCTCCAATGCCGTTAGGCGGCCCGGTCCATGCGCACATCCACGCCATGCTCGCGCAGATAGTGCTTGGCCTGGGGGATGGTGAAGGTGCCGAAGTGGAAGATCGAGGCCGCCAGCACAGCGCTGGCATGGCCCTCTTTCACGCCATCGACCAGATCCTGCAGGCTCCCCACACCGCCCGAAGCGATAACCGGCACTTCCACCGCATCGGCAATGGCGCGGGTCAGCGCCAGATCGAAGCCGGATTTGGTGCCATCGCGATCCATCGAGGTCACCAGCAATTCGCCGGCCCCGCGCTCGACCAGGCGGATGGCAAATTCCACCGCATCGAGCCCGGTCGGCTTGCGGCCGCCATGGGTGAAGATTTCCCATTCGGACTTATTGTCCCCGCCAATGCGCTGGGCCAATCGCTGCTTGGCATCGACCGAAACGACGATGCATTGATTGCCGAATTTGTCGGCCGCCCGCTCGATGAAATCGGGATCGCTGACCGCCGCCGAATTGATGGCGACCTTGTCGGCGCCGGCGAGCAGGAGCTTGCGGATATCCTCGATCGAGCGGACGCCGCCGCCCACCGTCACCGGCATGAAGCAGTGTTCGGCGGTGCGCGCCACGACGTCGAAAATGGTGTCGCGGCCTTCGTGGCTGGCGGTGATATCGAGGAAAGTCAATTCATCGGCGCCCGCCGCATCATAGGCGATGGCCGCTTCCACCGGGTCGCCGGCATCCTTGAGATCGACGAATTGCACACCCTTGACGACACGGCCGCCCATCACGTCGAGGCAGGGGATCAGACGGGTCTTGAGGGTCATGCGGCTTTCCTCAACAAGGCCAATGCTTCACGTGAATCAATCCGCCCGTCATAAAGCGCGCGGCCGGAAATGGCGCCTTCGAGCACGGCATAATCGGGCTGCGTCATGCGCTCGATATCGGTCATGGAGGCCAGACCCCCGGAGGCGATCACCGGAATGGAGGTGGCGCGAGCCAACTCCAGCGTCGACTCCCAATTGATGCCGGCCAGCACGCCATCCCTGTCGATATCGGTATAGATGATGGCCGCGACCCCAGCGCCTTCAAAGCGCTTGGCGAGTTCGATGACGCTCAGTTCGGACGTCTCCGCCCAACCCTCAACCGCCACCATGCCGCCACGGGCATCAATGCCCACAGCGACCTGGCCGGGCCACTTGCTGGCCGCTTCCTTGACCAGTGCCGGATCGCGCACGGCAACCGTACCGAGGATCACCCGGGCCAGGCCCTTGTCGAGCCAGCTTTCGATATGGCCGAGATTGCGAATGCCGCCGCCCAGCTGGACGGGGAATTTGACCGCCTTCAGGATGGACTCGACGGCCGCACCATTGACACTCTCGCCGGCAAAGGCGCCGTTGAGATCGACAACATGGAGATACTCGAACCCCTGATCCTCAAAGCTCTTGGCCTGGGCCGCCGGATCGTCGTTGAACACGGTGGCCTGGTTCATGTCGCCCAGCTTGAGGCGCACGCATTGGCCATCCTTGAGGTCGATGGCTGGAAACAGGATCATGGCGCCCACCGCAAAAAATTCTCGATCAGTTTGAGGCCCAGCGCCTGGCTTTTTTCCGGGTGGAACTGGGTGCCGAAGATATTGTCGCGGCCGACGCAGGCGGTAACCGGCCCGCCGTAATCGGCGGTGGCAACAAGCGTGTCGGGCGCATCTGTCACCAGATGATAGGAGTGCACGAAATAGGCATGCAGCCCATCGGGCCCGGTGGGAATGCCGGCAAGCAGCGCATGGGGGCGCAGGACCTCAATCGTGTTCCAGCCCATATGCGGAATTTTCAGCGCGGGATCGGAGGGGTCAAGTTTTTCGACCGCGCCGGCAATCCAGCCAAGGCCGGGCGTGACGACTTTCTCGCGGCCTTCACTGGCCAGCAATTGCATGCCGACGCAGACGCCGAGAAAGGGCACGCCGCCGGCAATCACCCGCTCCTGCAAAACCTCGACCATGCCATCAACGGCATCGAGCCCCGCCTTGCATTCGGCAAAGGCGCCGACGCCGGGCAGCATGATCCGATCGGCCCGACGCACGCGGTCGGGGTCGGAGGTGACCTCAATCACCGGGCGGGAATCGAGCGTTGCGGCCATGCGCTCAAACGCCTTGGCGGCCGAGTGCAGATTGCCCGCGCCGTAATCGATAATGGTGACGAGACTCATGAGCGGCTCTCCAGCGCGCCCAGCCGCGCCAGATCCGCATCGCCCGCCACCCGGTCGCCGCGATGGCGCCAGCCACGGGCGGCAAGATTATGCCGGCGCAGGCCGGGGGCCGCGAAGCCGATGCCACCAGCGAAAAGAATATAGAGCCAGATGGTGGCGTCCGGGCCCAGCCAGGGCGCAGCAAAACTCAAGCCCACCAGCGCCACGACAAAGCCGATCAGTTCGAACCAGAGCCCATGCACCAGCGCGAAAACCGGCGGCAGGATCGCGGCAAACCAGGAGAATTTCTCCGGAATCGCGACCGGGGCAAGAGACTTGCGGGCAGGGGAATCGAAAATGGCAAAGAGGGTCACTGAACGCTCCAAAAACTCGATGTCATTCCGGCGCAGGCCGGAATCCATCCTGAGATCTCAGGATGGGCCCCGGCTTTCGCCGGGGTGACACCGTGGTTGGGGTGGATTTAGTGCAAAAGGCCGGAAAACAAAAGCCTACAGCACGCCCTTGGTGCTCGGCACGCGGTCGGCGGCGCGGGGATCGATCTCAACCGCATCGCGCAGGGCGCGGGCCACGGCCTTGAACATGGACTCGGCCAGATGGTGGTTATTGTCGGTGTAGAAGTTCTCGATATGCAGCGTAATGCCGGCATTCATGGCGAAGGCCTGGAAGAACTCGCGGAAGAGTTCGGTATCCATCTCGCCCACCTTGTCGCGGGAAAATTCGGCCCGGAACACCAGGAACGGGCGGCCCGAGACATCGAGCGCCGCGCGGGTCAGCGTACCGTCCATGGGCAGGTCGCAGGAAGCGTAGCGGCGAATGCCCTTCTTGTCGCCCAGCGCCTGGCGAATGGCTTCGCCCAGCGCGATCCCGACATCCTCGGCCGTGTGGTGGAAGTCGATATGCAGGTCGCCGTTGCAGGAGACATCCATGTCGATCAGCGAGTGGCGGGAAAGCTGGTCGAGCATGTGATCGAAAAAGCCGATGCCGGTCGCCATGTTATGCGCGCCGGTGCCATCGAGATTGATCGAGACTGATATCTCGGTCTCGTTGGTCTTGCGGGCAATCTTTGCGGTGCGCATCGGCGGTGTCTCCGGGTATGGCGGCTCTCTAACATATGCGACTGAACGCATAAAGATTGCGTTGCGGGATCGGGGTACCCCCTCCTAGCCTCCCCCTGATAGGGGGAGGGACTGTCTGGTGGTTGTGACGAGCCAGTCCTAAGAGTGGAGAGATCCCTCCCCCTATCAGGGGGAGGCTAGGAGGGGGTACTCCGATGCCACAACCAACCCCGCCCCAAAAACTTATCCCCGCCCCCAAACCGCATGCGACTATGCCCCCGTTCCGCCAGTCACCGGTCCCGACGCAGGGCCGGGCGGAATGACCGTGGGAGAGGGGCGCCTTTCCAGTGGGGTTGGAAACTCGGCAGCCGGACCTGCAAGAATGGTACCGCCTGAACCGGACCTTGCGCAAAAGCGGATCGTGACGGGCGGCCTTTGGCTCCCCTAGTCTACACTGGCCGAGTCAAAGGCCGCCCGTTACCGTGTAACCGCAGGCGCCAGCGCCGTGCGGGGTATTGGCACGCATTGCATTCCCGGCCATGTCACCTAAATATCACTCAACAGTTCTGGAGTACCCTCCCTATGAGTGACAATAACTTCCCCGGGTGGCACGGGACGACGATCGTTTCCGTGCGCAAGGGCAATAAGGTCGTGGTGGCTGGCGATGGCCAGGTCTCCATGGGCCAGACCGTGATGAAGCATGGCGCCAAGAAGGTCCGGCGCCTGGCTAGCGGCAAGGTGATCGGCGGCTTTGCCGGCTCGACTGCCGACGCCTTTACCCTGTTCGAACGGCTCGAAGCCCGGCTTGAGCAATACCCCGACCAGTTGATGCGGGCTGCGGTCGAACTGGCCAAGGATTGGCGCACCGATCGCTATCTGCGCCGGCTCGAGGCCATGATGATCGTGGCCGACAAGAAAGAGACGCTGGTCCTCACCGGCACCGGCGACGTGCTCACGCCCGATCACGGCGTTACCGCCATCGGTTCGGGCGGCAATTATGCGCTGAGCGCCGCCCTGGCGCTGGCCGATGCGACCGAACTCGACGCCGAAGAGATCGCGCGCCGCGCCATGAAGATCGCCGAGGAAATCTGCGTCTATACCAATGGCAATGTGACGCTCGAAACCATCGAGCTCGACGCGTGAGCTATTCCGTCCGGCGTCTTACCCGGGACGATGTCCCCGCCTATCGGGCCATAAGGCTCGAAGCGCTGACCAATCATCCCGAGGCCTTTGCCAGCACGGCCGAGCAATTTCTGCTGCGCTCGGTCGAGGACCTGGAAAGCCTCCTGGAAAAGCTGAGCTTTTTCGGAGCGGTGACGCCGGATGGGAGCCTCGTAGGCATCATGGCCTTCGACCAGGGCGCCGGGCGGGAAGCCCATCGCGGCTGGCTGCTGCAGGTTTACGTCAAGCCGGACATGCGCGGCAGCGGCTGCTCCAGGGCCTTGCTCGAAGCAGTCGTGACTCACGCAAAATCGACGGTCAAGCAATTGCACCTGGCCGTCGCCACCCATAACGAGCCGGCCCTCCGGCTCTATCAAAAGGCGGGGTTCACCATCTATGGCACCGATCCCCGCTTCCAATTCGTGAACGGTCGCTATGTCGACGAACACATGATGGTGCGCTTCCTGGACCGGGAACCGGCCCAACAGCAAGGCACCACGGAAAGTGACAAAAAGTGAGTGAGACCAATTTTTCCCCGCGCGAGATCGTTTCCGAGCTCGACCGCAACATCGTGGGCCAGAAGGACGCCAAGCGCGCCGTGGCCGTGGCCCTGCGCAATCGCTGGCGCCGCCAGCAGCTGCCGGCTGAACTGCGCCGCGAGGTCAGCCCCAAGAATATTTTGATGATCGGGCCGACCGGCGTCGGCAAGACCGAGATTTCACGCCGCCTGGCGCGCCTTGCGCAAGCCCCCTTCATCAAGGTTGAAGCCACTAAATTCACCGAAGTGGGCTATGTCGGCCGCGATGTGGAGCAGATCATCCGCGACCTCGTCGAAGCCGGCATTGCAGTCCTCAGGGACAAGCGCCGCGCCGATGTGCAGGCCCAGGCGCATCAGAATGCGGAAAACCGCGTGCTCGATGCGCTGGTCGGCCATTCGGCTGCCCCTTCGACCCGGGATTCCTTCCGCAAGAAGCTGCGCAATAACGAACTCGATGACAGCGAAATCGAGATCGAGATGATGCCGGCGGCCAATACCGGAGGGTTTGAAATTCCCGGCATGCCCAATGGCGGCATCGGCATGATCAATCTTTCCGACATGTTCAAGCAGGCCATGGGCGGGCGCGGGGTCAAGCGCAAGATCAAGGTCAAGGATGCCTATGAGCCGCTTATCGCCGAAGAGGCCGACAAGCTGCTCGACCAGGACCAGCTCAAGAGCGAAGCCATTGAGCTCGTGGAAAACCACGGCATCGTCTTCATCGACGAGATCGACAAGGTCGCCGCCCGCGAAGGCGGGGTGACCGGTGGTCCGTCGCGCGAAGGCGTGCAGCGCGATCTGTTGCCACTGATCGAGGGCACGACCGTTTCCACAAAATATGGCCCGGTCAGCACCGACCATATCCTGTTCATCGCCTCGGGCGCCTTCCATGTCAGCAAGCCCAGCGACCTCTTGCCCGAATTGCAGGGGCGCCTGCCGATCCGGGTCGAGCTCAAGGCGCTGACGCGCGAGGATTTCATCCAGATCCTCTCCAGCACCGATGCCAGCCTCATCAAGCAATATGTGGCGCTGATGGGCACCGAAGGGGTAACGCTCGACTTCACGCAGGATGCCATCGAGGCGATTGCCGACGCGGCCGTGCGGGTCAACAATTCGGTCGAAAATATCGGCGCCCGCCGGCTGCAGACCGTGATGGAACGGCTGGTCGAGGATATTTCCTTCGACGCGCCGGACAAGCAGGGCCAGGTCATCAAGATCGACGCTGCCTTTGTCGCAGAGAAAGTCGGCGTGCTGGCGGCGGATACGGATCTGAGCAAGTTCGTACTGTAGGCGATGGGGGGTGGCGCGATGGTGCCACCTCTTATTTCTTCCCTGACCGCCGCATGACCTCATTGGTCAAAAACCGCAGATCTTCGGGATCGAGCTTGCCGATATCCTTGGCCAGCCGATTGGTCAGCTCGGTCGCCTCGGGCACGAGCCCGCCAGTATCGATGGTGATCTTGGGGTCACTCAACTCGGCCAGGCGCTGCAGTTCTTCGGCCTCATCCCAGATGACGTTGAAAAACGTGATCATGCGGTGCAGCAAAAAGCCGGTGGGCTTGCCGCGTCTGCCATGTTCGAGCGCCGAGAGATAGGCGCTCGAGACATTGAGCGCCGCCGCCATATCCTTGAGCGAGATGCCGCGTTCCTCGCGTAGCGCCCGGATTTTTGCGCCCAGCGGGGTCATGAGCGGCGCAGGCGCACATACCACGCCCCCTCGCCACCATGGCCGCGCGCCGCCACGCTCCAGCCCGAGACCAGCGGCGCCAGGCTTGCCTCGTTGAGCCAGACCGGCAGCATGGTGCGCAGCACACCGCGCTCGCTCATGGCTGCAATGTAGTCATTGTCCGTCTTGAGACCCTTACCGGTGATGACCAGAACGGTGCGGTCGCCGCGGGCGAATCGCGCCTGGATGAAACGATGCAGCGCGCCGCGCGCTTCGTTTTGCGTCATGCCATGCAGATCGATCGTGCCGTCGATCTCGATCCGGCCGCGCACCACCTTCTTGCGCACCGAAGGCTCCACCACCTTGTCGGGCAGGGGCGTATTGCCCGGAGGCGCCTGATAGGGCGGCAGGAAAGCCTTGCGGGGCGGCTTTCGCGTGGGCGGCGGCTTGGGCAGATCGGGCGCGGGATCGGCAAGGGGCAGGGGCAAAGGGCCGGCCGCCATTTTCAGCAGGCCCTTGCGGCGCAGCGGATCGACCGTCGCGGCAACGGCCGTCCACAGATGAAAATCGTGCGGCAGGCGCTTGGGATCACGCTTGGACATGCAAGACGCCTGCCGGACAAAGGATCAATCTAGCTGGCTGGTGGAGGTGACTTTCCAATTGGGATCGCGCGATTTTGGATTGCGCGCAAAAGTCCATTCATCGGCGACGGTCTGCACCTGATCGGCATTGCCTTCGACCAGATTGCCATCCTTGTCACGGGTGGCCGAAACGACTTCGGCGTGGAAACGGACCGTGAGGAGGATGTTCTTCCTGTCGTATTCAGCCTCGGAGATTTCCACCTTGGGCAGGCCCACAAAGGTGAAATCCACACTATGCCCGGCCGCTTCGCGGTCTGCGATGACGCGCTGGAAGCCGTCGAACACATCTTTTTCGAGAAGGTTCCGGAGCATGGTGCGATCGCCCGAAGCAAAGGCGGTGACCACCATTTCATAGGCTTGCTTGGCGCCATCGAGGAAAGATTTGGGCGAGAAGGTCGGGTCGGCCTCGACCACCTGGCGTAAGCCATTGGCCAGGCCGGCATCGCCATGGGAGAATTGCTCGATTTCGGCTTCGACCTTGCGGGCGCGGCGCTCCTCGTCAAGATCGGGGGCGGCCGTGGCGGGGCGGGGACGCATGGGCACCACCGTATCCTCGCTGGCCTGGGCTTCGGCAGGTTTGCGCCGCTCGAGCGGGGGTCGCTCCGTTCCGGTTCTTGTGCCCAAAACCGAGCGAAGCCTGAACAGGACGAACACCGCCACGGCGATGACGATGAGGGTCGGCAGGTCGAAGAATTCGTCCATCAATAGGTACCTTGCGTAAGACGCATCGTAAATTCGACGCGGGTGACGCTCGCTGAGCGCGGATATCGGCCTATATATAGGCAAAGCCTCACCTCAAAACCAGTTCACGATGGGGCGAGTTGCAATTTGCCGCGCTGCGGCGTGGATTTAGTGGAAGGATGGATGCCCTTGGCCCGCTTTTTCGCCCTTGGCCTGTTGGTCCTGCCGATCGTGGAGATCGCCCTTTTTATCAAGGTGGGCCAGACCATCGGGCTTTTGCCCACGCTGGCGCTGGTCGTCATTGCCGCGATCGCTGGCGGGCTTCTGCTACGGTTGCAGGGCATGAACGTCCTCAATCAGATGCGCGGCAATATCAGTTCCGGCCGCCTGCCCGGACGCACCATTGCCGATACGATGATGATCGGCCTTGCTGCCCTGCTGCTGATCCTGCCCGGCTTTCTGACCGATATCGCCGCCCTGGCGCTCCTGCTGCCACCGGTGCGCAGCTGGATTTATGGCGCGTTGTCGAGCCGGGTCAGCGTGGTCGATGTCACCAGCTATCGGACCCAGCCCCGGGACCAGGATGGCCGCATTGCCGGGGCCGACACAATTGACCTCGACGAGGAAGACTATCGCCCCAAATAAGCCGGACCGGGCGCCGCGCTTGTGGCACCGGGCCAAAGATGCTAGCCAGCCGGGCAGTGCTATTGCCGCAAAGGACTAGAGAATGGCTGACGAGAACCAGGGCGCCGCAGCTCCCCAGCCCAGCAATTTGCCCTCCATGAATCTGGTGGGGCAGTATATCCGCGATCTTTCCTTCGAAAATCCCGGCGCGCCCGGCTCGATCATGGCCGGCGGCGGCAATCCGGCCTTCAACGTTTCAATCTCGGTGGGCGTCAAGAAGCAGGCCGATGACGTCTATGCGGTCGAGCTGACCCTCAATGCCAAGGCCAATCGCGAAACCACGATCCTGTTCAATGTGGAACTGGTCTATGGCGGGGTGTTCCGCCTGCGCAATGTGCCCGAGGCCCAGCTCAGCCAATTGCTGATGATCGAATGCCCGCGCCTGATCTTCCCGTTTGCCCGCCAGGTGCTGGCCAGCGTCACCCAGCAGGGCGGTTTCCCGCCGCTGATGATGGAACCGGTGGATTTTGCCGCCATCTATCGGCAGAATCTGGCCCAGCTCGCCGCCAAGCAGGGCGCAGCGCCCTTGACCGCCGCCAGCGCCGAGACCGACAAGCCCAACTAATTTTGGCCATTTTGGCTCTGCGATGAAAAAAACCCCGGATGGTCCATCCGGGGTTTTTTATTCGGCGGCCGCCACTTCGCTCTCATATTGCGCCCAGACCGAATCGGGGCCGAGCTTGGCCACCAGGGCCGCATGCGCTGCCAATTCGGCTTCACTGATCTGGCGCACCAGGGGCACGGGGCGCGGCGCCACCGCGACGCGGGCGGCAATGGCATCGGCGCCCGATATACGGTTTTCCGCGATCAGCGCCAGGCTGACCTGCTTGCCCCCGATCAGTTCGAGATAGACCTCGGCCAGGATCTCGCTGTCGAGCAGGGCGCCATGCAGGGTGCGGCGCGAATTGTCGATGCCGTAGAGCTTGCAGAGCGCGTCGAGGCTGACGCGCGAGCCGGGATGCTTGGCGCGCGCCAGCGCTACGGTATCGATCACCTCATTGCCAAGGACCGGCCGGCCGGTTTTCTTGAGCTCGGCATTGAGGAAGCCCATGTCGAACGCGGCATTGTGGATGATAAGCTTGGCATCGCCCAGAAAGTCGCGGAACTCGTCGGCCACGGCGGAAAAAAGCGGCTTGTCGGACAGGAATTCCTCCGACAGGCCATGCACGCGGAAAGCCTCTTCCGGCATGGACCGCTGGGGATTGATATAGACGTGGTAGTGCCGGCCGGACGGGATGTGATTGATCAGCTCGACGCCACCGATTTCCACCAGCCGGTCGCCATCGGCGGGCGACAGGCCTGTGGTTTCGGTATCGAGCACGATCTCGCGATTCATTTTTTGGGCCCTTTGGCGCGGATATCGGCGACCAGCGCGGCGACCTCCTGGCGGGTCTGTGCGATTGATGAGCCGGTATCGAATATATAGGTGGCGCGCTTCCTCTTTTCGGCCTGGGGAGTCTGGCGAACAAGGATGGTATTGAGCTTTTCCACGGTCATTCCCGGCCGCGCCAAAGCCCGTTGCCGCTGGATGGCTTCATCGACCGCAGTGACGGCTATGGCGTCGAACCCATAATCATAGCCGCTTTCGAACAGCAGTGGTACTTCCACCACGGCCAGTGCATGACCCTCTGCCTCGGCAGAATCGAGAAAATGGGCGATCCGTCTCCGCACCAGGGGATGCACCACAGATTCGAGCCGCTTGAAACCGCCGGGATCGGCCGCCAGCCTTTGCGACAACCGGTCGCGATCGATCCTGCCATCCTGCGCCACGCCGGGAAACAGAGCTTCGACAGGCCCCACGGCCTCGCCGGCATAGAGTTCAGCCACGGCGGTATCGGCCGAAAACACCGGCACACCCTGATCCTTGAAGGCCGCAAGGACAGTAGATTTGCCCGTTGCGATCGATCCGGTAATGCCGATGCGCCACATGCTCAATGCTCCAGCGTGGCCTCGATACTGGTGCGCAAGGCCGGTGTGACCTCGGGTCGGATGCCGAACCAGGCCGCAAAGCCCGGCACCGCCTGATGCAGCAACATGCCCAGCCCATCGACAACCGGCAAGCCACGCGCCCTGGCATCGGCCAGTAAAGGGGTCACCAGCGGCGCATAGACGATATCCGTCACCAGCGTTCCGGGCGACAATTGGCCGAGATCGAAGCCGTCGAACCGGCTGCCATGCATGCCGATCGAGGTGGTATTGACCACAAGGCCCGCCAGCGGCGCCAGAGCGTTGAAATCGGAGAGGTCTCCAGTACGGATGTCACCACCGATCTCGGCGGCCAGGCGATCGGCGGTCGAGCGGGTCCGATTGAGTAGAATGACGGGAATATGGCGGCTCCTGAGAGCAACCAGAATAGCCCGCGAAGCGCCGCCGGCGCCGAGCACGATTGCCGGCCTCCCGCCATCCGACCAGCCGGGCGCGCCGGCATCCAGATTGCCCAGAAACCCGAGATAGTCGGTATTGGTGCCATGCACCTTGCCATCCCTGACGACCAGCGTATTGACCGCGCCGATCGTGGTGGCGAGCGGGTCGACGCTGTCGCAGAGCGCAAAAACCGCTTCCTTATGCGGGATCGTGACATTGCCACCGGCAAATTCTCCCGCCCGAAGACGGTCAAAGAAAGCGGGCAGATGGTCGGGCGCCACATCGATGGCCTCGTAGCTGCCATCGATGTGATGCTGGGCCAGCCAGGCGCCATGAATCAATGGCGAACGGGAATGGGCTATGGGGTGCCCGATGACAAAGGCCTTGATGGTCACGGTTTTCCGTCGAGAAGTTCGGGGGCGATAGCGCGAAGCGCGGCCAGGAGCGGCAGCAGCGGCAGGCCCAGAATGGTGAAGTAGTCGCCGATGACGGTTTCAAAGAGCCGAATGGAAGGCCCTTCGAGCCGGTATCCGCCCACTGAACTCAGCAAGGCCTCGCCTTCGCGATCAAGGATATCCTCGCGTTCCGCAGCGGTGAAATCGCGCATGGTGAGTTCGGCCGTCTGCAGATCGGACCATAGCACGGCGCCATTTTGCACCAGGGTCACGCCAACATGGAGGCGATGGGTCTTGCCCCTGAGATGCTCGAGCTGAGCGGCAGCGGCAGCCCGGTCGGCCGGCTTGTGCAAAAGCTCGGTCCCGAGCGCCAGGGTCTGGTCGGCGCCGATCACAAAGGCCCCTTCATTAAGGGCGGAGACGGCCTCGGCCTTTCTTTGCGCGAGGAGCAGAGCGACGTCGCGCGCGTCGGCGCCATTGGCCAAAGCCTCGGTTTCGATCACGCGTTCATCGATGGCTGCCGGCTGGGCAGAAAAGACCAGACCGGCCTGTGCCAGCAGGGTTTTTCTTGTGTTGCTTTGCGAGGCGAGGATCAGCATGGAGCCATGTTTTCCATAGAGTTATCCCCAGCTCAAGCCTTGGCTGTGATAATGACTCATGGATTTGGCGGGAGGCCGGACTTGTTCGACTTGGTAAACGAAACATTAACAGTTCGCGTTGGCACCCGGTGCGACACGAGTCATGGATAGGTCTGGGGAAAACCCGTTTGGCGCAGGGGCGCTGTTTCCAGCCGATACGCACAGGCGGATTCGAATCGTTGACTCCGGACTCGCGCCCGTTAACGCGACGTTAACCATTTACCTTTCGTTAAGAACTGGCCCCTCCCGATGCGGATTCACATCCTGTTAACCAATCGGCTGCGCCCTTGTGTCACCACCATGGGCAATTGTGGACGGCGCTGAATTCATCCAAAACACCGCCATGATAATAAAGATACTAAGTTCAAGATTCTCTTTTGAGGTTTTGGAAGAGGTGATCGAGTGAGCGCTGTGGCCCATAAACCCTTGCTGGCAACGGTGCTTGGCGAACGCCAGGAACGGCCGCCCATCTGGATCATGCGCCAGGCTGGACGCTATCTGCCGGAATATCGCGAGTTGCGGACCAAGGTCGGTGGCTTTCTCGAACTTTGCTATACGCCGGAGCTGGCGGCCGAAGTGACGCTGCAGCCGCTGCGCCGGTTCCCGCTCGATGCGGCCATTCTGTTTTCAGACATTCTGGTCATTCCCGACGCCCTGGGCCAATCGGTGCGGTTTGCCGCTGGGGAAGGGCCGTTGCTTGAGCCGGTGACGGCCGAGACAATCGGGCAATTACAGCCTGATCGGGCCTTGGACCATCTGGCGCCGGTATTCGAGACGTTGCGCCGGGTTCGCGCCGGCCTTACGCCGGACAAGACGCTTATCGGCTTCTGCGGCTCTCCCTGGACGGTGGCGACCTATATGATCGGCGGGCGCGGTTCGCCGGATCAGGCAGCCGCGCGGCTCTTTGCGCTGCAGCACCCGGAAGCCTTTGACGCCCTGATCGATATTCTGGTGCAAACCAGCATTGATTACCTGGTTGCCCAATTTGCCGCCGGCGCCGATGTGGTGCAGCTGTTCGAGAGTTGGGCGCTTAATCTGGATGACGCGGCCTTTGTCCGGCAGGTCATTGAACCCAATCGCCGCATCGTCGAAGGCGTTCGCGCCCGCCTGCCCAATGCGCCGATCATCGGCTTTCCGCGTGGCGCGGCCGGCAATATCGCGGCCTATGTCGCGGCGACGGGGGTCAATGCGGTGGGGCTCGATTATGCTACCCCGCTCGAATTTGCGGCGAGGCACGTTCCGGCCGGTTTCACCGTGCAGGGTAATCTTGATCCCTTGCGGCTGGTGGCCGGTGGTGCGCAGATGGAAGACCGCGCCCGCCAGATCATTGCCGCCTTTGCCGACCGGCCGCATATTTTCAATCTCGGCCATGGCATTGTGCCGGAAACCCCGATCACGCATGTCGAGCGGTTGGTCGATGTGGTCAAAAACGGCTAGAGCGCAAAAAAGCTGAACTGTTGAGGAGTTCGCAAAATGGAATGGGTCAAGGCAGCGCATGTGATTTCGGTCATCGCCTGGATGGCCGGCATGCTCTATCTGCCGCGTTTGTTCGTCTATCATTCGGTTGCTGAAATCGGCTCCGATAAATCGGAAACCTTCAAGGTCATGGAGCGGCGCCTGCTGCGCGGCATCATGACACCGGCCATGATCGCGACCTGGATTTTCGGGCTTTGGATGCTATCGTTCGGTGTGGTCGATTGGAGCGCGGGCTGGCCCTATCTCAAGGCGGCCGCGGTTCTTGCGCTCAGCGCCTGCCACGGCATCCTTGTCCGGCACACGCGCGACTTCGCCCAGGACAGCAATACCAAGCCGCAGAAATATTTCCGCATCATCAATGAAGTGCCCACGGTGCTCATGATCCTGATCGTCATCGCGGTGATCGGGCGGCCGTTCTGAAATGCTGTTTCACGTGAATCGAATCCGGGCGCCGCGTTTCAATCTTGAAATAGTGCGGGGATCACGCTACATGATTGCCAATGCACCCGAATATCCAAGCCGACTTCCCAAGTCGCTGCGCGGTGCCTCCCTCCCAAAATAGCCTCAACGCTTTTTTCGATTTCCCTCAAGGGTCCATCCGCTACATGCAGAATATGAAGCTCAGCGAGCTCAAGGCCAAATCTCCGGCCGAATTGCTGGTGTTCGCCGAAGAACACGAGGTCGAGAATGCCTCGACCATGCGCAAACAGGAATTGATGTTTGCCATTCTCAAGGAGCTGGCGGCTCGGGATATCGACATAACCGGGGAAGGCGTGGTCGAAGTGCTGCCGGATGGCTTTGGCTTCCTGCGCTCTCCCGACGCCAATTATCTCCCCGGTCCCGACGATATCTATGTCAGCCCTAGCCAGATCCGCCGCTTCGGCCTGCGGACCGGCGACACGGTCGAGGGCGAAATTCGCTCTCCCAAGGAAGGCGAGCGCTATTTCGCGCTGCTCAAGGTTTCGACCATCAATTTCGAAGATCCCGAGGCGGTTCGCCACAAGGTCAACTTCGACAACCTCACCCCGCTTTATCCGGAAGAACGGCTCCGTATGGAGCTGCCCGATCCGACTTTGAAGGATCGTTCGGCCCGCATTTTGGATCTGGTGGCGCCGCTCGGCAAAGGCCAGCGTGCTTTGATTGTTGCGCCGCCGCGTACCGGTAAGACGGTATTGTTGCAGAATATTGCACAATCAATCGCCACCAATCACCCCGAATGCTATCTCATCGTGCTGCTCATCGACGAGCGTCCCGAAGAAGTGACCGATATGCAGCGCTCGGTGCGCGGCGAAGTGATCTCCTCGACCTTTGACGAGCCGGCCAGCCGCCACGTCCAGGTCGCCGAAATGGTGATCGAAAAGGCCAAGCGCCTGGTCGAACACAAGCGCGACGTGGTCATCCTGCTCGATTCCATCACCCGCCTCGGCCGCGCCTACAACACTGTCGTGCCAAGCTCGGGCAAGGTGCTGACCGGTGGTGTGGATGCCAATGCCCTGCAGCGCCCCAAGCGCTTTTTCGGCGCCGCCCGCAATATCGAGGATGGTGGCTCGCTGACCATTATTTCGACCGCGCTGATCGATACCGGTTCGCGCATGGATGAAGTGATCTTTGAAGAATTCAAGGGCACGGGTAACTCGGAAATTATTCTGGACCGTAAGGTCGCCGACAAGCGCGTCTTCCCGGCGCTGGATATCACCAAGTCCGGCACCCGCAAGGAAGAGCTGTTGGTCGAGCCCGATATCCTCAAGAAGATGTATGTGCTGCGCCGTATCCTGACCCCGATGGGCACGATCGACGCCATGGAATTCCTGATGGACAAGATCCGCCAGACCAAGACGAATTCCGACTTCTTCGATTCGATGAATACCTAAAGCATATGGGCGCGTTGCGAGCTTTCGCCGCGCCTGTTGCCGTCTGATCCGATGCGGTCAGGCGATACAATCGTGGCGTTGTCCTCCGGGGCACCGCCCTCGGGCGTGGCCGTAATCCGGCTCTCCGGTCCCGCCGTGCCCCAAATCCTCGCCCAGGTGGCTGGTAGCGTCCCCGAACCGCGTCGCATGGTGCTTCGACCGATTGGTCTGGACTCAGTCCTCGATCGTGGTCTCGTCGCCTACTTTCCTGCGCCCCATAGCTTTACCGGCGAAGACTGCGCGGAATTACAGGTGCATGGCTCGCCCGCCGGCGTGCGCGCCATCCTCAAATTGCTGACCGGGCAGGGGGCTCGCCTGGCCGAAGCCGGCGAATTCACCCGCCGGGCCTTCGAGAATGGCAAGCTCGACCTCGTTGAAATCGAAGGCTTGGGCGATCTACTGCAGGCCGAAACGGAAAACCAGCGGCGCCAAGCTTTGGCCCGGTTTGAAGGCGGCCTATCGCGGCAGATTGATGATTGGCGCAATCGCCTGCTTGATCTGCGTGCTGAGATCGAGGCTCGGCTGGATTTTTCCGATGAAGGCGATGTTGCCGATGGTCTGCCGGCGCAATTCGGCGACGATATCGCCGTGCTGAAATCCAGCATTGGTACGGCGCTGGCCTCGATCGAACACGGTCGTATTGTCCGCGAGGGTATTCGCGTGGCGCTGGCCGGCGTGCCGAATGCCGGAAAATCTAGCCTGCTCAACGCCTTGGCGCGTTCGGATATTGCCATTGTCACCGACGAAGCGGGAACCACCCGCGATGTGCGGGAAGTCCCGCTCGATATTGCCGGGCAACTTTTTGTGCTGCTGGACTTGGCCGGACTACGCGAGACCGACAGCAAAGCTGAGGCCGAAGGCGTGCGTCGCGCGCGTCACGCCATCGAGCTTGCCGATATCGTGCTCTGGCTAACGGCACCTGACACGCCCGACATGGTGCCGCCCCTTGTGTCAGTCCCGATGTTGCATATAGCGACCAAGTCCGATCTCGGAAACGCGAACGTCGCGGCTGATATTGCCGTCTCCGCGCAGACGGGGGCTGGCCTAAATGAGCTCTTTGCCCGCCTTCGCGCCATCGGCGAAACCATGGGTACGGGCGAGCCGACGCTGCTGAGCCGCGAACGTGATCGCTTGGCATTGCAGGAGGCGAGTGCCGCCCTCGACGCCGCCGCGGCCCGGTTGGACGACATGGAGCTGGCAGCCGAAAACCTGCGCCAAGCCTCATTCGCGCTGGAGCGACTGGTTGGCCGGCTCGATGCGGAACGCGTGCTGGACCGATTATTCATGAGCTTTTGCATCGGCAAATGATTCACGTGAAACACGGCCCTGCAGTGCCGTGAATTGATTCACGTGAAACATTGGCCTATGAGGGCGCGCCGGAGAGTTATCATGCGCGATTATGCAGTCATCGTTGTCGGAGGTGGTCATGCGGGCTGCGAAGCTGCCGCGGCCTCGGCACGTCTGGGTGTTCCGACGGCCCTGGTGACCCACAAATTTGCGACCATCGGCGAAATGAGCTGCAATCCCGCTATTGGTGGCCTGGGCAAGGGCCATCTGGTGCGCGAGATCGATGCGTTGGACGGGCTGATGGGCCGTGTCGCCGACCAGGCTGGTATCCAGTTCCGCGTGCTCAACCGCCGCAAGGGACCCGCTGTCCGTGGTCCCCGCGCGCAGGCCGATCGCAAGCTCTATCGGCAGGCTATGCAAGCCGCGATCACAGCTCAACCCAATCTCGATGTCATAGAGGGTGAGGTCGACGATATTGTCGTCACCGATGGCCTGGTCAGCGGCGTGGTGTTGTTGGATGGGCGCCAGATTTCCACCAAGGCTGTTGTGCTGACAACCGGCACATTCCTGCGCGGCCTGATTCATCGCGGCGAAGAAACCGTCCCTGCCGGCCGGGTCGGCGAAAAGCCCGTGCTTGGTCTATCGACGCGGCTGGAGGCTCTTGGCCTTAATCTCGGCCGCCTCAAGACGGGTACGCCGGCGCGGCTTGATGGCACGTCCATCGACTTTTCGGCTCTGGAAGAGCAGCCCGGCGATAATCCGCCTGAGGCCTTTTCTGCATTGACCACGGCGATCAGGACACCACAGGTCAGTTGCCATATTACCCGCACCACGGCCGAGACCCACAAAATCATCTCGGACAATCTGCATCGCTCGGCCATGTATTCCGGCCGCATCCAGAGCCGGGGCCCGCGCTATTGCCCCTCCATCGAGGACAAGGTGGTGCGCTTCGCCGATCGCGATAGCCACCAGATTTTCCTTGAGCCCGAAGGGCTTGATGACAGCACGATTTATCCCAATGGCCTGTCCACTTCACTGCCGGCCGATGTGCAGGAAGCGTTTTTGAAGTCCATGCCGGGCCTCGAAAATGTGCGGATCGTCCGGCCGGGTTATGCCATCGAATATGACTATGTCGACCCGCGCGAGTTGCGTCTGACGCTCGAGGTCAAGAAGCAGCCGGGCCTCTACCTGGCTGGTCAGATCAATGGCACGACGGGCTACGAAGAAGCCGGTGCGCAGGGTTTGTTGGCTGGTGCCAATGCCGCGCTGGCGGCCCGCGGCGCTGACGCATTGACCCTGTCGCGCACGGAAAGCTATCTCGGCGTGATGGTGGACGACCTGGTGACGCGCGGTGTGTCGGAGCCCTATCGCATGTTCACCTCGCGCGCCGAATTCCGGCTTTATCTGCGCGCCGACAATGCCGATCAACGCTTGACGCAGTCCGGTGTCGATATTGGTTTGGTCGGCGAACAACGTGAATCCATCTTCGAGCGCAAGTCCACGGCCTTGCGCGGCGGTCGTCATCTCTTGGAGACACTCAGCACGTCGCCAAGTGCCGCGCGTAAGGTCGGGATTGCAGTCAATGAGGATGGCAAGGCGCGATCGGCGTTCGATCTACTGTCCTATCCAGACGTTGCGCCCGAGGACGTCATCCGACTATGGCCGGAGATCGCGGCGCTCGATTCCGGGACAGTCGAGCAATTGGTCGTTGATGCGCAATATGCCGTGTATCTGGAACGGCAGCGCGAAGATATTGCTGCCGTTCGACGCGATGAACAGCGCAATATTCCCGAATGGCTCGACTATGCCGCCATTCCAGGGCTTTCCATCGAGATCCGCCAGAAGTTGCAGCAGCACAGGCCGCAGACGATCGCACAGGCGCAGGCGATGGATGGCATGACGCCGGCGGCGATCACCTTGCTGCTATCGGTCATTCGCCGCGGCGAACTGCGCAAGGCGAGCTGATGAACGACGCCACTGCCGTTGATCGATACGCGTCGCATTTCGTGCGGCCCGTGGATGCCGTTATTGCCGATCTGGAATCCTATGCTCAGCTTCTTCGCAAGTGGCAGGCGGTACAGAATCTTGTTTCACGTGAAACACTGAATCAGGTCTGGACCCGGCACTTTGCCGATAGCCTGCAGCTTTTGTCGCTATTGCGCGACGGGGACAGCAGCTTCATGGATCTCGGTAGCGGTGGCGGCTTTCCCGCGCTGCCATTGGCCATTGCGCTGAAGGGCGGACCGCAGCGATTCCTATTGGTTGAGCCCAATGGCCGCAAGGCCAGCTTTTTGCGCACGGTGGCGCGGGAATTGGGTCTGGCAGTGACCGTTCTGGCGCAGCGAAGCGACGAAATTGATTCACGTGAAACACCGGCGCCAGATATCATAACGTCCCGGGCGCTGGCCGCCATGCCGCTGCTCTGCGAATGGATGGAGCCTTTTTTTGTCAGCAAAACCCGTGCCTTACTGCATAAGGGCCGGGAATATGTTGAAGAGCTGGCGGAATCGGGTGCGCATTGGCATCATGACGTGGTAATGGTTCCCAGTAACACCGATCCGGGCGGCGTGATCCTTGAGATCACGAATCTGCGACGGATTTCAGTGCGTTAGCGGAACGACTCTGGAGGCTGATGTGACGCCCCGAATTCTGACACTGGCCAATCAGAAAGGCGGCGTGGGCAAAACCACGACGGCGATCAACCTCGCAACGGCCCTGGCGGCCATTGGTGAGCGCGTGTTGATCGTCGACCTCGACCCACAAGGCAATGCCTCGACGGGGCTGGGCATTTCCCGCACCGATCGCGAAGTGTCATCCTATGATCTGCTGGTGGGTGAGGCGACAGTCGCGCAATCGGCCATCATGACCAGCGTTCCCAATGTCGCCATTGTGCCCTCGACCATGGATTTGCTCGGCGTCGAGTTGACCATTGCGGGGCAGGCCGATCGCGCGTTTAAATTGCGCAATGCTTTCAAGCATTTGGGCGATCTGACGATTAATGATCGGCCCGTTAGTTACATTCTCATCGATTGCCCGCCCTCGCTCAATCTGCTGACCGTGAACTCCCTGGTTGCGGCCGATGCCGTGCTGGTGCCGCTGCAATGCGAGTTCTTTGCGCTGGAAGGCCTTAGCCAGCTGCTGCAGACGATTGAACAAATCCGTTCGACGCTCAACCCCCGCCTGTCGATACAGGGTGTGGTGATGACGATGTTTGACAAGCGCAACAATCTCTCCGAACAGGTCTTGGCGGATGTTCGCAGCGAAATGGGCGATCTGGTCTATGACACGGTGATTCCCCGCAATGTGCGATTGTCGGAGGCGCCGTCTTACGGCAAGCCGGCTTTGCTCTATGATTTGAAATGTGCCGGCAGCCAGGCCTATCTGCGGCTGGCGACCGAAGTGATCCGCCGCGAGCGGCAGCTCAACGCGGCATAGGAGCCCGATATGAACGAAAAACCGACACGACTGGGCCGCGGGCTGGCCGCGCTGATCGGCGATATGGCGACGATCGAAGGTGCAAGGGTGACCGAAACCGGTGGCGTCAAGCGTCTTCCGGTGGAGATGATCATCGCCAATCGCGCCAATCCGCGCCGAACCTTCGATCCTGATCAGCTCGAAGAGCTGACCAATTCGATTCGCGAAAAGGGTGTGATGCAGCCCTTGCTGGTGCGCCCTAGCGACGACCCCAATATTTTCGAGCTGATTGCCGGCGAACGCCGGTGGCGGGCCTCGCAGAAGGCCGGATTGCATGATGTCCCGGTTATCGTGCGGGATGTCGGTGACAAGGAAGCTCTGGAACTCGCGATTATCGAGAACGTTCAGCGCGCCGATCTCAATCCGCTCGAAGAGGCGCAGGGTTATGGTCAGCTCATCGAGCAGTTCGAGTATACGCAGCAGGATCTGGCGCAGGTGATCGGGAAAAGCCGGTCCCATGTCGCCAATACGCTGCGCCTGCTGAAACTGCCCGAGGATGTGCGCGGCATGGTCGCCAGCGGCACGCTGACCGCCGGACACGCCCGTACATTGATCACCGCCGATGATCCGGCCGATCTTGCGCGCCAGATCGTTTCCGGAGGCCTGTCGGTGCGGGAGGCCGAGGCGCTCAGCCAGCAACGGGATGTCGCGGGCAAGCGCAAGCCTACGGAACCGGTTGCCAGCCGGGATGCCGATACGGTGGCGCTGGAGCGGCGCTTGTCGGATGCGCTGGGGCTATCGGTATCGCTGGCCCATAGCGAGCGAGGCGGGAAGCTCGAAATCCGCTACAAGACGCTGGAACAGCTGGACGGCATTTGCGCCCGTCTCACGGGTTACCCCAACTGATCGGGTAATAGCTGCGTTTCACGTGAAACGTGCACCTCGATGCTAATGCGAAGCGGCCATCAGGCAGAGGGCGAGCAGGGCGCGGCGCAGGCTGGTTTCAGCCAAAGCCGGTCGCCGGCGGCTATCGGCGGTCGCTTGCAGGATGCGGTCTGCAGCCGCGGCCAAAGCACTGTCCGTCCAGAGGCGCAATTGCTGTTCCAGGGCCGAGACGCGCGAAAAATGTGGCTTTGGCCGCAGGCCATCGAGAACCGCGCGTGGTGATTTTCCGGCATCGACATCGACGCGCCACCGCCGCAGATTGCCAAAATGGATCGTCGCCATGGCCAGCAGGCGCTGCGGGTCAACCGCCGATGACAGGGCCCGATTGAGGGCCAGTTCCAGTTTTTCGGGGTGTCCGCCTGCTGTGGCATCGAGAATGGCGTCGATGACCAGCGCGCCATTATCGGCGCAAAGCAGCAATACGTCTTCGCGCGTCAGGCTCTTGCTGGCGGCGGCGTAGAGCGAGAGTTTTTCCAGCTCACGCCGGGTGATCTCGCGGTCATTGCCGAGAATCTCGCGTAGTGTGGCGATGACATCGCCATCAGCGCGAATGCCCTGCTGATTGAAGGTTTCGCGGATCAGCGCCGTCAGCGTCTCGTCATTGTCGGGATAACAGGGCAGGGCGCGGCCGAGCTTTGCTGCTTCCACCAGCGCTCGCAAAGCATCCTTGGGCGTCAGATTACCGGCCTCGAGCACGATCGCCGCGCCGCCGGGATCGTCCCGCAATTCGGTGAGCGTCACGACCAGGGACTTGCTCGCGCCGCGCACCCGCACGATGCGCTTGCCACCGAACAGCGATATGGTCTTGGCCTCAACGGCAAGGATCGAGGGATCGGCATCGACTTCGGCGCCATCGAGCACGGTCACACTTGCCGATTCAGGATCGTTATTGGTCAGCGCGCGAATCAGGCGTTGCGCGGTTTCCCGCACCAGGCCGGTATCGGGCCCATAGGCCAGGAAAATGCCCTCGCTCAGATCCGGCCGTGCGAGAAAGCGGGCGACCTCATGCGCTTTGAGCGCGCTCATCAGCGGCTCAGCGTTGCCAACAGGCCCAGGCGCAACGATTCGGCGGCGGCCTTGGCCGCTCTTTCCGCGGCCTCTCGTTCGGCCTCTTTATCGGCCAGAACCTGACCCGAGCGCGAGTAGCCGGCGGTGGCGAAGCGGGTCAGTCGAATCGGCTGTTTGCCGCTGTCGTCCCGGTAGGTAATGGTGAGTGTGGCAGTAGCCGTCACTTCCATGGGTTTTGCCGGATTTGCGGTTCGCGACAAAACGCTGTCGCTGGCCGACGCGCTGACAAAAACCTGTGCCAGGGGAGCCGTCGGCGCCTCGGAATGACCGAAACGCAATGCTAGCTCCTGATAAACCACTTGCTCCAGCCTTGAATTGGGCTTGGCAAAAGCCAGGTTCAGGAGCGGTTGGCTGGCCAGCGAGCCGCTTGAGTAAACCGGGGCAAAGCTGCATGCCCCCAACGCTGCCGACAGCGTCAGCATGCCGGCAATTGCGATGGGGCGCAGGGCTCTAGACAACGACATTGACGATCCTGTCCGGCACGATGACGATCTTTTTGGGTGCCTTGCCATCCAACATGCGGACAATCTCGTCGAGTGACAAGACGCGTTTTTCCACCTCGGCCGCAGGCAGGCCCTTGGCAACCACGATCTCGCCACGGCGCTTGCCATTGAGCTGGATCGGCAGGGTCACAGTGTCATCCACCAGCATGGCGGCATCGACGTCCGGCCAGGCTGCGTCAGCCACGAGGCCCGCCTTGCCCAATGCTTCCCAACAGGTTTCGGCCAGATGCGGCATCATCGGAGCGATCAGCTGGATCAGCCTTGCAACCCCTTCCTCCAGCGCCGAGAGGCGGGCAGCGGGGGCCACGGCGACTAGGCCGGCCGAGCGGACCAGGGCATTGGTCAGCTCGTAAATCTGGGCCACAGCGCGATTGAAGCGAAGCCCTTCGATATCGCCACCGACATTATGCACGGCGCGATGGACGGATTTTCGCAGCGCCAGGGCTTCATCATCATCGGAAGTTCGAACAATATCAGAAGACTGTTTGGCAATATCGATCGTCTCGCCGACCAGCCGCCAGATGCGCTGCTGGAAGCGGCTGGCGCCTTCGACGCCGGCTTCGGTCCATTCGACATCGCGTTCAGGAGGCGAGTCGGAGAGAATGAACCAGCGCGCGGCATCGGCCCCATAGACCTTGAGAATGTCATCGGGGTCAGTGCCGTTACGCTTGGATTTCGAAATCTTCTCGATGGGACCGATACGGGCAGGGCGGCCGGACTGGATTTCCAGCGCGCGCCTTTCGCCGTCGACCGTTTCAAACCGGACCTCTTCGGGCGAGAGCCAGCGGCCGTCCTCGGATTTATAGGTTTCGTGGGTCACCATGCCCTGGGTGAACATGCCCTTGAAGGGTTCGTCCAGGCCCAGATGCCCCGTTGCCTTCATGGCGCGGGTGAAGAAGCGCGAATAGAGCAGGTGCAGGATCGCGTGCTCGATGCCACCGATATACTGATCGACCGGAAGCCAGCGATTGGCCACTTCCGGGATGGTAGGCGTATCGGCGTGTGGGGCAGTGAAGCGCGCAAAATACCAGGACGAATCGACGAAGGTGTCCATGGTGTCGGTTTCGCGCCGCGCCGCGCCGCCGCATTGTGGGCAGTTCACATGCTTCCAGGTCGGATGATGATCCAGTGCATTGCCGGGCTTGTCGAAGGTCACATCGTCAGGCAACACCACCGGCAGGTCCTTTTTGGGCACAGGCAATGTGCCGCAGACCTCGCAATGAATGATGGGGATGGGGGCTCCCCAATAGCGCTGGCGTGACAGGCCCCAGTCGCGCAGCCGGTAATTGACCTCAACCTGACCCTGCGGCTCACCGTCGACCAGGCGGGCGGCAAAATGGGTCGCCGCGGCCTTCTTGGCTTCCTCTATGGAGAGGCCGTCAAGGAAACCGGAATTGAAGATCGAGCCCATATCGGTATAGGCGATATCGCCGACGGCAAAGCTCGCGGCGTCGCCGCCGGGCGGCAGTACGACGGGCTTGACCGGCAGGTCATACTTGCGGGCGAAGTCCAGATCGCGCTGATCGTGTGCCGGGCAGCCGAAAATGGCGCCGGTGCCATAGTCCATCAGCACAAAATTGGCGACATAAACGGGCAGCGTAGCGCCCTCGATCGCGGGGTGTTTCACCATGAGGGCGGTGCGATAGCCCCGCTTTTCGGCGGTTTCGATGGCCTCGGTCGCGGTGCCCATGCGATGGCACTCCGCGACGAACTCGCTCAGCTCCGCATTATTGACCGCCAGGAGGGTGGTGAGCGGATGGTCGGGCGATAGGGCAATAAACGACGCGCCAAAAATCGTGTCGGGACGCGTGGTGAAGACTTCGATGCTGGTGGCATCGGCCCTGGTACCGTCAGTCAGCTCGAACCGCAGGCGCAGCCCCTCGGACTTGCCGATCCAGTTGCGCTGCATGGTGCGCACCTTTTCCGGCCAGTCGGTCAGGCCGTCCAAGGCGCTCAGCAAGTCTTCGGCATAGTCGGAGATCTTGAAGAACCACTGGGTCAGCTCGCGCTGCTCGACGGCGGCGCCGGAGCGCCAGCCCTTGCCATCGATGACCTGCTCGTTGGCGAGGACCGTCATGTCCACCGGGTCCCAATTGACCTTGGATTTCTTGCGGGTGATCAGCCCGGCTTCCAGCATGTCGATAAACATCGATTGCTGATGGGAATAATATTCGGGCTCGCAGGTCGCAATTTCGCGGGTCCAGTCGATGGACAGGCCCATGGATTTGAGCTGGGCCTTCATCGCGCTAATGTTCTGGCGCGTCCAGGTGCCCGGATTGAGCCCGCGCTCCATGGCGGCATTCTCGGCTGGCAGGCCGAATGCGTCCCAGCCCATGGGGTGGAGCACATTCTTGCCCTGAGCGCGCTGAAAGCGGGCGACAACGTCGCCCAGGGTATAGTTGCGCACATGGCCCATATGGATACGGCCGGACGGATAGGGGAACATCTCGAGGACGTAATAGGGCTCGCGCGGATCGTCAGTATTGGTCACGAAGCTCTTGGCATCGTCCCAGACCTGCTGCCAGCGGGGCTCTGCTTCGCGCGGATTGTAGCGTTCGACGCTCACGATTTCGTCCTCGAATATGCTTTTGGTCAAGCGGCGAAAAATTGCTGCGCTGCTTGCGTTGTAAGGGGATTTTGGCTACCGGACCATCAACAGAAAACCCCCCTTAGGTCAACAGGAACAGGGCAAAAGCATGGACGAGAGCGATATCCTTGCCGCCCGCAGCCTGGGCGATATCCGGGCCCGCATGGCAGCGGCGCAGAAGCGTTTCGGGTCTGGGGCCGAAGGGGTCGAGCTGGTCGCGGTGTCCAAGACGTTCGCGGCTGCAGAGGTCTTGCCGTTCCTCAAGGCCGGGCAACGTGTCTTTGGGGAAAACCGGGTGCAGGAAGCCAAGGAGAAGTGGCCGGCGCTGCGCGGGGCCTATCCCGATGTGCAATTGCACCTCATCGGTCCGCTCCAGACCAACAAGGCACGTGAGGCCGTGGCGCTGTTCGACGTCATCGAAACCCTCGACCGGGACAAGCTTGCGAAGGTGCTCGCCGAGGAAATGGCGCGGGCCGGCAAGCGGCTGGCTTGCTTCGTGCAGGTCAATATTGGCGGGGAGGCGCAAAAGAGCGGCATTGCTCCGGTGGAGACCGCCGCTTTTGTCGCCCGCTGCCGTGGGGAATATGGGCTCGATATTGCCGGGCTGATGTGCATCCCGCCTGATGGCGTGCCGGCGGGGCCCTATTTCGCCCATCTGGCCGAGCTGGCGCGATTGTCCGGCGTCACCGGGCTCTCCATGGGCATGAGCGGGGATTTCGAGCTTGGCATTGCCATGGGTGCTACCCATATCCGGGTAGGGTCGGCGCTGTTCGGCTATCGGCCCAAATCAAACGCGCAATAGAGCGGGCCCGAAACTGTAAAAGGCGGAGATCACTGCAACTTTTACCGCTCCTCGGTCGTTCCTGCCCTCACGTAACGCCGTTGTGATTGGTTGAACAAAAACCGGTCGCAATAGTGTGACCCTTGATCGGGCAAAGCGCCAAAAACCCGGAGAAAACAATGAACAAGCGACGCATTCTGCTGGTGGATGATGACACCGATCTGCGGCAGACCCTGGTCGAACAGCTCGAAACGCATAATGAGTTCGACATTCTCCAGGCTGGCACTGCCAATGACGCGCTCAAGGCCACGCGGGAAAACAATATCGATCTGATGATCCTCGATGTCGGTCTGCCCGACATGGATGGACGCGACGCCGTCAAGGTGCTGCGGACCGAAGGCTATAAAAGCCCGATCCTGATGCTGACCGGGCATGATAGCGATGCCGACCAGATTCAGGGCCTTGAATCGGGGGCCAATGACTATCTGACCAAGCCGTTCCGCTTTCCGGTGCTGCTGGCGCGAATCAACGCCGCGCTACGCCAGCACGACCAGAGCGAGGATGTGGTCTTTACCATCGGGCCTTATAGCTTCCAGCCATCGGCGAAGCTCCTCGAAGCCAATGATGGTGGCAAGGTGCGGTTGACCGACAAGGAAACCTCCATCCTTAAATTCCTCTACCGCCAGGGCCCCAAGACCATTACGCGCGACGTGCTGCTCAAGGAGGTTTGGGGCTATAATAACCGGGTCACCACCCATACGCTCGAAACCCATATCTACCGGCTGCGGCAGAAGATCGAGCGCGATCCGTCCAATGCCCGGCTGCTGGTCACCGAAGAGGGTGGCTATCGCCTCGTGCCCTAGGCCGGACGCCCGATTCGGAAATCGGGTACAAATCGAAGCAAAATGCCTTATAGGATGAACCTGTCCGCTCCTCCAGGTGCGGACAGTCTTGCATCTGGACTGGGGCTTATGATCAGGGACGACGCGGCTGAGGTTCTGGCCAGGGCCGAATTCTTCGATATTTGCGATGACGAGCAAAGGCGGATGCTGGCGTTTGCCGGCGACGTCCGCTATTTCGACGCCGATGCCGTGCTGTACAAAGCCGGCGACGTGCCGCTTGGCGCCTTCGTGCTGATTTCGGGGACGCTGCGAGCCAAGCCCGAGGGGCCGGCGGCGGGCAAGCCTTATGCGATGTCCGAGCCGGGCAGTGTGGTCTCCGCCATGGCGCTGATTCTGTCCAAGCCGCGCCCGATCACCATCACCGCCGTCACCGATTGCCAGGCGCTGTTCGTGCCACGCCAGGCTTTTCTCAAGCTCGTGCAGCAATCGCCCGACCTGGCGCAGCGCGCGGTCGAACGCGTGCAGCGCGATCTGGGCAATTATTTGGGTGCGCTCGAGCCGGTGGCCGTTCGCATGAAGTCTGGCGACAACAGCTAACAGGCGCCCGCAAAGAGCCCCAATAGCTTGGCATGACATCGGTCATCTCGAACGCTTCGCGTGCCATGGCCCCGGTGCAACCCTTCATGATCACTCGCTGGTCGCTGCCGCTGTCGGTGGCGGCACATGGCGCGATATTGCTGGCCGTGGCGTGGCTCGTCGTGCCGCGTAGTCTGGAGCAGCCCAGAATGCGGGTTATTGCTGTCGAGATCATAAGCCAGGCGATGGCCCCGCCGCCCACATTGCCCGCGCCCGTTGCGCCGGTTCTGTCATCCCCGATCGCGCCCGCGGCACCGGTTTCTCCGCCCGAACCGCAAGACGGCATGGTGCGGGCGACGGACTTTTACGCCGCCAGCATTCTCGCTGATCCGGCCAATGCGGAGGTACGGGTCAATTTCCCGCTGCTCGCCAGCAGCGAGCAGGTCGTACAATTGTGCAACATGGAAGCATTGGAACAGCTTCATCTGGCCAGGACCGACCTGGCGCCCGACGCTTTGGTCGGCTACGCTTTCGCGGACCTTTCAGTCCAGGGCAACACGCTTGCTGCTGACGGCGGCGCGTTTCGCAGCAGGGGAGGCTGGTTCCACCTGCGGTATCGTTGCGCGGTCTCGCCTGATGTGAGCGCGGTTGTGGCGTTTGAATATGCCATTGGCGACCCCGTGCCCGAAAGCCAGTGGGAAGAGCACTTTCTCAATAGTGACGACGACTGGCTGGACTAGACCCCGGCAAACCGGACGATGACCGGCACGTGGTCGCTTGGTTTATCGGTCCAGCCGCGGAAGGGCTTGGCGATTTCGGCAGCGATGCAGTGCTCGGCTATATCGGCGGTGGCCCAGATATGGTCGAGCCGGCGGCCCTTATCGGCATTTTGCCAATCGGCGCTGCGATAGCTCCACCAGGAATAGAGCTTCTGGTCGAAGGGCACGTGCTTGCGCACTAGGTCGGTCCAGCCATGGCCGCCATTAAGAATGGCGTTGAGGGCTTCGGTTTCGACAGGCGTGTGGCTCACCACCTTGAGCAATTGCTTGTGGCTCCACACATCGTTTTCGTGCGGCGCGATATTGAAATCGCCGGCGATCAGATGGCCGCGCTGGAAGCCCGGTTCGGCAAACCAGGTGGTCAATTCGCTCAGAAAGCCCAGCTTGTGCTTGAACTTGGGGTTGATCTCGGGATCAGGCTCGTCGCCGCCGGCGGGAATGTAGAAATTATGCACTGTCAGCGGCCCGCGGCCCAGATCGAGCACTGCCGAGACGTGGCGCGATTCGGGGATTTCGCAGAAGACGCGGCTCGAAATATCGGTCAGAGGGAATTTCGAAACGATGGCGACGCCGTGATAACCCTTCTGGCCGTGCACCGCCTGATGGGGATAGCCGGCTTCGATAAAGGCCATAGCCGGAAACTGGTCATTGGTACATTTGATTTCCTGCAGCATCAGCACGTCGGGCTGATATTGCTTGAGAAAATCGAGTACCATGGGCAGGCGCAGGCGAACCGAATTGATGTTCCAGGTGACGACGGCGACGGTCATTCTTGTGGCCCTTGATTGTCGGGCTTTCTTATCGCGGAGGGGGGCGCCAAGGACAAGCCGGAAATGGCGGCGGGGCGCTCGTTGCTGACACTTGCCGTCAGTAGCCAACAAAAAACCCGGCCTTGCGACCGGGTTTCTCAAATCAGCGCATTGTCGAAAAAGCTTATTCGCTCTTGGCTTCGCCTTCGGCGGCAGCAGCCTGTTCGGCAGCGGCGGCCGCTGCTGCGGCTTCTGCGTCCTTGGCGGCCTGTTCAGCGGCAAAAGCCTCTGCGGCGGCAACCTTCTCAGCTTCACGAGCGTCGCGCGCAGCTTGGGCAGCGGTGCGTTCGTTGGCTTCGATCTTCTTGGTGCGCGAATTGGTCGATTCGAAAATACGAGCCGATTTGCCGCGACGGTCGCGCAGATAGTAAAGCTTGGCGCGACGCACCTTACCGCGCTTCAGCACTTCGATGGAGGCAACATTGGGGGAGTAGAGCGGGAATACGCGTTCCACGCCTTCGCCGTACGAAATCTTGCGCACGGTGAAGCTTTCCATGATGCCGCCGCCGGTGCGGGCGATCACGACGCCTTCATAGGCCTGCAGGCGTTCCTTGTTGCCTTCCTTGATCTTGACCCACACCTTGATGGTGTCGCCGTGGGTGAATTCTGGAAGTTCGCGCTTGGCGGCGAGGCTGGCAACCTGCTCGGCCTCGAGCTGTTCGATGATATTGGCCATGTGTCGATCCGTTCTGATCTTTTCAATGGAGCGATTGTTCGGAATTTTTGAGGATTCCGATCGCCCGGTCTTGGTTGGTAACGGAGGGTTTTCGTCTTTTTATTCGCGCAACAACGGGTCCGATCAGCCCATTGCCGCAGTCGTGGCGCGGCTATAGGGGAAAAATGGCCGGGAGTCTAGGGTTTCGGACAGTTTTATGACTTGTCCGGTTCCAGCAGGTCCGGCCGCCGCTTCCGGGTCAGGGCCTGGCTTTGCTCGGCGCGCCATTTGGCGATGCGGCCATGGTCGCCCGAGGTGAGCACGGCCGGAATGTCGACGCCCTCGAATTGCTGGGGCCTGGTATAGTGCGGGTATTCCAGGAGACCGTTTTCGAAGCTCTCGTCGGCATGGCTTTCGGCCTTGCCCAGGACGCCGGGAATAAGCCGCACCACCGCTTCGAGCAGCACCATGGCGGCAACTTCTCCGCCGGCCAGCACATAATCGCCGATGGAGATTTCCTCGAGCTGGCGGCCATCGATGACCCGTTGGTCGACGCCTTCAAAGCGCCCGCAGATGATGAGCGCGCCGGGGCCCAGTGCCAGTTGCCGCGCTCTGTGCTGGGTCAGCGGGGCGCCGCGTGGGGACATCAGGATGCGCGGGCGCTTGTCACCGGCTGGCGATATGGCGTCTATCGCGCTGGCGAGAATATCGGGCTTGAGCACCATGCCCGCGCCGCCGCCCGACGGCGTATCGTCGACCGTGCGGTGGCGATCGGTGGCGAAATCGCGCAATTGGGTCGCCTTGAGCGACCACAGGCCATCCGCCAGTCCCCGTCCGAGTACGGAGGCGCCAAGCGGGCCCGGGAAGAGTTCGGGAAAAAGGGTGATGATCTCGGCGGAAAAACTCAATCGGGTTCTTCCTCGCCCTCTTCGGCATCGAGCGGCACCACGATGGTCAGATAGCCTTCGGCAATGCGGACAGTAGGCACCACGGCCTTGGTAAAGGGATAAAGAAAGGTGTCGCCCGATTGGGAGTCGCGGATTTCGATCAGGTCGCCGGCGCCGAAATTGGGCAGTGCCGAAACCTTGCCCAGCACCACGCCATTATCGAGCCTGGCTTCAAGACCGAGCAGGTCGGCATGGTAGAAATCATCCTCATCGTCAGGCTCGGGCAGGCGGGAGCGGTCGATAAAGAGGGAGACCCCATTCAGCGCTTCGGCCGCGTTTCTATCGGCGACGCCTTTTATGTTGGCGACGATAACATTCTTCTGCACGCGGGCCTTGGTAATGGTGATGACAAGCCCCGGCCGGTCGGTATGGAGCGGGCCATAGTCGGCAATAGCTTCAGGATGCTGGGTGAAGGGCGTGATGCGCACTTCACCCTTGATGCCGTGGGCGGCCCCGATCTGGCCCATCAGGATGCGATTACTGGTCTCGGTCATTGCGGTTTCCGGCTTTGCTGGCTGTTCCTAGCAGGCGGCGGTGGGAATGGGAATTCTCGTGGCCTGGGAACCGTGCCATGGTCATGACGATTGTGCAGGAAACAACAAGGAGCGCCGCGATGGCCAAGACCCTGACTTCCCACGACGATATAAGGCAATGGGCCGAAGCGCGCGGCGGTAATCCGATGCTGATGGAAACGCCCGATGGCACCGGCAGCCGCACGCTGTTGCAGCTCACCTTTGGCCAGCATGCCATCAATACCGATGGCAATGAGGGACCGGACCGGGTGGGCGGCTTTCAGCTCGTCAGCTGGGACGATTGGTTTGCCGCGCTTGAGGCTGCCAAGCTGGCCCTGCGGGTGTCGGACGATCCGGCGGGCGGGAGCGAGGCAGAGTTCGAGTTTGTGGAGCGTGGATAGGAGGTAGACCTCACTATCGGTTTCACGGCTATTCGTCCCTATCCGCCGCCGCCTCGATGGCTTCCATGTCGTCGTCGGAAAAACCGAAATGATGGCCCAGTTCGTGGATCAATACGTGGGTGACGATTTCACCCAATGTGTTGTCGTCGTTCTCGGCCCAGTAATCGAGAATGGCGCGGCGATAGAGGAAGACCGTATTGGGCAATTGCCCGGTCTGGGGCACGGCGCCATCTTCGGTCATGCCAATGCCGGTGAACAGCCCCATCAGCTCGAAAGGGCTTTCCATGCCGAAGCCTTCGAGCACGTCATCTTCGGCGAAGTCGGCAACAGAGCAGGTGACATCAGCCGCCAGCGACTTGAAGGGCTCGGGGAGCTCCTTCAAGGCAGCGGTGGCCAGTGCCTCGATGTCGTCGAGGGTGGGCGCGAAGCGCGAACCCCAGTCGGCGCTGCTTACTGCCACTCGCGAATATCGACGAAGTGGCCGGCAATGGCTGCCGCTGCCGCCATGGCGGGCGATACCAGATGGGTGCGGCCCTTGAAGCCCTGACGGCCCTCGAAATTGCGGTTGGAAGTCGAAGCGCAGCGTTCCTGCGGCTTGAGCTTGTCCGGGTTCATGGCCAGGCACATCGAGCAGCCGGGTTCGCGCCATTCAAAGCCGGCATCCTTGAAGATCTTGTCCAGACCCTCGGCCTCGGCCTGATCCTTGACCAGGCCCGAGCCGGGCACGACCATGGCATCGACCCCGGCGGCAACCTTGCGATCGCCGATCACGGCAGCAGCGGCGCGCAGGTCTTCGATACGGCCATTGGTGCAGGAGCCGATGAACACGCGTTCGACGGTAATATCGGTGATGTTGGTGCCGGGCTTGAGGCCCATATAGTCGAGCGCCCGCCATTTGGAGGCGCGCTTGTTCTCGTCCTCGATCTCGTCGGGATTGGGCACGACGCCGGTCACCGAGATCACGTCCTCGGGCGAGGAGCCCCAGGAGACGATCGGCGGGAGCTTGGCAGCGTCGAGCACGACGACCTTGTCGTAGTGGGCGCCTTCATCGGATTTGAGCGTCTTCCAATAGTCGAGCGCCATGTCCCAGGCCTTGCCGGTCGGCGCGCGATTGCGGCCCTTCACATAGTTGAAGGTGGTCTCGTCGGGCGCGATCAGGCCGGCGCGGGCACCCCCCTCAATGGTCATGTTGCAGACCGTCATGCGGCCTTCCATGGAGAGGGAGCGAATGGCTTCGCCAGCGAATTCGATGACGTGGCCATTGCCGCCGGCGGTGCCGATCTCACCGATAATGGCGAGGATAATGTCCTTGGCGGTGACGTGCGGGGGCAGTTTGCCATCCACGCGCACCAGCATGTTCTTGGCCTTCTGCTGGATCAGCGTCTGGGTAGCCAGAACGTGTTCCACTTCGGAGGTGCCAATGCCATGCGCCAGGGCGCCGAAAGCCCCATGGGTCGAGGTATGGCTGTCGCCGCAGACAATGGTCATGCCAGGCAGGGTAAAGCCCTGTTCGGGACCGACGATATGCACGATCCCCTGGCGCTTATCGAAGGGGTCGAAATATTCGATGCCGAAATCCTTGGTATTCTCGGCCAGAGCGGCGATCTGGATCGCGCTTTCCGGGTCCGGATTGGGCAAGGAACGGTCGGTGGTGGGCACGTTGTGATCGACAACGGCCAGGGTGCGCTCGGGGTGGCGCACCTTGCGATTGTTCATGCGCAGCCCTTCAAAGGCCTGGGGGCTCGTGACTTCGTGCACGAGGTGGCGATCAATATAGAGCAGCGAGGTCCCGTCCTCGTTGTTCTGCACCAGATGGTCGTCCCAGATCTTGTCGTAGAGCGTGCGCGCCTTGGTCATCGTTTAGGTTCCGGCAGGGAATGCGAAGTTTGGAGCCGTTCTAAGCCGGGACGGGGCAGGGGTCAAGCACAACCGTACCGTCGGGTACGGTTCTTTATTCCGAAATGCTGCTTGTGACCGTGCCGGGCGTCGGGGCGCTGGCCTGGGATGGTCTGATCCGCCGCTTGAGCAGGCGCAATGCGGTCAGTGGCAGCTCCACGAGCCCTGGCTTGGGGTCGCGCAGCGAGAAGGTGGCGAAGGTTCGCGTGCGGCCGACCGAATGCAGGTAATCGCCAAGGCGCAGCTTGCCCAGGCCTAGCAATTGCACGGCAACGACGACGTCACGCAACAGGAACATCCAGCCGATGCCGGGCGTCGCCGCGGTGGCGGCGATCATTTCTCCGGCGCTGAGCGTGGTCAGCATGGCGCCGAAATCCACGCCCGCCGCCTGCGCCAGCCCGAACCAGGACCAGGGCCGCGGATTGACGTCGAGCAATTTCAGATCGCCGCTGCGCGGGTCGCGCTTGAACTCGATCTCGCATACCCCGTGATGGCGGATCGAGGTCAGGAAGGCTTCGCCCTTGGCAATGACGTCGGGTTGCTCGACAGTTTCGACAAAGGTCGAGGTATAGCTGAATTCGAGCGGAAACTGGCGGCTGCGCCGGGCGGCAAAGCTCGCGCGAGGGCTACCCTTCCACCACAGGCCCGCATAGGAGTACTGGTTCTCGCCGCCGCCGGGAATGTATTCCTGAACGACGATATGCTCCTTGCCCTGCAATTGCAGCGCCTCGGCATAGAGTTCGAGGAACTGGGCCGCGTTGTCGGCACGCCAGGCCTTGGCGCGGGTG
The DNA here is from genome assembly GCF_030159855.1 of Devosia yakushimensis. NCBI lineage: Bacteria > Pseudomonadati > Pseudomonadota > Alphaproteobacteria > Hyphomicrobiales > Devosiaceae > Devosia > Devosia yakushimensis. The sequence goes on along the minus strand of NZ_BSNG01000004.1, from coordinate 55,846 downwards.
AACCGGTTGAGCGTGATCCGCATGGTCGGCTTCAGCACCACCGGAAACTGCATGGTCGCGGCAATGGCGGCCGGGTCGTCTCCGATGGTGTAGATGCGCGGCACGGCGATGCCCAATTCGGTGGCGCGCTGATAGGTCAGCGCCTTGTCGCAGGCCCATTGCAGTTGCGCCCAATCGGGCAGCGCGACCTGCAGCATGGCCGATAGCCGGGCATGCTCCTGGGCGACAAGTTTGACATCGGCATCGGCGGCCGGAACGAGCAGATAATTCTCGAGGCTATGCTCACGCACCAGCGCTTCGAGGGCCTCGATGGCGCCCGGGTTCTCGGCCCCAGGCCATTCGGCCCAGTGGTGGACGGCGTTGGAGAAGCGCGGCAATGGGGTGAAATTGGTGACGAACCAGACGTCGAGCCCCTGCTTGGCAAGGCTGCGGGCCAGGGCGATGGCGCCGTGGGAGCCTGCCAGGATAATTGCCCCTTTGGGGCGAGGGGACGTCTTCAACATGCTCATGGCTCGTTTTTCACCAGCGGTGTTTCATATGTGGCGCCCTCCTGTCCCCCCGAATGGGTCCGGAGCCGCAAAATGCCAAAAATAGTGGGGTCCAACCCCGTTCGAACCGCGCATTGCCAGCTCATCAGGCCATAGGCCAGCATACGGTTAAGTGAACTTACTATGGCCACGCCAATGACGCCAAAGCTAGGCAGCACGGCGATCTGGGCCAGGATACTGATCAGAGTGGTTAATCCGAAAATGGCCGCATAGCGCTTCTCATGGCCGGTCAGCATCAGCACCGAACGCGAGGGGCCAGTGGCCGCATCGGCCAGAAAACCCACGGCAAGAATGATCAGCAGGATGGAAGCATCGCCATAGCTTTCCCCGAACAGGCTCATGATCGGATTGCCGAAAAAGACGAAAGCAAGGAAGGCCAGCAGCGAGAAGATAAAGCCGCCCCAGGTTCCGGCTGCCAGCAATAGCTGCGCCTTGTGCCGTTCCCCCGCATAGAAGTGGCGGGCGATGGGCGGGGCTATTACCAGGGAGATGGCAAAGGCGAAGAGGGTCATCAACCCGCCGGTGCGGAAAGCGTTGAAATAGGCGCCGGCCTGTTCGGGGGCGAGGAGGGCGCCGATGACGATGGTATCGGCATTGAGCGCCGCCGCGTTGATAAAGCCGCCCAGCAATAGCCAAAGGCTGATCTTGCCGCGGGCGCGCCAGAAGCCGGAAAGGCCGGCAAAGCCAAGCGGCAATTGATAGCGCTCGGTCCGCGCCAGCCCGTATTGCGCCGCCACCACGACCAGCAGCAGCCCAGCGGCCAGCAGCAATGCACCCCAGCCGGTCAGCATGACCCCGGCGGCAGCCAGGGCCAGCGCGAGGAGAGGCAGAGCGATCCGCCACACCACATCGCGCGGCGCCAGCGCGGTCCAGATCGAGCCCTGGGTGCGCAAGGCGGCGGATGTGTATTCGCCCAGCGCCATGGGCAGCACCAATAGGGCGGCGGCATAGAGCGGCCAGCTCGGCGCGCTGCCGCGGAGGGCATCGGCAATGGCGGCATAGAGGCAGAGCGCGGCGGCGACCAGGAGGCTGCCCAGGATGGTCAGCATGCTGCCGGCGCGCAAGGTGGTGCGGGCGGCGGCGCTGTCCTTGCGGGCCATATCCTCGGCATGGAACCGCATCACGGCGGTCTGCTGTCCCATGCCGGCGCCGATCGCCAATACGGTTGCCAGCGCCAGGCCGAAGGCGAAATAGCCATATTCGGCGGCGCTCATGGTGCGGGCCAGAACAACAAAGCCGATATAGGTCAGGCCGGCCGAGGCCAGCTTGATCGCGAGCGAGGATAACGACCGGGTCAAACCCGTTCGCAGCAGCGACCCAAAAGCGCCCCCTTGCCTCAGCATATCTGCCCCATCGCGGCCGGCAGAACCGGCGCTTCCACTGTGGCAGGTCTATCTCAAGAAGCCCTTACTGGTCCCGTTACAATTCGGTAAGGCTGGAAGCCTTGATTTTTCGCGTTTGCGAACCGCGAAACATTGCCGCTTTTGCTGGAAACTCTAGTGCCGGAAGTGGCGCATGCCGGTCATCACCATGGCAATGCCGGCGGCATCGGCCGCGTCAATCACCTCGTCGTCGCGCATCGAACCGCCGGGCTGGATTACGGCGGTGGCGCCGGCAGCAACCAATGCTTCAAGGCCATCGGCGAAGGGGAAGAAGGCATCCGAGGCAACGACCGAGCCCTGTGTCAGGGCGCCTTCGATGCCTGCCGCCCTTGCGGCATCGATCGACTTGCGGTGGCCAGTGAGTGCGGAATCCACGCGCGACATCTGTCCGGCGCCAATGCCGACCGTGGCGCCGTCCCGGACATAGACAATGGCGTTGGATTTGACGTGCTTGGCAACCTTGGCGGCCAGCCGCAGATCGGCCAGCTCGGCCGCGCTCGGAGCCTTTTTGGTCACCACCTTGATATCGCAATCATCGACATTGCGATTGTCGCGCGACTGGACTAAGAGGCCTCCTGCGACCGATTTGACCACGAGGCCATCGGCCTTGGGATCGGCAATGCCCCCGGTCAGCAGCAGGCGCAGGTTCTTCTTGGCGGCGATGATAGCCTGGGCTTCCGGGGTGGCCGAGGGAGCCACGATCACCTCGGTAAAGACCTTGACGATTTCTTCGGCAGTGGCCGCGTCGATCTCGCGATTGGTGGCGACGATGCCGCCAAAGGCGCTGACCGGGTCGGTGCGCAGGGCGTTCTTATAGGCGGTCACCAGATCATCGGCGACGGCGACGCCGCAGGGATTGGCGTGCTTGATGATGGCCACTGCCGCGCCCTGGACGGGGTCGAATTCGCTGACCAGCTCGAAGGCGGCATCGGTATCGTTGATATTGTTGTAGCTGAGCGTCTTGCCCTGCACCTGCGTTGCGGTGGCAACGCCCGGGCGGCTGTCGCCATTGGCGTAAAAGCCGGCCCATTGATGGGGGTTTTCGCCATAGCGCATGACTTCGCGCAGCGTGCCGGCAAAGCTGCGATAGGGGATTTCGGGATAGTCGATCGCTTTGGCGAACCAGCTTGAAATGGCGCTGTCATAGGCCGCCGTGCGGGCATAGGCCTTGGCCGCCAGTCTCTGGCGCAGCTCGAACGGCACCCCGCCAGTGGTCTTGATGGCGTCGAGAATGGCTGGATAATCGGCGGGATCGACGACGACGGTCACATAGGCATGGTTCTTGGCGGCGGAGCGCACCATGGCCGGCCCGCCAATATCGATATTTTCGATAATGTCGTCATAGCCTGCGCCCGAGGCCACGGTCTTCTCGAAGGGGTAGAGATTGACCGCGACCAGATCGATGGCGCCGATGTCATGCTCGGCCATGGAGGCGGCATGGTCGGCCTTGTCGCGTACGGCCAAAAGCCCGCCATGTACCTTGGGATGCAGCGTCTTGACGCGGCCATCCATCATTTCGGGGAAGCCGGTCAGGTCGGAAATCTCGCGGACTGGCAGGCCAGCATCGCTGATGAGCTTATGCGTGCCGCCGGTCGATACCAGCTCCACGCCTGCTTCGCTCAGCCCCCGCGCAAAGTCTGCCATGCCGGATTTGTCGAATACCGAAAGCAGCGCGCGCCCGACCTTGACCGTCTTGCTCATGAGGATGTTCCGCCCGTGTGATGATGTCGGCCGCTCGCTAGCACGAAGCGGCGGCGATGGGAACCACGCGTTACTGCTCGAGCGTAAAGATCCAGGCGATCTCGCGATCGGGAGCCGCCGGGGTTTCCAGCACGAGCTGGCGTGTCTTGTGAAAACCGAGATAGGAGGATTGGCGCACGCTTTCCTCCTCGTGGAAATCGGCGCCTTCCCACAAAAAGCTCCAGACCGTGCCATTGGGCAATACCAGCCGCACCAGCCCCTCGCCCGAAACGCGACGGACCATGACATTGGGCGCCAGGTGAAAGCGTACTGAAAGCAGGCCCGAGGGCGTGCCATTGGCAATCATGCGATCCTGCCCAACCAGGGTCGTCCCCTCCGATAGCAGGGTCAGGCGGCGCTCGAGATCGACGCCATAGCGCTTGGCATAGCCGCCGGTGCCCAAGGTCAGCAGATGATCGGCCGGATCGAGCGCCAATGCGGGCGGTGTCCGCTCGGCATCGTCGGCATCCATCGAGGGCGCCGAATGGGCCACGGTCTGGCGGAACAGGGCCTGGCTCTCGGGGAGATCAGCCGGCGCCGGCCCGCAGGAGCCCAGGATCAATTCATTGCCATAGGAAAATTCGAAGGCGAGGGCGCCGGCATGGGCGTCGGCGTCAAACCCCTTGGGCGGCCTTTGCCCGGAATCGGCGATGACCACGGCCTCGCCATTGCGCAGAATACCGTAGCCGCCCAGCAGCATGGATCGCCGCTTGCGGGTGGGGGCGAGCGCCTGCACGGCAATCAGCACGTCATGGGGCAATTGTCCGCAGCCATTGAAATAGACGGGCTCGCCGCTGGAGAGCGTCAGCGCGTCGAGGCTTTCATGCATGCGGTCGATCTGGGCGCCCAGTTCATTGCCTTCTTCGGTCTTCCAGGCGCCCGCCGCGCGGCGGACGCTGGCCAGTTCCACCAACAATTGCAATTGCAGCTTGGGGCTGCGCGACAGATGCATGCCATCGGCATCGAGCTGGCCGGCGAGAACCGCATTGAGCTTGGTGAGCCGGGCAGGCACGTCAGTCTTGTCGTCCTGGTCGCAGATTTCGGCGCCCAGCAGGGCGATGGCGGCATAAAGCGTTTCGGTGGGGTCGCTGGTCAGTGGCGCGCGGACCTTGAGGCTCTGGATCTGGGCGCCCAGCACCCGCTGGATGGTCTTGGCCTGTTCGGGATTGGCGCCATCGAGCAGCAGTGGCAGATGGCGCAGCCAATTGAGCACGCGCTGGGCGCAAAGAGCGGGGGCCCAGGTATCCCGCTCGAACTGGCCCTCGCGGCTGATCCAGTCGAGCACCAGCATGCGGGCAAACTTGCGCTCGCCGGGGTCGCGCACGTCGCGGAAATGGCGCAGCCAGGAAAAGCCATGCAGATTGAGCCACCAATCCATGTGGTCGATATCGAGATTGAAAGGCGAGGCGCCGCCGGTTTCCACCAATTTGGAGGCCAGAAGATAGCGGCCGCTCATCATGTCGCGCACCGCATCGCGGTCGGCGGGGCGGAATTCGGGAAGCTCACCGGCAAAGGCGTCATCGGCCAGGCCGCGCCAGGTCCAGCGCAGCAGGGGCAGCGTCACTACATTGTCGGCCAGGCCCAGCAGCAGCCGGCGCAGCGTGAAACCGAGCTGTCCGGCCATCAGCCTGTCCCCGCGCGCCCAGCGCCCAGGACAAGTCTACTGCACCTCAAAAACCTCAACGACCCAAATCCTTTGCGCTGCAACGTCCCCCGACCGTTGCCGTTCGCCCCCAAGCCGATTCTAGCGATGGCGGCGGAATCGCGCCACGAAGAATCCATCCATGCCCCCAGCCAATCCGCCCGGGTTCATGCCCGGATGGGTCCGCACCAGGCCTTTTTCGGTCACGGCCTGCTCGAGACCGGCCATTTCCGCTGCTGTAACGGGGAAAAGCTCAAGCCCGGGCAGCGAATCAAGGGCCCATTCGACCTGCTCTTCGCCTTCGGCCGGTTCGAGCGAACAGACGCAATAGAGCAATACTCCATCGGTATCGAGACAGCGGAAGGCATTGGTCAGCAGCGCCCGCTGCAGGCGCACCCGGCCTGCCACATCGCCAACCGAACGATGCCAGATGACTTCGGGGTGGCGCCGGAACGTGCCAGTAGCCGAGCAGGGCGCGTCGAGCAGGACCCCGGAATAGAGCGAGGTCGGTGCGAATGTGCCGGCGTCGCCGACAATGGTCTCGGTCGCCGTATAGTTGAGGCGGGCAAGATTGCCACGCAGGCGTTCCATGCGGCTGGCATCGCTGTCGAGCGCGGTCACGGCATAGCCGGCCTTGATCAACTGGGCGGTCTTGCCGCCGGGGGCGGCGCAGAGGTCGAGCACGCGGGCGCCCGGCTCAAGCGCCAGCAGGCGCGCCGGAATGGCGGAGGCGGCGTCCTGAACCCACCATTGGCCCTCGGCATAGCCGGGCAGGGCCTCGACGGGCCGGTCGCGCTGCTCGATGCGCACGGTATCGGCAAGAACCGGTTCTGCTCCCAGCGTCTCGATTAGCTCCGGATCGACATTCTTGAGCGTCAGGTCGAGCGGCGCGCCGGCGAGCAGGGCGTCGGAAAAGCCATCAATGGCTTCTTCGCCATAGGCCTGGAGCCAGGTATCGCCAAAAGTGTCGGGGATCAGCAGGTCATCGCTCAGCATGCCGAACTTGGCCGAATTGGCCTGGGCGCTGCGCAATACAGCATTCATCAGGCCCGACAGATGGCGTGCCTTGGGGTCGCGCTTGGTGGCCTCGACGGCAAGGAACAATGCACTATGCGCGCCCAGATCGGGCAGGAAAACCAGCTGCGCCAGCGACAGGCGCAGAATGGCTTCGAAAGTGCCCGACTTGCCCGGCATGCCCTTGTCGAGCAGGGCATGGATGATGAAATTGAGCTGGCCCTGGCGGCGCAGCGCCGTGGTGATCAGCCTGTTGGCCAGCGCGCGATCGCGCCCATCGGCCAGCTCTGCCGCGGTCAGCGGCGCGAAATTGTCGCCCGCCAGAACGGATTTGAGCCGCTGGGCGGCAACGAGGCGGAGCTTGAGCCCCGCCGGTTCGGTTTTAGGTGCCACGCTTCAGAATTATCCCCAGGGACCGTTTTGTCCGCCGCCGTCATCGGACCTTCCGGTGGGCGGCACGCGCCAGCCGCTGCCAGTGCCGCGAGCGGTCGAAGCCGGTTGCGAACGAGGCTGGGGCGCAGGGCCCTTATCGTTCACCTGCATCTCGGCTGCAAGCTTCTGCAGGGCCGCGATGCGATTGCCGGTATCGGGATGGGTGGAAAAGAGATTGTCCATCCGCTGCCCTGAGAGGGGATTGATGATGTACATATGGGCCATGGCCGGGTTGCGCTCGGCCGCGACATTGACCTGGCGGCCGGCCAGGCTGGCGATCTTGTTGAGGGCCGAGGCCAGCGCTAGCGGATCGCCCGATATCTCGGCGCCGTCGCGATCGGCCTCATATTCGCGGGTGCGGCTTACCGCCATCTGCACCACCATGGCAGCCAGGGGAGCCAGGAACACCATGAGCAGGGCGCCGATGCCGCCCAGCGGGTTGTCGCGATTATTGCCGCCACCGAAGAAGAGCCCGAATTGCGCCAGGGCGGAAATCGCGCCGGCAAAGGTCGCCGTGATGGTCATGGTCAGCGTGTCGCGGCTGCGAATATGGGCCAGTTCGTGGGCAACCACGCCGGCCACTTCTCGCGTTTCGAGGTTCCGCAGCAGGCCGGTCGAAACTGCCACCGCAGCATTGTTTGGGTCGCGCCCGGTGGCAAAGGCATTGGGCTGGTCGGACTGGATGATATAGACCGCCGGCGTCGGAATACCGGCCCGCTTGGAGAGCGTATCCACCATGTCGTAAAGCTCGGGCACCCGGCTGCGCTCGACAGGAACGGCGTTCTGCATGCGCAGCACCATCTTGTCCGAATTCCAGTAGCTGAAAAGGTTGGTGGCAGCGGCAAAGAGGAAGGCGATCATCATGCCGCCGGTGCCGCCGATGAAATAACCCACCACCATGAACAGGGCCGTCAGCCCGGCGATCAGGACGGCAGTGCGAAACATGTTGAACATCGGAGCCTCTTGGGGTTCGTCTTTCCCGCAACTATGTTGTGCCGACAGGGGTTTCATGCAAGGCGCATGAACATAGCACATTTCGAAAGCCGTCGATGAGTGATGCAGAAGAGAGTTTTGAGGGTGAAGAGGCCCCACGGCCGCCACTGAGCGCGGCCGCCCGGCGCGCCCTTGCCGAAGCCGAGGCCCGGCGCAACGCCATCGACGGCAAAACCGCCTTTGCTCCAAAGGAAAAAGGCGGGCGCGGCGGGCTGGAACCCGGCCGCTATGGCGATTGGGAAATCAAGGGCCTGACCAGCGACTTTTAGGCGAACGGCTAGCGCCCGCCCGCCGCCTCCAGCATCTGCACCATTTCGTCAAAGCCGCGACTGCGGGCATGGGCGAGCGGGCTGACGCCATCGCCATCGGCCAGATTGGGATCGGCGCCGGCATCGAGCAACAGTTTGACGATGGCGACGTGGCTGGGCCCGCCATTGCCCAGGATGATGGCCTCGAGCAGCGCCGTCCAGCCGAGGCGGTTCACGTGATCGACAGCGACCCCGGCGGCGATCAGGGTCGCTACCGTTTCCACATGACCCCGCTCGGCTGCCGGAATCAGGGCGGTGCCGCCATAGCGATTGATGCTCTTGAGGTCCGCGCCATGGGCCAGCGTCAGCTTGAGGATTTCGAGATGTCCGCGCGCCCCGGCATAGAGATAGGGGCTATCGGCAATGGCGTCCTTGGCATTGACGTCTGCACCCGCCTCGATCAGCAGTCTTGCCGCTTCGATCTGGTTGGCGTGCGTTGCGGCCAGTAGCGCCGTTGCCCCGTCGCCATCGCGGGCCTCGAGGTCGGTGCCGGCGGCGATTTGCGCCGCCACGGTGGCTATATCGCCCTGCCGGGCTGCCGTGATCAGATCATTGGCCATGGCGGCTCCTCCCATTATCAGGCCTACCAGAACCGCCAGTGCCGCGCTGCGCCAGGAGCGGACCATGCTAGCCTCGTGCCTTTTCGATGGCTGGCAGCAGGTGATCGTCCACGGCCTGTGGCGTCAGGGGCCCGACATGCTTGAAGGTGATGACGCCATTGGCGTCGACCACGAAGGTTTCCGGCACGCCATAGACGCCCCAATCGATCGAGACACGCCGGTCGCGGTCGGCACCCACCGCGTCATAGGGATTGCCCAGCTCGGCGAGGAAGGCGCGGGCATTTTCGGGAGCGTCGGACTGGTTGATGCCGAACATGCGCACCTTGGCGACATCCTTGACCGCTTCGAGCAGGGGATGCTCGGCCCGGCAGGGCAGGCACCAGCTGGCAAAGACATTGACCACGGTGACCTCGCCCTTGAGCGCAGCCGTATCGAAGCCCGGTACGCCAAGCTCGGGTATGGCTTCCATGGCAAAGGCCGGGGCGGGCTTATCGATCAGGACGCTGCGCACCAGCGAAGGGTCGCGGTCCATGGAAGAAGCAAAGATGGCGACCAGCGCAACCAGCAGGAGCAGCGGCAGGGCGAAAAGCACATAGCGCATCAGGCGGGTCCGGCCGAGCGGCGGCGAATGCCGCGGGCTTCGAGATCGGCGAGCTTTTTTGCTGTGCGCCTGGCGTCGAAGAGGGTCCAGCCGATCAGCCCGGCAATGGCGAGCGTTACCCCTGCATAGGCCGAGACGATGAAAACGGCGTGTGGTCCCAGATCGATCATGCCCGGGCTCCCTGCGCCGCCTGCCGTTCGAGCGCGGCAACGCGACGGCGCTGCACTTCGGTATGCATGGCCTTGAGATGCAGCACCAGGAACAGAAATGTAAAGGCGAAGAACATCACGAAAAGCGGCGTCAGGATGGAACCGGGCATGCGCGGACCATCGGCGCGGAAGACGCTGGCCGGCTGGTGCAATGTGCTCCACCAATCGACCGAGAATTTGATGATGGGAATGTTAACAGCGCCCACAAGGGTGAAGACGGCGATGACGCGGGCGGCGCGGAGCTGATCGTCGAAGGCCCGCCACAGCGCGATAATGCCGAGATAGATGAACAGCAGCACCAGGGTCGAGGTCATGCGGCCGTCCCATTCCCAGAACGTGCCCCAGGTGGGCCGGCCCCAAAGCGAGCCGGTAAAGAGCGCCAGCGCGGTGAAGGTCGCGCCCAGGGGGGCAGCCGCCTTCATCGATACATCGGCCATGGGGTGGCGCCAGACGAGCGAACCAAGCGCCGAAACTGCCATCACGCCATAGACGAATTGGCTGAGCCAGGCGGTGGGGACATGCACATACATGATCCGCACCGTATCGCCCATCTGATAGTCCTCGGGCGAGTTGAAGAGGGCGAACCAGAGCCCCGCTGCAAACAGCAATGCGGTCAGGATCGTCAGCGGCCAGAGCAGGGGGCGGGTCCAGGCGACGAATTGCCCCGGATGGGCAATCCGGTTCCACCAGCTCTGTTTGGGGGCGGTTTCGATAGTCATGATCCCTAGCGCTCTAATCCTCGGCGGAGCTTATCGCAAGTGCTGCCGCGAACGGGGCCAGCGCTACGGCTATGAGACTGAGCGCGGCGAGAAAAAGCAAGGCGGGGGTGGATTGGTCCGGGCCGGGGCCGGTGGCTATGGCTCCCGTGCCAAAGATCAGCACCGGCACCGACAAGGGCGCGATGAGGATGGGTGCGATGAGGCCGCCGCGGCGAATGGCCACGGTCACGGCAGCGCCGATGGCTCCAAAAGCGGCCAAAGCCGGGGTGCCCAGCAGCAGCGAAACCACCATGCGCCAGAAGGCCGAGAAATCCATTGCCAGCAGCACGGCGAGGATCGGACTGGCCAGGATCAGCGGCACAGCCGTCAGCAGCCAGTGCGCGATCACTTTTGCGGCAATGATGCCAGCAAGCGGCAGGTCGGCATGACGCAGCAGGATCAGCGTGCCGTCCTCGTGATCGGGACGAAACAGCCGGTCGAGGCCCAGCAGCATGGCAAGAAACGCTGCAATCCAGATAATCCCCGGTGCGATGGTGGCCAGCAGTGCCCGATCGGGGCCCACGGCAAAGGGCACGATGGCGCCGGTGATCACAAAAAACAGCACCAGCGTCAGCACATCGCCGCCGCCGCGCAGTGCCAGGGCCATCTCCCGGCCGATAATGGCGGAAAAGGCCCTCATGCCGCTTTCCCCAAGGCCAGGGTTTCCATGCGGGCGGGGTCGGGCAGGGTGATCGGGTCATGCGTGGCCGCGATAGCAATGCCGCCGGCGTTAAGATGCTCGTCGATCAGTTCGGTCACCAATTGGTGGCCCTCGGTGTCGAGCGCCGCTGTCGGCTCGTCCAGCAGCCAGAGCGGCCGCCGTGTCACCAGCAACCGCGCCAGCGCCAGCCGCCGGCTCTGTCCGGCCGAGAGATAGCCGGCATCGAGCGTTGCCAGCTCGCCCAGGCCGACCCGGTCAAGCGCATCATCTATTCTCTCGCCGGTTGCGCCATTGACCCCCGCCCAAAAGCCCAAATTCTCCTCTACGCTGAGGCGCGGCTTAACGGCATTGCGGTGACCGCAATAATGCAGCAGCGGCCCGGCCTCCGGGTCCGCCCCTTCAAGGGCAAAAAATCCGCCCAGAGGCGCCACGATCCCCGCCAGCGTCAGCAGCAACGTGGTCTTGCCGGTGCCATTGGGGCCGCGCAGCAAAAGACAGGTGCCGCCATGGACGGCAAAGCTCATGTCATCGGCCAGCGGCAGGCCGCCGCGGCCACAGGCAAGCCCCTGCGCGCGCAGCACTAAAGATGGGTAGGCTTGCCTTTGCGTCATGACCCCATCTCGTATTGAACCAAAGGCAAGACTGGCAAGGGCAATCTTTAGTGTCTATAAGCCGTCACAGATTGGAGTCATTCCAGAAAAGGCGACGCTATCCGGCGGATTTCGGGAGCTTTTCCGACTGCCCTGGCCGCGTCAGCAGCAATTCCAGCAAAGGGCGGAGCACCGTGACCTCAGTAAACAGCTTCAAGTCCAAATCGACCCTTACGGTCGGCGGCAAGACCTATACCTATTATTCCATCGCCGAAGCCGAAAAGAACGGCCTCAAGGGCGTGTCGAGCCTGCCCCATTCGATGAAGGTGGTGCTGGAAAACCTGCTGCGTTTCGAAGACAACCGCACGGTCACCAAGGCCGATATCGAGGCCGTCGCCACTTGGCTCACGACCCGCACCTCCGAGCATGAAATTTCCTATCGCCCGGCCCGCGTGCTGATGCAGGACTTCACCGGCGTTCCCGCCGTGGTGGATCTGGCCGCCATGCGCGACGCCACCGCCAAGCTCGGCGCCAATCCGCAGAAGATCAATCCGCTGGTCCCCGTCGATCTGGTCATCGATCACTCGGTGATGGTCGACAGCTTCGGCACGGCCCTGGCCTTCGGGCAGAATGTCGAGCTCGAATATGAACGCAATGGCGAGCGCTATGAATTCCTGCGCTGGGGCCAGTCGGCATTCGATAATTTCCGCGTCGTGCCCCCCGGCACCGGCATCTGCCACCAGGTGAATCTGGAATATCTGGCTCAGACCGTGTGGACCAAGGACGAGAATGGCGAAACCGTCGCCTATCCCGACACCTTGGTGGGCACCGACTCGCACACGACCATGGTCAATGGCATGGCCGTTCTGGGCTGGGGCGTGGGCGGCATCGAGGCCGAGGCGGCCATGCTGGGCCAGCCCATCACCATGCTGATCCCCGAAGTCGTGGGCTTCAAGCTCACCGGCAAGATCAATGAAGGCATTACCGCCACCGATCTGGTGCTGACGGTCACCGAAATGCTGCGCAAGAAGGGCGTGGTCGGCAAGTTCGTCGAATTCTACGGGCCGGGCCTCGACTATCTCAGCCTCGAAGACCAGGCGACCATTGCCAATATGGCCCCTGAATATGGCGCCACCTGCGGCTATTTCCCGGTCGACAGCGATACGCTGAAATATCTGACCACGTCGGGCCGCGACCCGCAGCGCGTGGCGCTGGTGGAAGCCTATTCACGCGCCCAGGGCATGTTCCGCGAGACCAATTCGCCCGATCCGGTCTTCACCTCGACCCTCGAGCTTGATCTTTCGACCGTCGTGCCGTCCCTCTCCGGCCCCAAACGCCCGCAGGACCGCGTTGCCCTCAAGGATGCCGCTGCGTCCTTCGCCAAGGCGCTGCCCGAGCTGGCCGGTGGCCGCGCTGAACGCACCCGCCTGCCGGCGGACAAGCAGGAATCGCGCTTTGTCGATGAAGGCGCTACCGGCGTCGGCGACATCCCCGAAGAAACCGCTTTCCCCGTCAATGGCGCCGAATATGGCATCGATGACGGCCATGTGGTGATCGCGGCGATCACCTCCTGCACCAATACGTCCAATCCTTCGGTGCTGGTCGCCGCCGGCCTTGTGGCCCGCAAGGCGCGGGCGCTGGGCCTCAATTCCAAGCCCTGGGTCAAGACCTCGCTGGCCCCCGGCTCGCAGGTGGTCACCGATTACCTGACCGCCGCGGGACTGCAGGATGATCTGGACGCGCTGGGCTTCAACCTGGTCGGCTATGGCTGCACCACTTGTATCGGCAATTCCGGCCCGCTGCCGCAGGCCATTTCCGATTGCATCAACGAGAACAAGCTGGTCGCCTGCTCGGTGCTGTCGGGCAATCGTAACTTCGAAGGCCGTGTCAATCCCGACGTGCGCGCCAATTACCTGGCCTCTCCGCCGCTGGTGGTGGCCTATGCACTGGCCGGTTCGCTTAATGTCGATGTCACCACCGAGCCCCTGGGCATCGGCAGCAATGGCCAGCCGGTCTATCTCAAGGATATCTGGCCCTCCAACCACGAGATCGCCGAGATCGTGCGCAAGCACGTGACCGCCGAAATGTTCCGCGCCCGCTATTCGGACGTGTTCAAGGGCGACACCAATTGGCAGGGCATCGCTGTCGATGGCGGCGAGACCTATAAGTGGAATTCAAGCTCCACCTATGTGCAGAACCCGCCCTATTTCGATGGCATGTCGATGGAGCCCAAGCCCATCACCAATGTCGAAAAGGCCAAGGTGCTCGCCCTGTTCCTTGATTCGATCACCACCGACCACATTTCCCCGGCCGGTTCGTTCAAGGCTTCGACCCCGGCCGGCAAGTATCTCGAAGAACGCCAGGTCGCCCCGCGCGATTTCAATTCCTATGGCGCCCGCCGCGGCAATCACGAAGTGATGATGCGCGGCACCTTCGCCAATATCCGCATCAAGAACCAGATGCTCAATGGCGTCGAGGGTGGCTATACCAAGGGCCCCGATGGCAGCCAGATGGCGATCTATGATGCTGCCATGGCCTACCAGGCCGCCGGCACGCCGCTGGTGATCTTTGCCGGCAAGGAATATGGCACCGGTTCTTCGCGTGACTGGGCGGCCAAGGGCACGAACCTGCTCGGCGTGCGCGCCGTGATCGCCCAGTCCTTCGAGCGTATCCACCGCTCCAACCTGGTCGGCATGGGTGTCATCCCGCTGCAGTTCAAGGATGGCGAGAGCTGGCAGAGCCTGGGGCTCGACGGTACCGAGACGATCGATATCGAAGGCGTCACCGAGATCGCGCCGCGCGCCATGGTCACCGTCAAGATCACCCGCGCCGATGGAAGCGTGCTCAATGTCGAGACCCGCTGCCGCATCGATACGGCCAATGAGCTCGATTACTACAAGAATGGCGGCATCCTGCATTACGTGCTGCGCAGCCTCGTCGCGGCGTAATCACCGCCTGCATTGCTGAACCGGAAATGGCGGTCCCCCGGGGCCGCCATTTTCTTTGAGCGTGGCATCAAGGAAACTCTTGGGGCGTTTTTGCCCGCTCTCACCCTCTTTTGACTAGCGGGGCTTGCAGGCGCCAGCTTACAAGTTTGCCCTATGATATCCCGTTCCTTCCTTGCACCGGTTCTCGGCATTGTCGCTTTTGCCGTTCTGGCCCTTCCGGCCGGCGCGGAGAAAGTGCGCGACCGCCCCAAGGCGGTGGTGGAATTGTTCACGAGCCAAGGCTGCGCCCAGTGCCCGCCGGCCGATGCCTTGCTCACGAGCCTGGCCGAGGAGGGCGACGTCATCGCGCTCGCCTATCACGTCGACTATTGGGACTACGTCGGCTGGGAAGACACGTTCGGCAAAGCCGATTATTCCGACCGCCAGCGCGCCTATGCCAAAAGCTGGGGCTCCTCGCGCATCTATACCCCGCAAATGGTGGTCAATGGCGACAAGGGCGTGGTCGGGTCGCGCCGCAGCGAAGTGCATGGCGCGCTCGACACGGCCAGTCTGCCGCTCGATGTCGCCATTACCAAGCAGGGCGACATGCTCAAGATCGCCGTGCCGCCAGATGCGAATTATTCCGATGCCGTGGTGTGGCTGGTGACCTATCTCGACCGCGCGGATGTGGCGATCGACAAGGGTGAGAATGCCGGCAAGACCATGGTCTATACCCAGGTGGTGACCGGGCGGCAGGCGCTGGGCATGTGGGAAAACGATACGGGCGCGGACCTCAAATTGCCGCTGCCCGAGATGCTGGCGGAAAATACCGGCATGGCCGTTATCGTGCAGCAGGAAAATAACGGATTGCCGGGGCCGATCCTGGGGGCCGCCGCGTTCGAACGCTAGCGCCGGAGGCACAAAAAGAAACTCCCGCTCCTGGGGGCAGGAGCGGGAGATAGCTGACTGGTCAACTAAAGGACGGTTGGCAACCGGACGTCATGGTTTGGGGGCTCGTTCGGTCCGGTTGCCAACCACTGGAGGCAATGGTCACAGACTGATCGGCCAATCGGGCGCTGTGAGGGAGAAACTGTGTTCAAACTTAGGTATTTGGTCCCAGTGCCAAATGCCCGGGCGCGGACCCTTGCGCGAAAGCGCAAATACCGCAATCATGACATTGCGTTGACAAGCGGAGAGAGCGTAACCGGTGCAGGGCCGTACGCCGCATGACAAGTCGGTCAGCCTGGCTCTGGTCCATTCCGGAGAGGCGCCCGCGAGCGCGCCACAAGCCAGGGCCCTTCCCATCGTCGCCTTCGACCGTCGCGAGCTGATGCTCATCCTGTCGGTCTATGGCCGCAAGGTGAGCTTAGGCGAGTGGCGCGACTATGCCATGGATTTCCTGCGCGAGCGGGCCGTGTTCTCCATCTATGCCCGTGTCTCCGAACGGCCGCTCTTCATCGTCGAGAAGTCCCCCAAGCTGCGCAACCGGCAAGGGCAATATTCGGTCACCAACCAGCAGGGCCGCATTCTCAAGCGCGGGCACGACCTGGCCCAGGTTCTGCGCGTGCTCGATCCGCAATTGGTGGTGGTGGGGTGAGTTTTTGGGTCCTGGTCTGCGCATGAGCCTGACCATTCGCCGCGCCACGCAGGCCGACATCCCGGCAATGAGCGTGATATTGACCGCCTCGATCACTGAACTCTGTGTCGCCGACCATGGCGGAAAGCCGTACGCCATCGCCGCCTGGACGCGCAACAAGAGCGAGGCGGGCGTTGCCGCCATGCTGGCCAATCCCGAGCAGGATTTTTACGTGGCCGAGCGCGACGGCGCTGTGCTGGCTGTCGGCGCCGTGAGCCAGGACGGCAAGATCACGCTCAATTATGTCGCTCCGAAAGCGCGTTTTTCCGGGGTCAGCAAGGCCATGCTGGCGCATCTGGAAGCCGCGCTTGTCGCACTAGGGCATCGGGAAGGGCGGCTCGAAAGCACCAGAACAGCGCGTAGTTTCTACCAAAGCCAGGGCTGGCAGGCCGATGGCCCGCAGGCCAGCGGCCGGGTGGTCAATGGCTATCCCATGCGCAAGACGCTGTTGGATGAGGGATATAGCGGCACTACCGAGTTTGGCTGCTGATCGCTGCGATCGTTGCAAGCTCGTCGGCCGTCACCGCCTCGAAGCGCGCCAGCCAGCCCAGCAGGTCATCTGCCGTGATGATGAAGGCGTATTCCGGCGCCTGGGCATTGCGCTGTTCCAGGCGCGCCAATAGCTCTTGGCGGGAAACGTCCATGAAGTGGATTCTTGTCGCCGCACCCAGGGCGGCGGCGCGGGCGGCAAAATCCTCGCGCTCGACGCGGGCCCAGAATCCGAAATCGAGGATGACGTCGACACCCTTGGCCAGTGCCGTGCTGGCAACGCGCCACATCAGCGCTTCCACCGCATCATGGCGCCGGTCATGGTCCGGGTCGGTCGCGTCGTTCCCGAACAGGGTAATATGCCATTCGTCGGGCGTCAGCCGCAGAGCGCCAAGCTCGGCCTCGAGCTGCTTTGCCCGCGTACTTTTGCCCGAGCAGGGCAGTCCCACCATGAGATGCAGCGTGGTCATGGATCAGAGTGACAGCTGCAGATGCACGATATCGTGCCAGCGGTCGAACTTATAGCCGACTGCCTCGTAGCGGCCGACATGGGTGAAGCCGAACTTTTCGTGAATGGCGATGGAATTGGCCGTGTCGGCAGTGATGACCGCCAGCATCTGCTTGAAGCCAAAGGCGCGGGACTGGACCAGCAGCTCGGTCAGCAGGGTCTTGCCCAGCCCCTTCCCGGTCGCGGCGGGATCGAGATAGATCGAATCCTCACAGGTGAAGCGGTAAGCGGCGCGGGGGCGGTAGAAGCTGGCATAGGCGTAGCCGAGTACTTTGCCATCCTGTTCGGCCACGATCAGGGGATGGCCCAGCGCGATCAGATGGGCGAATTTTTCGGCCATGGCCGCCTCGCTGGGCGCCTCGGTGTCGAAGGTGATCGCGGTATTGTCCACATAGTGCCGGTAGATGGCGGTGATGGCGGGCACGTCGGCCCAGGCGAAGGGGCGCAGTATGGGGGTGGACACGGCAGAGCTCGGCAAAAGAAAAGGACCGCATCCCTTTTAGGATGCGGTCCGATCGGTCGTCCAACCAAATTCCTTGATCGTCCGATCAAGGAAGCTGAGGCTTACTCGCGATTGCCGAACAGGCGGAGCAGCATCATGAACAGGTTGATGAAGTCGAGATAGAGGCTCAGTGCGCCCATGATAGCGCCCTTGGCCAGCACGTCGGCGCCATGGGCCTCCGAATAGCCTTCCTTGATCTTCTGCGTGTCATAGGCGGTGAGGCCCACAAAGATCAGCACGCCGACCGCCGAGATGGCGAATTCGAGCATGGAGGACTGCATGAAGATATTGACCACCGAAGCGATGATCAGGCCGATCAGGCCCATGAACAGGAAGCTGCCCATCTGGGTCAGGTCGCGCTTGGTGGTGTAGCCGTAAAGGCTCATGGCACCAAAGGTCGCGGCGGTGATGAAGAACACCTTGGCGATCGAAGCGTCGGTATAGACCAGGAAGATGGAGCTCAGCGACACGCCCATAATGGCGGCAAAGGCCCAGAACACGCCCTGTGCGGCGGGCACGGAGAGCTTGTTGATGCCAAAGCTCAGCACCAGCACGAAGGCCAGGGGAGCCAGCATCACGACCCATTGCAGCGGGCTTGCATAGAGCAAGTAGCCCCACTGGGTCACATATTGGCCATTGGCCAGCTGGCCCACGGCGGCATCCGGATTGGTGGTGATGGCGGCAGCGGCGGCAAACCAGGCCGCCAGGCCCGTCACGACAAGACCAACACCCATGTAATTGTAGACGCGAAGCATGTAGCTGCGCAGGCCCTCGTCGATGGCCAAGGCCGAGCCGGCCCGCGCATTGAGGGTCTGACGGTCATATTCAGCCATAGTCGGTTTCCTTTCCCAATTGATGGCGCGGTCCTTTTGCACCGCCGGTGGGCATTATGTTGGCCACTTGCAGCACAATATGGATGGCCCGCCAGTCGTTTACAAGGCCGAACGGAGCGCCGCGACGTTTCGTCTGGCGACATGACGCGCTTGTGTTAGGGTCATCGGGCGAATCGCCTGTCTGATCTATCAGAGGAGGAGCCGATGCCCAGGCTCTTTACCGGCCTCGAAATCCCGGCCGATGTGGGATTTGCCCTCTCGCTTAAGCGGGGCGGGTTGACCGGGGCGCGTTGGATCGATCCGGAAAATTATCATATCACGCTCCGTTTTATTGGCGATGTCGATTACCAGACGGCCAATGAAGTGGTCGATAGTCTCGACCGGCTGTCCAATTCGCTGCGCTTTTCCATCCGCTTGACGCATTTAGGTATTTTCGGTGGCGACAAGCCGCGGGCGCTCTATGCCGGGGTCGAGATGAACGAGGCTTTGAGCCGCTTGCAGGCCGCCCAGGAGCGGGTGTTGCAGCGGGCCGGCCTGCCGCCGGAGGGGCGCAAATTCGTGCCGCATGTGTCGCTGGCGCGGTTGCGCAATTGCAGCGCGGGGGAGGCGGCGCGCTTCATGGCCGAGGCGGGGCGGTTCGAACCGCTGAGTTTTCCGGTGGGCCGGTTCGTGCTCTATTCGAGCAAGGACTCGGTGGGCGGGGGCCCCTATGTGGTGGAACAGAGTTACCCCTTGGCGGCCTGAAGTCACGCAAGTGTTAGCACATTGTTAACCCTGACGGCGCAAACCGGGGCTTATGACGGCGCCGGTGTCAAATTGCCGCCGCGATTGGCTCGCATTTGAGACAAATCGGTCGGATGCGGCGGCGTTTGACACCTTGGTAACCATGTTGGGGCAAGTTGAAGCGGGCAAGCTCTTCCCAACCGGATCTGATGATGAGGAAAGAATTGGCAATGACGACGAAAACCGGTGGCCTCACGCTCGGGCTCGCGGTCGCCGCAATCATGGCTCTGGCTCCGGCCGCCCAGGCACAGCAGGCGACGGAACTGGGAACCTTCAATGCCTGGACCGCCTGGCAGGCGACCGACGCGAGCGGAGTGATCTGCTATGTGTCGGCGACGCCGCAGAAGAGCGAGCCGGCCGGGGCCAATCGCGACCCCATCCATTTCATGATCATCCACCGCAAGGGCATGGGCACCAAGAACGAGGTGCAGACGATCATCGGCTATCCCTATAACACGACCAATGCCGGCGCGAGCGCGGCCGTGGATGGCAAGAGCTATCCCATGGTCACCGAAGGCTCGGCCGCCTGGCTGGCTTCGACCGGCGACGAGGCCGGGTTCGTCTCGGCCTTCAAGGCGGGCAATAACCTGGTCATCAAGGGCACCAGCCAGCGCGGCACCAATACGACCGATACCTATTCCCTTTCGGGCGCGACGGCAGCGATCAACGCCATCGACGCGGCCTGCAAGTAATTTTGTCATTGCCCGGCTCGGGCGAAACGCCATAACTGGGGCGGGTCCAAAAGAGGGCTCGCCCCTATTGCATATCAAGAGGCCATAATGACCAAACTCGCTTTTGCACTCGCCCTTGCCGCCAGTGTGGCGCTGCCCGGTGCAGCCATGGCGCAATCGGTGCGGCTGCTGGGTGAGCATCGCGCCTGGTCGAGCTATGCGGCCAGCGACGGGGCGGGCGCGGTGTGCTTTGCCATGACCAAGCCGACCAATGTGCAGCCCGAGCCCGATGGCTATAGCCAGGCCTATCTCTATATCACCAACCGGCCGGGCGAGAATGTCGCCAATGAATTCAACCTCGTTGCCGGCTTCGCCTTCCAGCCCGACAGCATGGCGACGGTGACGGTGAGCGGACAGAGTTTCAACCTCTTCACCCAGAACGATGCGGCCTGGCTCGACGATGCCGGCCAGTCCGGAGCCCTGGCCAGCGCCATCCGCGCGGGTTCGAGCCTGACCGTTGAAGGCACCACGGCGGGCGGCATCAAGGTGGTGGAGACGTTCTCGCTATCCGGCGCCACCGCTGCGTCGCAGTCGATCAGCAGCGGGTGCTAGGTCCGAGGGCGCGGTAACGGAGGTTCCCGCTTTCGCGGGAATGACACCGAGGAACTCGGTCTCCTGCGCTCCAAGCAAAGCCGCCTCCCGCGCCCGTGACTTTGCCAAAAGCTGCCCTATATGGTATTGGCCCGCGTTTCCCGTTAGCTCCGGACCCCCTTTGCCATGAGCATTGCGCTTAATCTCGATCATTCGTCTGCCCTCCGCCCTGCGGCGGTGAGCCGGCCGTCGTTGATCGGGCTGAGCAAGCTGCAGCTCGCCGAGGCGCTGACCACGGCCGGCATCGCCGCCGACAAGGAAGCCCGCATGCGGGCCAGCCAGTTGTGGAACTGGCTCTATGTCAATGGCGTCACCGATTTCGACCGCATGACCAATGTGGCCAAGCCGGTGCGGCAGAAACTGGCCGATACCTTTATTCTCGATCGTCCCGAGATCGCCTCCGAGCAGGTTTCTTCCGACGGCACCCGCAAATGGCTGTTCCGCTTCCGCGATCCGGCCAATCCGAACTATCCTCCGGTCGAGATCGAAACCGTCTATATCCCCGAGGAAGACCGCGGGACGCTGTGCGTCTCCTCGCAAGTGGGCTGCACGCTGACCTGCACGTTTTGCCATACCGGCACGCAGAAGCTGGTGCGCAACCTGACTGCGGGCGAAATCCTGGGCCAGATTCTGATGGCCCGCGAGCGTCTGGGTGATTTCCCCGGCGGCAGCCGGCCGGACGATGGGGGCCTGGTCCCCGGTGGCGAAAGCCGCGCCATCACCAATATCGTGATGATGGGCATGGGCGAGCCGCTCTACAATTTCGACAATGTGAAGCAGGCGCTGCTGATCGCCTCGGCGGGCGACGGCATGAGCCTTTCCAAGCGCCGCATCACCTTGTCCACGTCCGGTGTTGTGCCATTCATCGAGCCGACCGGCCGCGAGATCGATGTCATGCTGGCCATTTCCCTGCATGCGGTGAATGACGATCTGCGCGACGTGCTGGTGCCGATCAACAAGAAGTGGAAGATTGCCGAGCTGCTCGAGGCCTGCCGCAATTATCCGGGCCTCTCCAATGCCCGCCGCATCACCTTCGAATATGTGATGCTGGACGGGATCAATGACAGCGACGCCGATGCGCGCGAACTGGTGCGGCTCTTGGCCGGGATTCCCGCCAAGATCAACCTCATCCCGTTCAATCCCTGGCCGGGCACCAATTACGGCTGCTCGCCTTCGAGCCGCATCGAGCGCTTTGCCGATATCGTCAATAGAGCCGGTTATGCCAGCCCCGTCCGCACCCCGCGCGGCCGCGATATCTTTGCCGCCTGCGGCCAGCTCAAGAGCGAAAGCGAACGGTTGAGCAAGAAAGATCGTGACGCGCTGGCTGGGGTCTGAGCGTTTAGTTTTTTGACTGACCCTCTCAGTCGTCACCCCCCTTGCGGGGAGGGGCGCAATTGCCTCAAAGTATGAATAATCCACGATGTCATCCCGGCGAAGGCCGGGATCCAGGTCCGTAGCGAGCGGCGAGCATCCAGGTGCGGGATAGCTCTCAGCATGGATTCCGGCCTTCGCCGGAATGACATCGGGGCATTTCATGTTGGGGAGGCTAGGCCATGACAGCAAACCAATTTGGCGCCATTGGCCAGCTCAGCCGCAGTGTTGCCGATATCGAGGCGGCCGAGGCGTGGTGGCGGGATGTCTTGGGCATGCCCCATCTTTACACCTATGGGCCGCTGGCCTTTTTCGATTGCGGCGGCGTGCGGCTGATGCTCAGCGCCGAAGCCGGTCCGTCGCAGGCCAATGTCATCTATTTTCGTGTGTCCGACATTGCGGCCAGCCACGCCGAATTGACGGCCCGGGGCGTGGTGTTTGTCGATCCTCCCCATATGATCCATCGCCATGCCGATGGCCTGGAGGAATGGATGGCGTTTTTTTCCGACAATGAAGGGCGGCCGCTGGCCATTATGAGCCAGGTTCGGCCGGACTGATGGCCATCACCTATCGGCGCATGGTGCCCGGCGATGCGCCGCTTCTGGTCAATATTGCCGATGATGTGTTCGACGAGGCGGTGCGGCTGGACCGGCTCATGGCCTATCTCGATGCGCCAGGGCATCTGATGGTGCTGGCTTTCGATGGCGATCTGGTCGTCGGGCAATGCGTGGGCGTCGTGCATTACCATCCCGACAAGGTTACCGAGCTCTATGTCGATGAGGTCGGTACGGCGAGCGCCTATCTGCGGCAGGGTATTGCCACGGCCATGCTCACCGAACTCTTCGCCTGGGCCCGCGAGTTGGGCTGCGAAGAGGCATGGCTGGGTACTGAACTCGATAATGACGCGGCCAATGGCCTCTATCGCCGCTTTGGCGGAGAAGAGGACACGATCAAGTATTACGAATTCAAGCTTTAGCCGTGGCTTCTGGAAATGCCGATGGCAATGTGTTATATGTAGCTAACTTAGCTAAGGAAGCTCCGTTGCAATTCACCGTCCACTCGGCCAAGACCAATCTCTCCAAGCTCATCGATGCCGCTTTGTCGGGCGAGGAAGTCGTCATCGCCAAGGGCAAGCGGCCGGTCGTCAAAATCGTACCGATCAAGCAGCGCCGTTTCGAGATCGGCATATGGACGGAAAATCTCGGGCCGGGCCCGGATTTCCTCGAGCCGATGAGCCACGATGAGCTGGCCGAGTGGGAAGGCGCGGATTGAGCCGCATTCTGCTCGACACCCATGCCTGGGCCTGGACGCTTACAGCAGATGGCCGGCTTTCCGCCTCGGCCATGGCCGCTATCGAGGCTGCCGATGATGTTTCGATCAGCGCCATCAGCCTCTATGAAATCGGGCAAAAGGTGCGCTTGGGCAAATGGCCGGAAATGGCGCCCCACCTGTCGGAACTGATTGCGGCGGCGGACAGGCAGGGTGGACGGCTTCTGCCCATCTCGCCCCAGGCCAGCCTGATGGCCGCGACAATGGATTGGGCGCATCGCGATCCCTTCGACCGCATTGTCGCCGCTACCGCGCTGACGGAAGGGCTCGCGCTGATTTCCGCCGACAGTGTGTTCGACGAGATTGCATCGCTGCAAAACTGGCCCGGCCGCGTTTGGTAGCTACTCCCCCGCCACCCACTCAATCCTGAACCCGCCCCGGCCTGCATCGGCCAAGAGTTCCGCCAGCGGCGGTAGCAGCAGCTTCATTTCTTCTTCCAGTGCATAGGGCGGATTGACCACGATCATGCCGGTGCCGAAAAGCCGCGCCGGGGTGGAGGGCGCGCGAATGGTCAGTTCGATGCGCAGGATTTTTGGAATGCCGGTGGCCTTGAGATCGGCGACGAAGCTTTGCACTTCGCTCGGCTCCTTGATCGGATACCAGAAGGCAAAAATCCCGCCGGGCCAGCGGCGGTGGCCTTTGACGAGCCCCTGGACCATGCGGGTGAATTCGCCCTTCTCCTCGAAAGGGGGGTCGATCAGCACCAGGCCCCGCTTTTCCTTGGGCGGCAGATGGGTGCCCAAAGCGGCCCAGCCGTCGAGATGGGTGACGCGGGTCTGGAAATCGCCGGCAAAGTTTTCGCGCAGTGCCTCGGCATCTGCGGGGTGCAGTTCCAGCGCAAAGAGCCGGTCCTGTTCGCGCAGCAGGGAACGGGTGATCAGGGGCGAGCCGGGATAAAAGCGCAATTGCCCATCGGGGTTCTGCGCCTTGACGCTGTCGAGATAGGGTTTTGCCAATTCCGCCGCCTCGGCGGGCAGACCGGTTTGCACCAGGCGGGCAATGCCTTGGAGCCATTCCCCGGTGCGCTCGGCCTGATCGCCCTCCAGATCATAGAGCCCGACGCCGGCATGGGTATCGAGCACGCGGAACGCGGCTTGCTTGCGTTTGAGATAGTCGAGAATGCGAACCAGGATCAGGTGTTTGACCACATCGGCAAAATTGCCGGCATGAAAGGCGTGGCGGTAATTCATCGGAGCGTGACCAGGAAAAGTTGCAGACTTTTCCGTTTCGGGAGCGCGACTATCATGGCTAGTGGCGGGCTTGTGCGGTGAGGATGGTCACGGCGAAGGTGGTGAAGATGGCCGCAAAGCTCCAGTTGAGGGCGCGTTCCACCCATTTGCTGTGGCGGAAGGCGGCGGCCAGCCAATCGGCGGCAAAGACGGTCGCGACGCCCAACGGGATCGAGAGCAGTACGAATTCGGCGCCGAGAAAGAACAGTTTGCCGGTGGCGGATGGATCGTGTGCGTCGACGAATTGGGGCAGGAAGGTCACGAAGAACAGCACGACCTTGGGGTTGAGCAGGTTGATGCCGATGCCGGTGGCAAAGCTCTGGCCAAGCGTTGGCTGACGCTTGGCGGCCTCGGCAATGCGCAGGCCTCCGCCGTGGACGACGGCCTGATAGGCGAGCCAGAGCAGGTAGAGCGCGCCCACGATCTTGAGGCCGAGGAACAAAGGCGGGGCGGCGATGATCAGCACGGAAATGCCCAGGGCGACGAGCGTGGTATGCACCATGATCCCCGCCATGGCGCCGGCCATGCAGGCCAGGCCATGTGCGCGGCCATAATTGATCGCTCGGCTGAGCTGCAGCGCCATGTCCGGCCCCGGCGTGATGGCCAGAACCACAGTCGCCAGCGCAAAGGCCAGGATGACGGGGAGATCGGGAACGAAGCCGGGCATGGGTTTTTCCGCGGGGGAATTGGATGGGGGGATTAGCCATAGCGTGCCAGGCGTGGGGAAGCGAGTGCGTTTGGGGACCTTGATCCGTCTCCCTCCCCCTTGAGGGGAGGGATTGAGGGTGGGGGTCGGCGGGCCCTTGCGCAAAACCAAACGACCCCCACCCCGGCCCTCCCCTCAAGGGGGAGGGAGGGCAACAACCAAGCACCCGGGATGCCCTCACGCCAATGGCAGCTCATAACTCCGCTTGATGGTTTCCATGGGCACATCCGTCTTGACGCTTTGCACGCTGGGGATGCGGGTGAGGTAATCGGCCTGGAAGCGCCAATAGGCGTGCAGGTCCGCCGTGACCACGCGCATGATGGCGTCGCATTCCCCGGTGGTGAGGTAGCATTCGACCACTTCGGGGAATTTTCGCACCGTTTCGGCAAATTGGGCGGTAATGGTGGAATCCTGGGTCTTGAACCAGACGCGGACGAAGACGGTCAGCCCCACGCCGGCCTTGGGACCGTTGAGCACGGCCACGTACTGCTCGATGACGCCCGATTCCTCGAGCAGCCTCACCCGGCGCAGGCAGGGGGAGGGGGAGAGGCCCACTTCGTTGGCCAGTTCGACATTGCTCATGCGGGCATTGCGCTGCAGGGCCTTGAGGATGCGGCGGTCGATGGCATCGAGCGATATTGGTATTTTTGGTCTCCTGTCCAAGCAAAATTGGCAGATTGTGCCAGATAATGAGCCCAGCGTGATGGAATCGCAAGATCATTGCGCCGGGTCTGGTCTATTGTTCCGCCGGTAATCCAAGGGAACTGCGTTCTATCATGGCAAAAGACATCAAAAAGGTCGTGCTGGCCTATTCGGGCGGGCTCGATACCTCCATCATCCTCAAATGGCTGCAGGAGACCTATAATTGCGAGGTGGTGACCTTCACCGCCGATCTGGGCCAGGGCGAAGAGCTGGAGCCGGCGCGCAAGAAGGCCGAGATGTTCGGCATCAAGGATATCCGCATCGAGGATCTGCGCGAGGAATTCGTGCGCGATTTCGTGTTCCCCATGTTCCGCGCCAACACGGTCTATGAGGGGCAATATCTGCTGGGCACCTCCATTGCCCGCCCGCTGATCGCCAAGCGCCTGGTCGAGATCGCCCAGGAAACCGGGGCTGACGCCATTTCCCATGGCGCGACCGGCAAGGGCAATGACCAGGTGCGGTTCGAATTGACCGCCAATGCGCTCGATCCCGCCATCAAGGTGATCGCGCCCTGGCGCGAATGGGATCTGCAGAGCCGCACCGCGCTGCTCAATTATGCCGAGAAGAACCAGATTCCGATCGCCAAGGACAAGCGCGGCGAGGCGCCGTTCTCGGTCGATGCCAATCTGCTGCACACCTCGTCCGAAGGTATGGTGCTGGAAGACCCCGCCGTGCCGGCACCCGATTATGTCGCCCAGCGCACGGTCAATCCCGAAGACGCGCCCAACGAAGCCGAGGTCATCACCATCGGCTACGAAAAGGGCGATCCGGTCTCGATCAATGGCGAAAAGCTGTCGCCCGCAGCGCTGCTCACCAAGCTCAATGAGCTGGGCGGCAAGCATGGCGTGGGCCGGCTCGATCTGGTCGAGAACCGCTTCGTCGGCATGAAGTCGCGCGGGCTCTATGAGACCCCCGGTGGCACGATCCTGCTGGTGGCCCATCGCGGCATTGAATCGATCACGCTCGATCGCGGGGAAGCCCATCTCAAGGATGAGCTGATGCCCAAATATGCCGAGCTGATCTATAATGGCTTCTGGTATGCGCCCGAGCGCGAAATGCTGCAGGCGCTGATCGACAAGAGCCAGCAATTCGTCACCGGCGACGTGACGGTCAAGCTCTATAAGGGCCAGGCCAGCGTCATCGCCCGCACCTCGCCCTATTCGCTTTATTCAATGGACCTGGTTACCTTCGAGGAAGGTTCGGGCACTTACGACCATCACGATGCCGAGGGCTTTATCAAGCTCAATGGTCTGCGGCTCAAGACTTATGCCGCCCGCAACCAGAAGGCCGGCAAATAATGCAGCTTTCCGCCGGGCTTTCAGGGCCCGGCGGATGCCCTTAATGGGTCATTAATCGGAAAACTCTAGCTTTCCGCCAGCATGAATGCAGGGGCAGGCGGGCGGGGGAGTTATCGGCTGGTGCGGTCAGAAGACGCGGGCAGCTTGAGCGAGATGGCCGAGGCGCTGCTGCTCGATGCGGCCCTCGAAAATATTCCCTATGGTTTCTGCGTCTGGTCACCCCAGTTCCGCCTCGTCATGTGGAACAAGAACTGGCGCGATCTCTATGGCTTCCGGCTCGATCAGGTCCGGCGGGGCATGAGCCTTGAAGAGGTGGTGGAACTCTCGGCCCGGCTGGGCAACCACCCCGAACAGGGCGCGCAGGGCTTTTACGAGGCCTATACGGCCGAGCTGCTCGGCAATCGCAGCGGGGCCCGTTACAAAAGCCAGGAAGTGGTGCATGGCGGGCGGATCGTTGAAACCGCCCATATCTATTCGGACGCGCTGGGTTGGGTGGTGACGCATGAGGACGTTACCGACGAGATCGCGCGCACCGAAATCGTGGCCAAGCGCAAGCTCGAACTCGAGCGGCAGAACATCAGGCTCGATGCGGCGGTCAACAATATCAGCCAGGGCCTCTGCATGTTCGATCCCAAGGGGCGCCTGGTCATCTGCAACCAGCCCTATATCAAGATCTACAATCTTCCCGAGCGCTTCCATAAGCCGGGCACCCAGCTCGAGGATATTTTAGGGCATCTGTTCGATGTGGGCATGAGCGCATCGGGCACGCGGGAGGAATATGTCATCTGGAGGCGCGAGGTGATCGCGCGCCGCGAATATGGCAAGACCGTGCACGAGCTCAATGGCCGCGTCATCCTGATGCAGCACCATCCGATGAAAGATGGCGGGTGGGTCTCGACCCATGAAGACATTACCGAACAGCGCCAGAACGAGGCGCGCATCCGGCACCTGGCGCGGCACGACGCCCTGACCGACCTGCCCAATCGCATCGAATTCCTCGAACAGATGGCCAAGACCGAGGCGGGGCTGGGGCGCGGGGAAATGGCGGCCGTGCTCTATCTCGATCTCGATCACTTCAAGGCGGTCAATGACACGCTGGGCCATGCGGTGGGCGACGAGGTGATCAAGCAGGCTTCGGCAAGGCTCTGGGGCACGACGCGGGAAACCGACCTGCTGGCCCGGCTGGGGGGCGATGAATTCGCCATTCTGATGCGGCCGGTGGACAATGCGGGGGACGCGGCGAAGGTGGCCGATCGCATCATCAAGGCGATTTCGGCGCCGATGAACATTGCCGGCCAGCAGATCGAGATCGGCGTCAGCGTGGGCATTGCGCTGGGGCCGGGCGATGGCGTCAAGACCGATACGCTGGTCAAGAATGCCGATCTGGCGCTCTACAAGGCCAAGAGCGAAGGGCGCTCGACCTATCATTTCTTCGAAGCGGGGATGGATGCGGCGCTGCAGCAGCGGCGCTCCATCGAGGCCGGGTTGCGGCTGGCTTTGCAGCGCCAGGAATTGCGGCTGGTCTACCAGCCGCTGCTGGGCCTCAAGGAAAACCGGGTCACCTGCGTCGAGGCCCTGTTGCGCTGGGACCATGACGATCGCACGATTTCCCCCGTCGAATTCATTCCCATTGCCGAGGAAACCGGGCTCATCGTGCCGATCGGGGAATGGGTGCTGCGCGAGGCCTGCCGGACGGCGGCGACCTGGCCGGGCGAGGTGCGGGTGGCGGTCAATCTCTCGCCCATCCAGTTCAAGAGCCGGGACCTTGTGGGCCTCGTCAAGTCCGCGCTGAGCGAAGCGCGGCTGGCGCCAACGCGGCTGGAGCTGGAGATCACCGAATCGCTGCTGCTGGCCGAGAGCGAAAGCGTGCTCAAGGCACTCCATGAGCTGCGCGCCATGGGCGTGCGCATCTCCATGGACGATTTCGGCACCGGTTATTCCTCGCTTTCCTATCTGCGCAGCTTTCCCTTCGACAAGATCAAGATCGACCGCTCCTTCATGGCCGACCTCACCAGCCGGCAGGACAGCCAGGCGATTATCCGGGCGGTGATCGGGCTGGGCCAGTCGCTGGGCATGTCCACCACTGCCGAGGGGGTGGAAACCGAAGAGCAATTGGCCATGGTCCGGGCCGAGGGCTGTTCGGAAGTGCAGGGCTTTTTGTTTTCCCCACCCCTGCCGCCCGCGGCGCTCGCCAATTTGCTGCAGAGCGAGAAGGGGGCGAGCGAAGCCGAGCGGAAGAAGGCGTCGTAGGTAGTGGTGTTGGGGGGATTTACCCACCCCGCTGCGTCGTCGTGCTGGATGACGAAGTGAAAGTGGGAGTGCCCCCAATCCCACGCACCACGATCGCCTCCCTCGGGCTTGACCCGAGGGCCATTCGCCGCTTGTGCCGGATTGGGAGGGGCCCTCGGGTCAAGCCCGAGGGAAGCGGCGGTGGGTGTGGGCGGCGCACGGCAAATACGCGGGTAGGAAACCGGCACGTACTCATCCATCCACCGCGTCATTCCGGCGCAGGCCGGAATCCATGCTGTGCACTCTCCGGGCATTGGATGTTCGGATGGCCTTCAGCATGGATCCCGGCCTGCGCCGGGATGACACCGCGGAAAGGAGTAGCTCCCGGAACGATCCCCAAGCTCACCTCACCACAAGCGCGGCGGGTGAGGGAGTACTTGGCCGGTAAGCGGCTCCACACCTCTCCTCATCCCAAAAGACAAGCCAATTGCCTTTTGATCCCTCCCTTGTCACCCTCGGGGAGGAGGAGAGATCATGCGGCCGAGCCATTATGCCCAATTGCTGGCCATTGCCCGTCGCGCGACGCGGCGGGCCGATGAGGCTGATGATCTGGTGCAGGATGCGCTGCTCGAGGCGGTGCGGACCGGGCGGATGATTGCCGGCCCGCAGGATATGCGCTGGCTGGCCGGCATTATCCGCAACCGGGCCAAACTGGCGGCCAGGGGCGCGGGCCGCGCCCGGCTGCGGGAAACTCATTGGCATGCCTTGCGGCCCGAGCCGGCACCTGCGGCCGAAACACTCGATCTATCCGCGGTGCTGTCGGGCCTGCCGCCATCGCTCAAGGCTGTGGCGGCGCTGACCCTTGCCGGTCACAACCGCCGCGAGATCGCCTATCTGCTTGATCTTTCCGACGCCGCCCTGCGCCAGCGCATCGCCGCGCTCAAGCGCCAGCTCAAGGGGGCAGGCATCGCCATGCCCGAGGGCATGCCGGGGCTCAATCTGGACCTGGCCTATGGCCGTATCCGCGACGCCCTGCTGCCGGGCCTGCTGCGGCAGGGCGGGATTTTTGCCAGTCACGATCCCGATGGGCATCTTTTTATCGTCAGGCGCTCACAAAAGCCGTGACAGCGGCAACTCTGGACATCAGACCGGCATCACAGGAGGACGCCATGGCATTCAAACCCAAATCGGCCAGTATTGTATTCTACGTTTCCGACATCGTGCGCACCGAGCGCTTCTACAATGAAACGCTGCAGCTTGACCTGCAGCGGATGGAGGGCGCCGAGCCCTTCTGGCTGTCCGGGCGGCTCGAAGGGGGACCGGACATGGTGTTCTTCCAGATGGAAGGCAAGCGCGGCGATACGCCGGCACTGGTCTTCGATGTCACCGAGGGCGGCATTGACGATGTCGTGGCCGATCTCGCGGCCCAGGGCATTACCATCGTCACCCCGGTTTCGGAGGCGCCGGGTGGCTGGAGCGCGGACTTTCTGGACCCGGATGGCTTTGGCCTGGGGCTCTGGCAATCGGGGGAGTTGCCGCGCTCGTTGAAATCTCTCTAACAACGATCACCTCGGCAGAGGCTTCTGCGTCCCCTCCCCCCTTGAGGGGAGGGCCAGGGAGGGGGTCTTGGAGATTTGCGCAGGAGCCCATCGACCCCCACCCTCGATCCCTCCCCTCAAGGGGGAGGGAGGCGAACGTGGAGAGATCGCGGCCTAGTCTGCGATTGCCCCTGCAACCCACCTTTGCATGGCGGACGCTTGTCGGGCGGGTCCAAGTGCTGTAAGAGCCGCGACAAATGCGCCAGCCTGCCCAAAATGCGGCTGGCGTTCATGTTTCCGCATGATTTCAGCCAAGGCGCGCCCCGAACCATTTGCGGGGCCAATTTTTGGGATCATGCCAATGAGGCTGATCCCTATGAGCTTGCGCAATATCGCCATCATCGCCCACGTTGACCATGGCAAGACTACGCTGATCGACGTGCTGCTCAAGCAGTCCGGTTCGTTCCGCGAAAACGAGCGCGTCGAAGAACGCGCCATGGACAGCAATGACATCGAACGCGAACGCGGCATCACTATCCTGGCCAAGGTCACGAGCCTGCTGTGGAAAGAAACCCGCATCAATATCGTGGATACGCCCGGACACGCCGATTTCGGCGGCGAGGTCGAACGTATCCTGTCCATGGTCGATGGCGTGGTGATCCTGGTGGACGCGGCCGAAGGCCCGATGCCCCAGACCAAGTTCGTGCTCGGCAAGGCGCTGGCACAGGGTCTGCGTCCCATCGTTGCCATCAACAAGATCGACAAGGCCGATGAGCGGCATCTGGAAGTGCTCGAAGAAATCTTCGATCTCTTCATCGCGCTCGACGCCACGCCCGAACAGCTCGATTTCCCCGTGCTCTACGGGTCGGCCAAGCAGGGCTGGATGGCTTTCGATCCCACCGGCCCCAAGGAAAGCCTGGGCCCGTTGCTCGACAAGGTCGTCGAGCATGTGCCCGAGCCCCAGGTGGAAGAGGGCGCCTTCCGCATGCTCGTCACCACTATCGAGCGCAATCCGTTCCTGGGCCGTATCCTGACCGGCCGCATCGCCTCGGGCAGCGTCAAGTCGAACGATCCGATCCACACGCTCAACCGTGAAGGCAAGGAAGTCGAAAAGGGCCGCGTGTCCAAGGTGCTGGCCTTCCGCGGCCTCGAACGCACCCCGATCGATGTCGGCGAAGCCGGCGACATCGTGGCTATTGCCGGGCTTGAGACCTCGACCGTGGCCGATACGATCTGCGCGCTTTCTGTCTCGACCCCGATCACCGCCAAGCCGATTGATCCGCCGACCCTGTCGGTCACCTTCCGCATCAATGACGGCCCCCTGGCCGGCCGCGAAGGCGACAAGGTGCAGTCGCGCGTCATCCGCGAGCGCCTGTTCCGCGAGGCCGAGGGCAATGTGGCCATCCGCGTCACCCCCGGCGACGACAATGACAGCTATGACGTGGCTGGCCGCGGCGAATTGCAGCTGGCCGTCCTGATCGAAAACATGCGCCGGGAAGGGTTCGAGCTGACCATCGGCCGCCCCAAAGTGCTGTTCAAGGAAGAAGACGGCGTCAAGCTCGAGCCGGTCGAGGAAGTCATCATCGACGTCGATGACGAATTTACCGGTTCGGTGGTGCAGAAGCTGACCGAGCGCAAGGGCGAATTGACCGATATGCGCCCCTCGGGCGTCGGCCGCACCCGCATCAAGCTGCTGGTTCCCACCCGCGCGCTGATCGGCTACCAGCCCGAATTGCTGAGCGACACCCGCGGCACGGCGATCTTCAACCGCCTGTTCCACTCCTTCGTGCCCTATAAGGGCGACCTGCCGGGCCGCCGCACAGGCGTTCTGATCTCGAACGGCACCGGGCAATCGGTGGCCTTTGCCCTCTGGAACCTGGAAGACCGTGGCCCGATCATGATCGATGCCGGCGTCGATATCTATGAAGGCATGATCATCGGTGAGCATTCCCGCGACAATGACCTGGAGGTCAATGCGCTCAAGGGCAAGCAGCTCACCAATATCCGCACCACCTCCAAGGACGAAGCGGTGCGCCTGACCACGCCGAAAAAGCTCAGCCTCGAACAGTCGCTGGGCTATATCGCCGAAGACGAATATGTCGAGGTCACGCCCAAGTCGATCCGCCTGCGCAAGATCTGGCTGGATCCCAATGACCGCAAGCGGGCGCTGCGCGCCAAAGCCGGCTAAGACAAGTCGAGGGCCCCACGGAAACGTCGGGGCCCTTACTTTTTCTTGGCATTTGGCCGCCATCTTGCCATTCGGGCCGGGCAGAAGAGTTCAACAGGAGTACCCCCATGACCGATTGGATTATCCAGACCATTTCCCAATGGGGCTATGCCGGCATTTTCGCGGTGATGCTGGCCGAATCGATCTTTCCACCCATCCCGTCCGAATTGATCATCCCCTTTGCCGGCTTTGCCGCCGCTAATGGCGATCTCAATTTCTTTGGCGTCCTGGCCGCCGCCACGTTCGGGGCGGTGGTGGGCATGTTGCCCTGGTATTATGCCGGGCGGCTGTTCGGGCTCGAGCGCGTGCGGCGCCTGGCCGACCGTTTCGGGCGGGTGATGACGCTCAATGCCGAAGAGATCGATGTGGCGGTCAACTGGTTCCACCGCTTCGGCCCCATTATCGTGCTGTTCGGCCGGCTGATGCCGCTGATCCGCACGCTGATCTCCATTCCGGCGGGCCTGGCCCGCATGCCGTTGCCGGTGTTCCTTTTGGCATCGACCAGCGGCGCGCTGATCTGGAATATCATCCTGACCACGGCCGGCTATCTGCTGCATGAGCATTACGAACTGGTCGAGGTGATCCTTGATCCGCTCAGCTATGTGGTGCTGGCCCTGGTGGTGCTGATCTATCTGGTGCGGCTGGTGATGTGGAAGCCGAGCAAGCCCAGCACGCCAGCGGAATAGGCTTTCGCAAAACGCAACGCGCCTCGCATTCTGCAAGGCATCCCGCCCGTAAAATGGCAATATTCACAATGCCTTAATCTCTGCCGCCCGGTTTGTGGGCGGGTCCGGTCTGGCACGCTTGTTGCAATGAAGGCGATGTCCGGAAGTTTCCCATGTAATGCGTACCGGATGTCAGTCATGTGGGTCCCGCACCGTGCGACCGGTGCGGGGCTCTCATGTCTTTGGGGGAGAGGCAATGTGCTCTTGTGGCAAGGGCGCATAGCCATTAGATAATTTGCCGAACGCTTCACCGGAGACGCCCATGCGCGCCGTGCTCGATATCATCCTTCTCATCCTCCAGCTGTACTGGTGGGTTGTCCTGGCCATGATCATCATGAGCTGGCTGATCTCGTTCAACGTGATCAATACCCGCAATCAGTTCGTCGCCGCGGTCTGGCGCATCCTCAACCAGCTCACCGAGCCGGTGCTGCGGCCGATCCGGAGGGTGATGCCGAATTTCTCGGGGCTCGATATTTCCCCGATCATCCTGTTCCTGATCCTGTTCTTCATCGAACGCATCATCATCTATTACATCTATCCCAACGTGTTCTGATCCGATTGGATCGCGCGGCCTGTTACCGGCTCAGCCCCTCGGGGCTGAGCCTTTTCGTTCGGGTCACGCCCAATGCCGGGCGCGACGCCATCGAAGGGGTGGAGCTGCGCGACGACGGCAGCGCCGTGCTGCGCCTGCGGGTCAAGGCGATGCCGGACAAGGGCAAGGCCAATGCGGCGGTGGTGGCGCTGGTCGCCAAGGCGCTGGGCGTGCCCAAATCGGCGGTGAGCGTGGTGAGCGGGGAGACTGCAAGGCTCAAGACGCTGGCGGTGGTGGGAGATGGGGGTGTTTTGGCGGGCCTTGTCGAAGCGCTCGAAGATACCCCCTCCTAGCCTCCCCCTGATAGGGGGAGGGACCGCCTTGTGATTGGAACGCGATCCAGCTCCAAGAGTGGAGAGATCCCTCCCCCTGTCGGGGGGAGGCCAGGAGGGGGTACTCCGATGCTGCCCGGCCCCACGCCACGTTCCGCCCACCCCATCTGCGACAAATCACCGCAATATCCATTGCTTAACGGGCCAATCCATCACATCATCGGCTCCAGAAGGGGCACAGAGGAGGATGGCTCGCCGCCGATTGGAGGATCGGCCCGGTCCATGCTGCGTCCCTGGAGGAACAAGAGGGACTAAAGGAATGACTTTGGCTTTGTGGCTGATCGTCGTCTGCGGCGCGCTCAGCATTGTTTATGGCGTGATCACCACCCGAGGGCTGCTGGCGGCCGATGCCGGCTCGGCCCGCATGCAGGAAATCTCGGCGGCCGTGCGCGAGGGGGCGTCGGCCTATCTCAAGCGGCAATATACCACGATCGGCATTGTCGGGGTGGTCATCCTGATCGCCGCCTTTTTCCTGCTCGGCATCCACGCCGCCATCGGCTTCCTGATCGGGGCGGTGCTCTCGGGCGCGGCCGGCTTTATCGGCATGAACGTCTCGGTGCGGGCCAATGTGCGCGTGGCCCAGGCGGCCACCACTTCGCTGGCCAAGGGGCTGGACCTGGCCTTTAAATCGGGCGCTGTCACCGGCATGCTGGTGGCGGGCCTGGGCCTGCTCGGCGTCACGCTTTATTTCATCATTCTCACATCCATGGGCCATGCGCCCACCAGCCGCACGGTCATCGATGCGCTGGTGGCCCTGTCCTTCGGCGCTTCGCTGATTTCCATCTTCGCCCGTCTGGGCGGCGGCATCTTCACCAAGGGCGCCGATGTGGGCGGGGACATGGTGGGCAAGGTCGAAGCGGGCATTCCCGAGGATGATCCGCGCAACCCGGCAACCATCGCCGATAATGTGGGCGACAATGTCGGGGACTGCGCCGGCATGGCCGCCGACCTGTTCGAAACCTATGTGGTGACCATTGTCGCCACCATGGTCCTGGCCGCCATCATCCTGCCCGAGCAGTGGAAGCTGGCCGGCATGGTGCTGCCGCTGGCCATTGGCGGGGCCTGCGTCGTCACCTCGATCATCGGCACCTATTTCGTCAAGCTGGGCGCCTCCAACAATATCATGGGCGCGCTCTACAAGGGCGTCATTGCCACCGGCGTGCTGTCGCTGATCGCACTGCTGCCGGTGCTCTGGATGATCTTTGGCGATCTCAATACGGTCATCGCGGCTTCCGACAAGAGCTTCACCCCCATGAGCCTCTTCTGGTGCGGCGCGGCGGGGCTGGTCATTACCGGGCTCATCATCGTCATCACCGAATATTATACCGGCACCAATCGGCGCCCGGTCAATTCCATTGCCGAAGCCTCGGTGACGGGACATGGCACCAATGTGATCCAGGGCCTGGCCGTATCGCTGGAATCCACGGCCCTGCCGGCCCTGGTCATCATTGCGGGTATTATCGTCACCTATAATCTTGCCGGGCTGTTCGGCATTGCCTTTGCGGTGGCGACCATGCTGGCTTTGGCCGGTATCATCGTGGCGCTCGACGCCTTCGGTCCCGTCACGGATAACGCTGGCGGCATTGCCGAAATGGCCGGGCTCGACAAGGAAGTGCGCCACAATACCGATGCGCTGGACGCGGTGGGCAATACCACCAAGGCCGTCACCAAGGGCTATGCCATCGGTTCGGCGGGCCTGGGCGCTCTCGTGCTGTTCGCGGCCTATACGCAGGACCTGATCTATTTCTCGTCCCTGCCTGACGCCCCGGCCATCTTTGCGGGCCTGGGCACGCTCAGCTTCTCGCTGGCCGACCCCTATGTCGTGGTGGGCCTGCTGTTCGGGGGGCTCCTGCCCTTCCTTTTTGGCGGCATGAGCATGACTGCCGTGGGCCGCGCGGCCCAATCGGTGGTGGTCGAAGTGCGCCGCCAGTTCAAGGAAAAGCCTGGCATCATGGCCGGCACCGAAAAGCCCGATTATGGCCGCGCCGTCGATATGCTGACCAAGGCCGCGATCAAGGAAATGATCGTGCCCAGCCTGCTGCCGGTGCTCAGCCCCATCGTCGTCTTCTTCGTGATCTACTGGATCGCAGGGCCGGCGGCGGGCTTTTCGGCCCTGGGCGCCATGCTGATGGGCGTCATCGTCACCGGGCTCTTCGTCGCCATTTCCATGACTGCCGGCGGCGGCGCCTGGGACAATGCCAAGAAGAGCTTTGAAGACGGTTTTACCGACAGCCACGGCGTCGTCCACCACAAGGGCGGCGACGCCCACAAGGCCTCGGTCACCGGCGACACCGTCGGCGACCCCTATAAGGACACGGCTGGTCCGGCTGTGAACCCGATGATCAAGATCACCAATATCGTGGCGCTGTTGTTGTTGGCCGTGCTGGCGCACTTGGGCTAACCAGACTTAGTCTGGACTGGAATGAAGAAGGCCCGGGAGTGATCCCGGGCCTAACTGTTGGGAAACTGGAATGACTTGGGCCCATAAGACGAAGCAACTGCCAATAACTCTAGCTACTGATCATATGAACAACGCGGAAGGTGTTGTTGGCCAAGCGCTAGGAATCACCAGTATTGATTTTACGGCGCTAGAGCTATTTGGTGCCGCCGCTCGCTGCAGCCATATGCACTTCGTTGACCCGCTGCTTGTCACCTCAGAATCTCAAATGATTGCTGCTCTAATCCAGCACCATGTGGATGACATGAGCGATGAATTTGCAGTTCTCTCCAGCGCCAACGATTTCAAGGATTATGTGAAGAGTTTCTTCGTTGGAACGGTGGCCGCTGGCGTGTCATATTTGACCATGATCAAGGGCGGATATCACTGGTCTGATCATTTTGAAAATGTGGTGGGCGTCGGCACGAAGGGGCGCACCCCAGATTTTGTTTTTGCGTCAGTTGAAGCTGGTGTTGCGTTGACCGAGGCCAAAGGTACGCGCAGTTCAGGCAAAAATAGCTTCGATAGTGTTGTTGAAGCTGGATACCTTGGCCAAGTTGAACCCCATCTTGGGAAATCGATTGGAGCGATCGAAGCGAGTCACGGTTTCTGCATCGGCTCATGGCTTACTTCCACCACTAAGGCCGAAATCTTGGTCCACCAAACCGAGACAGAGCCGTCTGATGATAAAAAGGTAGACCACTATTCGCTTGGACTTGTTCAACGGCAAAATTACGCGACGGCACTTAGCCTTGTGTTCGGATCGAGTTACGGAACTCAGTTTCGAAGGGGTTTTGTCGAGCGTGTACCTCTGCTGCTGCGATTTCAATGGCAGGGGCGTCATTGGCTAACCCGATCGCCACACCGCGAGGAGTTTCGATCCTGGCCGGATGACTACGACGAACCAAGGTGGTGGTATGACCGCTATCAGCTCTACTTCGCCATCGACCAGGGCATTGCCAAGAAGGTCCTTAGCTACTTTCGCTCCTCACAAGCATCCGCAGTCAGGGGAGATATGGAAATTGACCCGATTCCTCAAGACGTTATCGACCAAGCAAGGGGTAGCCGTGGCGGTCTAGAGGGAGCCATTTTCCCGGACGGTCTTGCCGTAATGGGCGCCCAATTTAGGCCTGAGAATCCGCGGTTGGTGCGTTGGGACCTGGAGGAAGGCCAGTTTTCGTTTGTATAGCCGCCTAACTTGAATCGACGCTGAGCTTGAGGCCAATTTGCCCCGATCTGCCTCCCTCCCCCTTGAGGGGAGGGATTGAGGGTGGGGGTCGGCGGGCTTTTGCGCAAATGCCCTCCATCCACGGTGTCACCCCGGCAGGCCGGGGCCCATCTCGAGATATCTCCCCAGCCGCAAGGTGTGTGAGTGGTTCAGATGGTTTCACCAGCCAATCTGGCGCGTGTTGATCCATCTCAGCATGGATCCCGGCCTTCGCCGGAATGACACCGCGCTTTAAAGCGCACCCAGAGCCCCAAACCCCAAAACTTATCCCCCTCCGCAAAACCTCCCCCATACTCCTCCCATCTTCCGGGATACGGGCGGCGTTGCAGCGACGAGCGTCCGGAAGCCAGCCGGGGGAGTGGGGGTCGCGCTCCGCTCCGGGGCGAGCGGACGAGGCAATCGGGCGGGCGCTACGGCAAACGCTGAGGTCTGCGATCGCGCCGTCCGAAAAAGTCCCGGCACCCCGAGGCGACGTCCGTCTCATTCTAAACTCCTCACGAGGCGAATGCCGTCTCGGGGTCCGTCCGTCCATTCGAAAACCGCAACCGGGCGGCGCTTTGGCATGGCCGAAATTTCCCGCAACCTGTCGAAATCGTCGTGGCCCGCTCGTTGTGCTGGTGAAGGGCGACCATGACGGGCGCTGGAAGAGGGAATATCATCATGCGTAAAGTAACAGCCGGACTGTTCCATTCCGTCGACGGGGTCGTCGAGGCTCCCGATCAGTGGCAATTCGATGCGTTCGACCAGGAATTGGGCGCGCTTCTCGGCGATGTCATGGGCAAGGTCGATACGGTATTGCTGGGCCGGGTCGGCTACCAGGAATGGGCGGGCTATTGGCCCAATGCCACCGCCGATGGTGATTTTGCCGATTTCATCAATGGGGTGCCCAAGCATGTCGCCTCGCGCACGCTGAAGGGGAAGTTGGATTGGCAGAATGCCAGCCTGGTCGAGGGCGATTTCTTCGATTTCGTCCGCGCGCTCAAGGCCCAGGAGGGTGGCGAGATCGCCGCCATGGCGGGCATTACCCTGGTGCGCGAATTGCTGTTCGCGGGGCTGCTGGATGAATTGACGCTGATCACCCATCCGGTGGTAGCGGGGGCAGGGCGGCGGCATCTGTTCCAGCCGGGCGATGCGACGACGCGGCTGACATTGGTCAACAGCACCACCACGTCCAAGGGCAATGTGGTCCAGACCTATAGCCTGGCCAAGTAAAAGGCCGAGTAAGCCTCACTCATATTGGGCGTCACGCGCCTCCAATACGGCGATGATCCGGCGGACCAGCGTGAGATATTGGGCCCGCTCATCGGGATCGAGCGGGTCCAGCGCCAGGGCGTTGATGGTGGTGACGACGCGCTCGACCTCGGGCACCAGCGCCATGGCCGTCCCGGTGAGCGAGATCAGCGCGCTGCGCTTGTCGGCCGGATCGGGGCGGCGGGCGATGAAGCCGTCGCGTTCCATGCGGTTGAGCGTGGCGGCCATGGTGGGCTGTTCCACCGCCGCCCGTTGGGCCAGCGCCTTTTGCGTCAGCGCCCCGCCATCGGCCAGGGCGAACATGATGGGCATATAGGCCGGCGAAATGCCGCTGGGCGCCAATTGCCGCTCCAGCTCGCGCGCAAACAGCCGCGCCGCCCAATTGGTGAGATAGCCTGCCGAAGTTTCACGGGTCAGCATTTAGATAGCTTGCTATGTTTATTCATAGTATGCTATCTATTAGACCTGATCCCGCGGAAAGGCAATTGCCATGCCCCTCAAAAGCACAGCAGAGCGCTATGGCCTGGTGGCCATTACCATTCATTGGGTTACCGCCCTGACGATCTTCGCCATGCTGGGCAGCGGGCTGGCCGCCGCCAACAGCGCTGACCCTGCGGCGGAGGCGGCGATCCTGCGGGTGCATGCCATAATGGGCATCTGCATCGGGGTGCTCACGGTGTTGCGGATATTGTGGTGGCTTGCCGCCGACAGGCGCCCCGCCGCGCCGTCCGGCATGCCGGGCTGGCAGGCCATTGCCTCTAAAAGCGTGCATTACGGGCTTTATGGGGTCATTCTCGTCATGGTGTCGAGCGGGGTGGCAACGCTTCTGCTGACCGGCGCCAGTCAGCAGATATTCGGTGGCGGCGCGCTGCCCTTGCCCGATTTTTCGGCTGTGCCGCCCTATAGCGCCCATGGCATTCTGGCGCGGCTGCTGATCGTGCTGATGCTGGGCCATATCGGGGCGGCGCTTTATCACCAATTCATCCGCGGCGACCGGCTGCTGGCGCGGATGGGGCTGGGGCGCTAGACAAATCTCTATTGGGCCATGATCGCGTTGTGTCACACCCTCGCCCCATCGATGCGGCATAGGGGTCGCATTTACCGGAGGGCTCGATGCAATTTCTGTTCGCGACGCTATTTGTGCTCGGCCTGGGCGCGCTTCCCGCCCTGGCGCAGGAGACGGCCGCTCCCGATATCGGCCAAATCCTTGCCGACCGTATTGCCCGCGACAAACAGGGTGTCGGTATTGTCGCCGGCGAGATAGCAGGCGCCGATATCACCTTTGTTTCCAGCGGTAAACTTGCCGGTGATGGCGCTGCGGTCGATGAACATAGCATTTTCGAAATCGGTTCGCTGACCAAGCTCTTCACCAATCTGCTGCTGGCCCAAATGGTGCTGGAGGGCCGGATGGATCTCGATAAGCCCGTTGCCGATTATCTGCCCCGGGATACCGAATTGCCCGGCTTTGACGGGCAGGCCATGACCCTTTTCGATCTGGCGACCCATAGCGCCGGCCTGCCGCCCATTCCGCCCGAATTGAGCCTTGGCGATCCGGCCAATCCCTATGCCGCCTATGGGGCCGACAATCTTGCGGCGTTTCTTGCCGCCTATGAGCTGCCGCGCGCACCGGGCGACACATTCCAATATTCCAATATCGGCATTGCGCTTCTGGGTCAGGCGATCAGCCATGTCGCGGCCAAGCCCTATGCCGATCTTGTCGCCGAGCGCATCCTCACCCCCCTCGGCATGAGCGAGACTACGCTGCAGCCGGTGGATGAGGCCCGTTTCGCGAGCGGCCATGACGCGGCCGGAACGGCGGTGCCGCATTGGGATTTCGATGTTTTTGCGCCCGCCGGAGCCTATCGCTCGACGGCAGAGGATATGGCCAAATTCATCGCCGCGGCCAGTGGCGCCGCCCCCAGCGACCTCAAGCCGGCTTTCGAGCTGATGCTGGCAAGGACCCGCCCGGCGGGTTCCCCCAATATGAGCATCGGGCTGGGCTGGATGATCCTCGCCCATCCCGGCAGCGAAATCGTCTGGCACAATGGCATTACCGGCGGCTTCAACAGCTTTGCCGGCTATAACAGCGAAAGCGGGGAGGGCGTGGTGGTGCTGGCCAATCAGGTGACCCAGACCGGCATCGAGGATATCGGCTTTCACCTGCTCGATGCGAGCCTGCCGCTGGCGGTCCAGCCCGCGCCGCGCGCCACGGTCGAG
The DNA here is from genome assembly GCF_030159855.1 of Devosia yakushimensis. Lineage (NCBI taxonomy): Bacteria > Pseudomonadati > Pseudomonadota > Alphaproteobacteria > Hyphomicrobiales > Devosiaceae > Devosia > Devosia yakushimensis. The sequence continues at coordinate 13,997 of NZ_BSNG01000004.1, read as the reverse complement.
ATCGATCGGGCCGTGCTGCCGGGCTATGCCGGCGAATATCAGCTCGGGCCCGAATTCCACCTCACGGTCACCGCCGAAAATGGCCGCCTCTTCGTCAAGGCCAGCGGGCAGGACAAGTTCGAAGTCTTTCCCGAAAGCGCCACGCGGTTTTTCTACCGCCAGGTCGATGCCCAGATCAGTTTTGAAACCGATGCCAGTGGGGCGGCGACGGGCCTGATCCTGCACCAGAACGGGCAGGATATTGCGGGGCGCAAGCTGTGAGCGGGCGTATCGTCATCCTCAATGGCCCGCCGCGCGCCGGCAAATCCTCGATCGCGGCGGCCATGCAGCGCGACCTGCCCGGCCAATGGATCAATCTGGGCGTCGATGCGCAGAACCGGACCCTGCCGCCCGCGCTGCTGCCGGGCATCGGCCTGCGTCCTGGCGGCGAGCGGCCGGACCTCGAGCCCAATGTGACCCCGCTCTATCTGGCGCTCTACGATGCCATTGCCGCCCATGCCCGCGCCGGTTTCGATGTGGTTGCCGATCTTGGCCATCATGATGATTATTCGCGCCCGCTCGGCATCCTGCCGCAATGCGCCCGGCGCCTCGCCGGGCTGCCGGTGCTGTTCGTGGGGGTCGATTGCCCCATTGAAACCATCATGGCGCGACGCAATGCCGATCCGCAAAATGGTCATTATCTGGGGGGCGACACGGTACCGCCGCCGGTCTTGCGCTGGCAGAGCGCGGTGCATGTGCCCGGGATTTATGACCTGAGGGTCGACACGGGCGCATTGACGCCGGAGGCCTGCATGGCAGCGATCGCGGCGGCTTTGTCCAACCCGCCGCGGCCGAGTGCCTTCGAGATTCTGGCAGGGGATTGAGCCAAACTTCATGTCGTGACTGCACCTGGGCGCATTAAAAGCGCGGTGTCATCGGGGTTGAAGAGATGTTCGTGGTCCTCTCACCGGGAACCGCGAGCCTTCTGCCTGGCGCCCCCCAACAACGTGATTTGCCGTGCACCTCGCACAAGCGCACCCTTCGCCCAAGGAAGGAGGGTGACATTATGAGCATGCTGAGAAATGCCGTCGGCGCCGTCTTGCTGATTATCGGTGCCGTCTGGATTCTGCAGGGCGCCAATGTGCTGACCGGCAGCGCCATGTCGGGCCGCGGCCAATGGCTGGTCGTGGGCATATTGGTGGTGATCGCCGGAGCCGTTCTGTTGTGGTGGAACAATCGCATGCGCCGTTCGCTGCATTGAACTGCCGCCCGGCCGCCGAGAGCCGCGATCCCAGCTTTTTCGCGACGCGAAAAAGCTGACCTGCCTCCCCTTAAGGGGAGGGAACCGGATCAGGGTTTGCTGCCGATCAGAGAGCTGAACGTTTATTGGTCCTGGGGATCGCCCAGCAGGGCCCGCATGGCGGCGGCTTCCTTCTTTTCCAGATGTGGCAGCATGACCCGCAGCGTTTCGGCGCCGACGATTTTGTTGTCGCGGTAATAGAGCCAATCGGAAATCTCGGTGGGATCGACCTTTACCCGTTCGCCATAGGCGACGGTGAATACATCGATGGGTTCATTGGCGATGACGCAGGTGGCGTCCTGCGCATTGCCCTCGATCTGCCCACACCAGAAATGCTCGGTCTGGCTGCCGTCGGAAATGCCCAGCTTGAGCGAAAAATCGTCCTCATTGGCCGCCGGGGCGGCAAACTTGCTCCAGAATTCGGGCAGGCTCGCGCGGGCCTTGTCGATGGCCGCATTCATCTCGGCATCGTCGGTGGCAAAGGGAATGACGACATCTTCCGCCAAGGCGGGGCCAGCCAGCAGCGCCACAAGGCCAATGGCGCGAAAAGCGATTTTGTTCATGCCGGTCTCTCCAAGCTGCGGTGATTGAACCCGGCGAATATGACCGTAATAGGAAAGCGGCCGAGACTGCCAGGCGTCCCTCACCCTTGGGGCGGGGAATGGCAGCCTCAGCCAAAGGGCCGACAAAGGCCTATTTCTGCGTCTTGGCCAGTTCGATCGAATCCAGGATCACCTTGCGCGCATCGGCCAGGTTGCCGATCCGGTCGATCTTGGCCCATTTGCCGGGCTCGAGATCCTTGTAATGGGTGAAGAAGTGCTTGACGCGCTCGAGCTGGATTTCGGGGAAGTCCTCGATATCCTTGATGTTGTCATACATGCGGGTGAGCTTGCTGACGGGGACGGCGATGATCTTTTCGTCCTGCCCGCCATCATCTTCCATGAAGAGCACGCCGACCGGGCGGGACCGCACCACGGCGCCGGGCACCAGGGGACGCGAATTCATGACGATGACGTCGAGCGGGTCGCCGTCGCCGCACAGGGTATGGGGCACGAAGCCGTAATTGCCCGGATAGCGCATGGGCGTATAGAGGAAGCGGTCGACGAACAGCGCCCCCGATGCCTTGTCGATCTCGTATTTGATCGGCTCGCCGCCCAGGGGAACTTCGATGATGACATTGAGGTCGTCGGGCGGGGTCTTGCCGATTGGGATCGCGTCGATATTCATTTTGCGTTCAAAGTCCGTTCATCAAGGGGGCGGAAAGTGGGCTTTTGTTGCCCAGAACGGGCCGCAAAAGCAAGCCAGTTTGGCTTTATCCGTTTGTCCCCGCTGCTCGCGGCAAAAACTTGTCCCCGGAAAGGAAAGCGCCATGAAATCCACGATACAGGCGATTCTCTTGGGCGCCTGCTGCGCCCTGTCGCTGGCCCTGCCGGCCCATGCCGCCTTCAACAGCGCCTATACCGATATCGACCTGGACCAATGCCTGGTGCTCGATGCCGATGATTTCGGCGCCAGCTGGGCCTGCCCGGGCTATAAGGGCTATCCCATGCTGGTCAGCGAGGGCGATCTGCGTTTTTCCATCCGCTATGGCTTCAATATCGACAAGGAGCCGCGCGGACAGACGCTGGGGCCGTTCAACAATCTGGGGCCAAAGCTGGAATGGCGCCTCTCCAATGCGTCGGGCCGCTGGCTGCCGGTAGCCACCATTGTCCGCTATCACACCGCGGACCCCGAAACCGGAGAGAACAAGGGCCAGGTGCTGGTGGTGACGCAATTGGCCGAGGGCAATAGCTGCCATATTGCCTATATCGATGCCCTGGCCAATGAGAATGCCAATGACCTGGCGCGGGAAGCGGCCGACAAGGCAGGCGATTTCGATTGCGTCAATGACGAGGTCGAGACGATCGGGAAATTCGAGGCCTGGTAACTCAGGCCCTTTCGGCCTTGCCGATCTGCTGGCGCAATAATGTGCGGTCGCGGCTGGATACCCCGATCAGCTCGGCCACGCGCCAGACCATATTGTCCTCGAGCTCGTGGTTCTTCTTGTCGGCAAAGACCACCATCCACATCATGCGCACGATTTCGAGGCGCTCGTCATTGTCGAGCGAGGAAAGTGCCGAGGTGAATTTATAGAAATCCACGGCCTCGGCATCGCGCAGCGTGGCCTGTTCCACCAGGCGCTCCACGGCGGCCTCGTCGAGATCGTAATAATCCATGAGGCCGCCCTTGATCGCCCGGCGTTCCTCCTGGTTGACCTGGCCATCGACGGAAGCCAGATGCACCAGGAGCGCGGCGACGGCCAATTTGGGGTCGTGGTCGGACAGGGCGCTTTCGGGCTTGTTGAACAGGCGGGTGATGGCCTCGAACATGAATGGCCTCCTCTGTGGGGCGCGGCGGTAATGTGGGTGCGCGCCGGGAGGCAGGCCTTAGACAGATAGCAGTCCTTTCGATTCTCTCAATGGCCGGCGGCCGCTGTCACGCGGTCTTGACTGGCATTGATGCAGCCCCGCCACAGCTGCTGCCCAATAAAAAGGACTCGACTCTGCGGCCAAACGGAGTCTAATTGTTCCTGTTTTGTTCACTTAAGAAAGGTCGGGGCGATGAGCTTGCCTGACCGGCAACAGCGCCTTGCCGCGCTGCGCGACACTATTGCCGATATCGAGCGCAAGCCGGCGCTGGCCGAAGCGCGGGCAATGGTGAAGAACGATGCGCAGGGGTTTCCGGTGCTGGCCGGGGGGCTCCTGCAGGAAGTGTTCACCGACCAGCGCCGCAATGCCGGAGCAATCCTGGGCTTTGCGCTGGCTCAGGCCAGGAGCCTGCTCAGCGAGCAGCGGCTGGCCATCATCTATCTGCAACTGGCCGCTGAAGCTCAGCAGCTGGGTCTGCCCTATGGGCCAGGGCTGGTGAGCTTCGGGCTGGCTCCCGAGGCGCTGATCCTGGTGCGCACGGCCAATATGGCCGAGCTGCTCTGGGCGGCCGAGGAAGCGGTCGCCTGCCGTGCCGTGGCGGCGGTGATCGCCGATATCGGCAGTCCCTCCCGGCTGCTGGATTTCACGGCCAGCCGGCGGCTGAGCCTCAGGGCGGCCGAAACGGGCAGTTCGATCTTCCTCCTGCGCTATGGCGCGGGGCGCGAGGCAAGCGCGGCGCATCTGCGCTGGCGCCTGCTGCCGGCCCCCAGTGCGCGGCAGCGCTACGACGCCAAGGCGCCCGGGCCCTTGCGATGGCGGGCGCAACTGGAAAAGGGAACGCTTATCAAACAGACCGAATGGCTGCTCGGTTGGACGGAAAATGGATTTTCAGCAATCGCTTCTCAACGTCGCTCTCAAGACCGGATCGCTGCCGGCGCGCCGCTATCTCGCGCTGTTCCTGCCGTTCTGGCCGACCGATTACCTCAAGCGGGGTGATGGCTCACTCAAGGCTCCGCTGGCGCTTTACGAGCGGATAAAGGGCGGGTTGCGGCTGGCCGCCATCGATGGCGAGGCGGCGCGGAGCGGTCTCAGCGTGGGACAGAACCTGGCCGATGCGCGCGCCATGGTGCCCGGGCTCACCGTACAGGAACTCAATCGCCCGCTGCTCGAAGCGGCTTTTGCCGATTTCGCCGATTGGCACTCCAATGCCAGCCCCCTGGTTGCGGTGATGAAAGAGAGCGCCGGCTATGGCGATCTGGTGCTCGATATTACCGGGGTGGCCCATCTCTTCGGGGGCGAGCGGGCCATGCTGGCCATGGTGCTGACCCGGCTGCGTGAGCTGGGCTATACGGTTTCAGGCGCCATTGCTCCCACCATTGGGGCAGCCTGGGCCATCAGCCATTTTGCCCGCAGCCAGGTGGTGGAAACAGGCGATCTCGAACCGGTGCTGGATGCATTGCCGGTCGCGGCGCTGCGGCTCGACCAGGCCCAGATCGCCGGCCTCACGCAGATGGGGCTCAAGACCATCGGCCCATTGCGGGGGCGCGAACGCAAGCCGCTGCAGGCCCGGTTCGGCATTTCCCTACTGACCCGGCTCGATCAGGCCTATGGCATGATCGAAGAGCGGATGACGCCGCGCCTGCCTTTGGCTGAGCGCTATGCCGAGCGCCGCTTCGCCGACCCCATCGGGTTGATGGACGATGTGCTGATGACCGCCCATGACCTGGCCATCCAATTGGCAATTCGCCTCGAAACCGAAGGGCTGGGCGGGCAGGCCTTTCATCTCTTTCTCTATCGGGTGGACCATCAGGTGATGACCCTTTCGGTCAATTCGGCCCGGCTCAGCCGCGATCCCGAGCATATCACCAAGCTCTTCACCCATCGCTCGGAACGGCTGGAAGGGGCTTACGATGCCGGTTTCGGCATCGATATGATCCGGCTGGCGGTGAGTTCGGTGGCCGGGCTCGATGCGGCGCAACTGGGTGCCTTTTCACATCAGGATGTCGCCGAGGATCTCGACCAGCTCAACGACCGGATGAGCAGCCGGCTGGGATCGCTGGCAGTGCTGCGGACGCAATTGGTTGCCAGCCATATTCCGGAGCGGGCAGCGCGGCTGGTTCCGGCCCTGGTGGCGAATAATGATCCGGCCGGCGCCGGCACGCGGCCGGCGCTGGTCCGCCCCTTGCGGCTGCTGCCGGTGCCCGAACCGGTGGCCATCAATGCCGAGGTGCCGCATGGTCTGCCGGCCTCGATGACCTGGCGGCGGGAAAGCTACAAGATCGAAAGGGCCTCGGGACCCGAGCGGCTGGGGGCCGAGTGGTGGCGCAGCGGCCAGCGGCTGCAATTGGTGCTGGCCACAAGGCCCGAAAAGGGCGAGCAACCGCCCTATATTCCCGATCTGCCGCTGCACGATCCCGATGCTGCGACGCGCGATTATTATGTCGTCGAGGACGAAACCGGCCGCCGCTTCTGGATCTATCGGCAGGGTTTCCATCAGCCAGGCGAGCCGGCGGTGTGGTACCTGCATGGGTTTTTCGCATGAACCAGGTCGTCGACTTCACGCCGCGAGAGCCATCCCGGAAGCCGGCGCCATTGCCCGCTCCCTCCTATGCCGAACTGGTCTCCACCACCAATTTTTCCTTCCTCCATAGCGGCTCCCATCCAGAGGAAATGGTTGCTGGGGCCATGTTCATGGGGCTTGCCGGGTTCGGCGTTACCGATCGCAACAGCTTTGCTGGCGTGGTGCGCGGCTATGTGAAGGCGCGGGATCTCAAGGAGCAGTTTCCTGAGCGATTTGCTGGTTTCCGCTATCTGGTTGGCGTGCGGCTGTGCTTTGCCGACGGCACGCCCGACATTATCGCCTATCCCACCGACCGGCTGGCCTATGGACGGCTTTGCAAACTCCTCACCGTGGCCAATCAGCGCGGCGAAAAGGGTAAGCCGGTACTGTTCTTCAGCGATCTCTTCGGCTCGGGCGGGCCGGCATCGCCAAGCGAGCAGGGGCCAACCGAGAATTTTGCCCAGGGGCAATTGTTTATTTTCATACCCGAAGAGACCGATTGGGGTCTGAGCGAACGTGTGCTGGGAGAGCTCGCGGACAAGGCACGCATGCAGGTCTGGCTCGCCGGCTCGCTGCGCTTTGATGGCAATGACCGGGCCCGGCTCAACCGCCTCGACCAGCTTGCCAAGCGGCATGGCGTGCCGCTGCTGGCGAGCAATGACGTGCTCTATCACGCCCCGTCCCGGCGCATTGTGCAGGATGTGGTGACCTGTATCCGCGAGCACCTGACGCTCGAAAATGCCGGCTGGCGGCTCGCCGCCAATGCCGAACGGCATCTGAAACCGGCGCGGGAAATGGCCAGCCTGTTCGAAGATCACCCCCAGGCAATCGCGGAAACCCAGCGCTTCCTCGCTCGCATCGATTTTTCGCTCGACCAGCTCAAGTATAATTATCCCGAGGAAACCATCGGTGATGGCGAAACGGCGCAACAGACATTGGAGCGGCTAACCTGGGAGGGTGCGGGCAAGCGCTATCCGGAAGGTGTTCCCGAAAAAATCAAGCGCAGCCTTTGGTCCGAGCTCTGCCTCATTGGCTACAAAGGCTATGCCGCTTATTTCCTAACCGTGCATGACATCGTTATGTATGCCCGGCATGATCGCAAGATTATGTGCCAGGGAAGGGGGTCGGCTGCTAATTCGAGCGTTTGTTTCTGCCTTGGGATTACAGAAGTCGATCCCAACCAAAGGACTCTGGTTTTCGGCCGTTTCATCTCCACCGAACGGGATGAGCCACCTGATATCGATGTCGATTTCGAACACGAGCGGCGCGAAGAGGTGATGCAATATGTCTACCAGAAATATGGCGGCAAGCGCACGGGCCTGACGGCCAATGTCATCTCCTACCGCTCCAAAAGCGCCATTCGTGAAACGGCCAAGGTGTTTGGCGTCTCCGACGATACGATCAATGCCTTCAATCAGCTCCATTGGGGCTGGGGCTCCAGCCTCGATCTGGCGGGGGTGAGCGCCATCGGGCTCAATTCGGACGATCCCGTGCTGGCGCAGATGTTCGAAGTGGTCAAAGTGCTGCGCGGTTTTCCGCGTCATCTCTCCCAGCATGTGGGCGGTTTCGTCATTACCCGCGACTCGCTGGAAAGCCTGGTACCGATCGGAAAATCGGCCATGGATAGCCGCAATATCATCGAATGGAACAAGGACGATATCGACGCCCTGGCTATTCTCAAGGTCGATGTGCTGGCGCTGGGCATGCTTTCCTGCCTGCGGCGGGCCTTCGAGCTAATGCAGATCCATTACCAGCGCAAGCTGGAGTTGACCGAATTGCTGGCCGAGGAAACCGGGCAGGGCCCCTATGCCAAGGAGCGCGTCTATGCCATGACGCATCGGGCCGATACGCTGGGTGTATTCCAGATTGAAAGCCGGGCGCAGATGTCGATGCTGCCTAGACTCAAACCGGTAAAATTCTATGATCTGGTGATCGAGGTTGCCATCGTCCGGCCGGGCCCAATTCAAGGTGGCATGGTTCATCCTTATCTGAAGCGGCGCGATGGGACCGACCCATGGGAGGCCGACCCCAATGATCCACTCGATCAAGTCCTTAAAGAAACCAAGGGCATTCCCCTGTTCCAGGAACAGGCTATGCAAATGGCTATTAAGGGAGCGGGTTTCTCCCCCGGCGAGGCCGATCAGCTACGGCGGGCCATGGCTGCCTGGCGGCGAACCGGAAAAATTGAAATCTTCGAGCAGCGTTTCATCAAGGGGATGATCGAGAACAACTATCCCCTCGAATTCGCGCAGCGCTGCTTCTCTCAGATCAAGGGCTTTGCCGAATATGGCTTTCCCGAGAGTCATGCGGCGTCCTTTGCGCTGCTGGTCTATGCCTCGTGCTGGCTGAAATGCCATTATCCCGATGTGTTCGCGACCGCTTTGCTCAATAGCCAGCCGATGGGGTTTTATTCTCCATCCCAGATTATCCGCGATGCCGTCGAACACGGGGTTGAGGTGCGGCCGGTCGATGTGAACCTGTCCGATCTCGAATGCGTGTTGGAGAACTGCGTACAGGAAGACGGTACGCACCGCATGGCCCGCGATCATCTCTGGTTGCAGCATGCCGAGATGAAGGAAGACATCCGTTCGAACAAGGCGATCCGGCTGGGACTTACCCATGCGATCGGGGTGGCGGAGGCCGATATCAATATTATCGTCGCCCGTCGTGGAGGCGGCTATGATTCCGTCCGCGATCTCTGGCTCAGGACCCAGGTGCCCATTGCCAGTCTCGAAAAACTCGCCCGCGCCGATGCCTTTGCGTCTCTGGGATTATCGCGGCGCGAGGCGCTTTGGGCGGTCAAGGGGCTGATCGGCACTCATGGCGCCGATACGCTGCCTCTGTTCGAGGCGGCGGGACAGGTGCAAACGGAACGGGAGTGCGAGGCGGACTTGCCGTCCATGCTGCCGGGCGAGGAGGTGATCCACGATTATTCGACCCTCTCCTTTTCGCTCAAGGGTCATCCGCTACAATTCGTCCGGCCGCTGCTCGAAGCTCGCCATGTCGTGCGTTCGGACCGGCTCAAGGATGTCACGCCGGGCAGGCGCATCGAGGTGGCGGGGCTGGTGCTGGTGCGCCAGCGGCCGGGCACGGCGAGCGGAGTGATCTTTGCCACGCTCGAGGATGAAACGGGCATTGCCAATGTGGTGATCTGGCCCAAGGTCTTTGAGGCCTATCGCAAGACGATCCTGGGTGCGCGCATGCTGGCGGTGCGGGGTCAATTGCAGCGCGAAGGACTTGTCATCCATATCATTGCCGAGCAGGTGACCGACATGACGCACCATCTGCTCGATCTCGCTCATGGCCAGGATATCGGCGCGCGCATGCTGGCACATGGCGACGAAGCCAGGTCTGGTTCGCCGCCGGGGCGGGACCGACGGGCCTTGCTCGAAGTGGAAAAGGCCCGACGGCAGGCCTATGCGGCCTTGCCCGGGGGGCGCAATTTCCATTGAGCGCGGGTGCTAGGCCAATATCGCGTCGATGGCCCTGGCCAGGGCGATGTCCTTGCCGGTCAGCCCGCCGGCGTCATGGGTCGACAGCGTGATGGTGACGCTATTGTAGCTATTGGACCAGTCGGGGTGATGGCCGGCTTTTTCGGCGGCTAGTGCCACCCGGCTCATGAAGGCAAAAGCCTCGGAAAAGGTCTTGAACTTGAAGGCGTGGCTGATCGCGCCGGCGGCTTCGTCGTAAACCCAGCCATTGAGGGTTTGAAGGCCATCCTCAAGCGCTCCGCCCGTGAGCTTTTCCGTCATGCCACCGCCCTCCTTTTATTGTTTCCACCAGCGGTTTAACCGGGCAAAGCGACGCTTCCAAGGCGCTGCCTTCGCAAAGCCCGTTAAAAGCTTGTTCACCTTTCCCAGCGGAAAAGCGGTTCGGCAAGGCGTTCTTAATGCCTCAAGCGCCTGATATCGCCCCAATATATTGGGGACAAAGGGTGTTTACCTCGGCCCGAAAATCGATGCCGGCGCTCGATTACGTGTCCATCATCCGCTCGGTCCATGGCGACAGGCGGTCGATGCTGGCCGGGGTTCTCGCCACGGCCATCATAGCCGGTTTGACCGCCCAGCATGCCAATTCCGCCGCGCTGGTTCTGGTCACTCTCGCCTTTGTGGTGCTTGGCCTGGTCCGCTATGCCGATATCGGCGCGTTCTGGCGCGCAGCCATAGACAGCGACGACGCGCAGGCGGCCCAATATTGGGAGCATCGCGCGGTGGTCAGCGGAGGCCTGCTGGCCCTGGCCTATGGCAGCTGGTGTTTCGTCGCCATGGTCATTGTGCGCGACCCCTTTGCCGAGCTGGCCAGCGCCTCGGTCTCCATTGCGGTCATGGTGCGCATCTGCGCGCGCAATTTCGGGCTCGACCGGCTGGTCACCATCCAGATGCTGCTGATCATCGTGCCGCTCACGGCGGGCTATGCCCTGCATGGCGATCTCTATCATATCGCGCTGGCAGCGCTGCTGGGTGCCATGCTGGCCGGTTTCCGCAAGCTGGCCGCCGATATCCGCGCGCTGCTGCTGAGCGCGGTGCATGGCCGGGTCGAGGCTACGCGGCTGGCGGCGGAGCTGGACATGGCCATGGCCACGCTCGAACATGGCCTGTGCATGCTCGATGAAGCGGGCATCGTCTCGGTGGTCAACGAGCGGGCGGCGCGCAGTTTCGCGGCGTTGGGCGCCCGTGATCTGCTGGGCCGGCCTTTTGCCGCGACCCTGGCCGCCATGGGCGAGGATGGCCGGCTGCCGCGTACGGCGGTGGACAGGCTGCTCGACATGATCGGCCGGCGGCAATCAGGCAAAGTGCTGCTCAGCCTGCCCGGCGGCCTCTACTACGAGGTGACGGTGAGCGTGCGGCAGGAGCGCTGCGTGCTGCTGTTCGAGGATATCAGCGCCCGGGTCGATACCGAGGAGCGCATCGCCTTCATGGCGCGGCACGATGCGCTGACCGGCCTGCCCAATCGCAGCTATTTCGGCGAGCTGGCCACCGAAGATCTGGCCGGCCGGCAAAATGCCAATGATGGCAGCCGGACGGTGGCGCTGATGATTGTCGATATCGATGACTTCAAGCATGTCAACGATACGTCCGGCCATATCGCGGGCGATCAATTGCTGACCCAGGTGGCGCAGAGGCTGCGGGCCGCGACGCCGGCCGAAACGATACTGGCGCGGCTGGGGGGCGACGAATTCGTCGTCTATTGCCGCTCGATCCCCGATCCGGCAGCCGCCAATCGGCAGGCCGGTGCGGTGCTTGAGGCTTTTGGCGCGCCCTTTCTGCTCGATGGCATGACGCTCAATGCCAATGTCAGCATTGGCCTGGTCACCAGCGCCAATATCGAGGAAGGCCTTGAGGAGCTGATGACCAAGGCCGATCTGGCGCTCTATTCGGCCAAAAGCGACGGCAAGGCCAGAAGCCAGATTTTTCATGCCCAGATGGATATCGACTATCATTATCGCCAGCGGCTCAAGGCCGATCTGCGCGAAGCACTACGCCATGGGCAGCTCACCCTGGCATTTCAGCCGCTGGTCGATATCGGCACGCGCCGGATCGTGAGCTGCGAGGCGCTGACGCGCTGGAACCATCCCGAACTGGGGCTGGTCGCGCCCTCGACCTTTATTCCGCTGGCCGAGGAAATGGGGCTGATTTCCGAAATTACCGAATGGGTGGTGAGCACGGCAACCAGCCAATGCAGTCAATGGCCCGGCGTGGTCAGCGTTGCGGTCAATATCTCGGCGCGCGATTTCCGCGGCATGGATCTCGAGGCCGTTATCGGGCGGTCACTGGCCCGTTCCGGGCTCGATCCGGCGCGGCTCGAAATCGAAGTCACCGAAACGGCGGTGATCGAGGAGCATGAAATCGCCAAGCGCCTGTTGACGGCGCTGGCCGCCAAGGGCATCGCGATTGCCCTCGACGATTTCGGCACGGGCTATTCTTCGCTCAGCTATCTGCACGCCCTGCCTTTTACCAAGCTCAAGATCGACCGCTCCTTCGTGGCCGATATTGCCAGCAACGAGAAATCCAAGCGCCTTTTGACCAATGTGGCCCGGCTTGGGCGCGATCTCGATCTCATCGTGGTCGCCGAGGGCGTCGAGACCGAAGCCCAGCTCAATGTGGTGCTCGAGCAGACGCAGGTGCAGCAGGTGCAGGGCTATTTCTTCAGCCGGCCGCTACCAGCGCGCGATATTGCCGAACTGATCGGCCGGCTCAATGCACCGCGGCGCATGGGCCGGGCAAACCGGCGGCATGGCTAGGGACCGGTCTATTCCAGATCCGGCACATCGCCCTGCTGAAACAGCACAACCGGATCGCCGAATTCGCCATTGACCAGATCGGCCGAGCGCGACCAGGCGATGACGCCGGCATGCCGGCTGGCAAGATCGCGGCCGGTGCGGATGGCGGTGGATTCGTCGCGCATTTCGCGGGCCTCGAAGGCGGGCACAAGATCGCCATCCTCGCCTTTGTCAAAAGCGAGCAGCACGATGAGCTTGGTGGGCAAAGGCTGTTTATCGGTCATCGAAGGGCTCATGGCGACGCGCAGCAGACCGCTTGGCCCCGGCACCGGGAACAGGATCAACCGCGGCAATATGGGAAGGCGTGGTGCCGCTTGCGTGACTCGAACACGCGACCCCATCATTACGAATGATGTGCTCTACCAACTGAGCTAAAGCGGCTTTCCGCGGTGCGGAACGCTGGGTCTTTTACGTTGGGTTTTCCGCCGGTGCAAGAGGCAAGGCGGGGTCGGCGGCGGGCAATTGCAAACCGGGTGGGGCAGGCGGGGGCACCGGGCGGCCGGTGACCGAAACCGGCACTTTCCATTCGAAGGCGTCGAGCCGGCCGGTAACGGGGGAAATCGGCTCCCATTCGTCGCTCACCAGGCCATCGGCGGTCCAGGCTGGATCGCGCGGCGCCCGCACGGCGCGGGCCAGCCATTCGCGTGCCTTGCCCTGGTCGCCCGATTGGCCTTCCTCGATCTCGGCCATGAGGCTGGCAACGCCCTGGGTGGCGTCGGCGCCGGCAAAGGGTTCCAGCGCCGCTCGGGCACGGGGCCAGTCATAGGCGTCGATGGCGGCGCGGGCGAGAGCCATGCCGGCCGCCCGGTGCGGGGGTGGCGTTTCGATGATCTCGCCCAGGCGCTTGAGCCGGTCGATGGCCGAGGCACCGGGCTGGGCATGGGCATAGAGCGCGGCGATATCGGGATGGCCGGTGGAGCGCCAGATGCGCCGCAACAGGCTCATGGCCTTGCGCGTCTCGCCGCGATTGATGTGGATGCGTGCGGCGATCAATGCGGCTGGCACGAAATCGGGCAGGAGTCTGAGGGCCGTAAGGGCATGGTCAAGCGCGGAAAGCGGCGCACTGGTTTCGGCCTCACGGGCGCGGGCGGTTTCGATCACGGCCTGGCGGCGGCGCTTGACGGCGCGGGCCTCGCGGCTGCTTACGGCTTCGGCATTGACCATGGCCACGGCCTCGGCCCATTGGCCGCGCCGGGTCAGGTCGTCGAAGACGGCTTCGGCGGCCCAGCCGCTGGCCGGCGCCAGGGCCAGCGCCTTGCGCGCGAAGGTGAGGGCGGCTTCCGGACGGTTCTGGGTGCGGGCCTGGTCGTAAAGACCGGTCAGGGCCGCAACGGCGGTTTTCTCGCTGGCGATGAGCGCGCGGTAATGCTCGCGGGCAGCGGACATGTCGCCCAGGGCGAGGTCGGCGCGGGCTTCGAGCAGGCGCGCCGCGGCATTGGCCGGCAGGCGCGACTGGGCCTCGCGGGCCAG